>JAJQCG010000105.1:16706-19589 GCA_021202815.1 Lachnospiraceae bacterium | reverse complement strand
TTTATGATAGGAAAGTTCCGGCAAAGGGGCAGGATTGAGAGGTAAATAATGTGAAAAAAGCGGGAATTATCGGGGCAACCGGCTATGCGGGGGCGGAGCTTGTGCGGCTGCTGCGCGGGCACAAGGATGTGGAGATCGCGTGGTACGGCTCCCGGAGCTATGTAGATAAAGCCTATGCCTCGGTCTATCAGAACATGTTTCAGCTGGTGGATGCGAAATGCCTGGACGACAATATGGCGGCGATGGCGGAGGCGGTGGACGTGATTTTCACGGCGACGCCGCAGGGGATCTGCGCTTCCCTCGTGAATGAGGATATTTTAAATAAGGTAAAGATCATTGACCTGAGCGCGGATTTCCGGATCAAGGACGTATCGGTCTATGAGAAATGGTACGGCATCGAGCACAAGGCTCCGCAGTACATCGGTGAGGCCGTCTATGGACTCTGCGAGGTTAACCGTGAGGCCGTAAAGAAGGCGCGGCTGATCGCGAACCCCGGCTGCTACCCGACCTGCAGCTTCCTTTCCGTCTATCCCTGCGTGAAGGAGGGCCTGATCGACCCGAATACGCTCATCATCGACGCGAAATCCGGCACCTCCGGCGCAGGCCGCGGGGCGAAGGTGGACAATCTCTTCTGTGAGGTCAATGAGAATATCAAGGCTTACGGGGTGGCCTCCCACCGGCATACGCCGGAGATCGAGGAGCAGCTCTCCTACGCGGCGGGCGAGCCGGTCGTGATCAGCTTTACGCCGCACCTCGTGCCGATGCAGAGAGGCATTCTCGTGACGGCCTACGCGTCGCTGAAAAAGGACATCTCCTATGAGGAGGTAAAGGCCGTTTACGATCAATATTATGGAAAAGAATTTTTCGTCCGCGTGCTGGATGAGGGCGTCTGCCCGCAGACCCGCTGGGTGGAGGGCAGTAATTTTGTGGATGCGAATTTTAAGATCGACCCACGGACAAAACGCATCGTTATGATGGGTGCGATGGACAATCTGGTCAAGGGCGCGGCCGGTCAGGCGGTGCAGAACATGAACCTGCTGTTCGGCTTCGATGAGGCCGAGGGCCTGCGCATGCCGCCGCTGTTCCCGTAGTATGGCATTTTAGTTATATTTTATTATTGCACTGCCTGTATCGCCATATTCAGCACTGTTTTCGGGGCATTTTTCTTTGGCGCAGGCTATGACAGACTTTATTTCGACCAGATTTTGTATGAAGAGCGGAAGAAGACGAAAATTTCCTGCGGATTTGACCGGTTCGGATTGAATGCATGGAGAGGAATTGGGAAATGGATATCCGTGTGATGACCATAGACGATTACGACAAATTATATGAGCTCTGGATGATGATTCGCGGCTTTGGCATCCGGAGCATCGACGACTCCCGCGAGGGCGTGGAGCGTTTTCTCAGAAGGAATCTGACGACGAGCGTCACGGCCTGGGAGGGCGATCTGCTGATCGGCGCGATTCTCTGCGGGCATGACGGCAGACGCGGCTGCTTTTACCATGTCTGCGTGCGCAAGGGCTATCGCCGTCACGGCGTCGGCAAGGCCATGGTTGTGGCCTGCATGGAAGCGCTGCGCGCGGAGCAGATCAATAAAGTGTCGCTGATCGCTTTCACGAAGAATGACATCGGAAACGCATTCTGGAACAAAATCGGCTGGACGAAGCGGCAGGATCTGAACTACTATGATTTTACCCTGAATGAAAAGAACATTACCGCTTTTATTGAAGAGGAGGATATATGAAAAAAATAACGGGCGGCGTGACGGCACCAAAGGTTTACTGGGCAGGGCCCGTAGAGGCGGAAATCAAATACAAAGGCAGGAAGGATATGGCGCTCATCTACAGCGAAGCGCCCTGCGTGACAGCCGGTACCTTCACGACGAATCTCGTCAAGGCCGCGCCGGTCAAATGGGATCAGGCGCTTGTGTACGGCGGACAGCCCGCCCGTGCCGTCGTCGTCAATTCCGGCATCGCGAACGCCTGCACCGGTGAGGAGGGCTACGGCTACTGCCGAAAGACTGCCGAAGCCGCCGCAGCGTCGCTGGATATTCCGGCGGACTCTGTGCTGGTCGCCTCCACAGGCGTGATCGGCATGCAGCTCCCGATCGACCGCATCGCGGCGGGCGTCACAAAGCTTGCGGCCGAAAAACAGTTTGCGGAAGAAGCCGGACTTGAGGCAGCGCGCGCGATCATGACGACCGACACAAAGCCCAAATACGTCGGCGCGGAAATTACAATCGGCGGCAAGACCGTCACGATTGGCGGCATGTGCAAGGGCTCCGGTATGATCCATCCCAATATGTGCACGATGCTGAGCTTCCTCACGACCGACGCCGCAATCACGAGGGAAATGCTGCAGAAAGCCCTCTCCGATGACGTGCAGGATACCTACAATATGGTCTCCGTGGACGGCGACACCTCGACGAACGACACCCTGCTGCTGCTCGCGAACGGCCTGGCCGGAAATCCCGTCATCTGCGCGGAGGGCGAGGACTACGATACCTTTAAAGAAGCGCTCCACTACGTCAACACCGAGCTCGCAAAAAAAATCGCCGGCGACGGCGAAGGTGCGACCTGCCTCTTTGAGGCGAAAATCATCGGCGCTGAATCCCACGAGCAGGCGAAGATCCTCGCAAAGTCGATCGTTACCTCGACGCTGACCAAGGCCGCGATCTACGGCCACGACGCCAACTGGGGCCGCATCCTCTGCGCGATGGGCTACTCCGGAGCGCAGTTCGATCCCGAGCGTGTCGATCTCTGGTTCGAGAGCGCCGCGGGCAAAATCAAAATCATCGAGAACGGCGTCTCGACCGGTTACAGCGAAGAACTCGCCACAAAAATCCTCTCCGAAGATTACGTGACCGCGCTCGCCGATGTCAAG
>JAJQCG010000105.1:0-16696 GCA_021202815.1 Lachnospiraceae bacterium | reverse complement strand
GACCTGACCCACGAGTACGTGAATATTAACGCTGATTATCGCAGTTAGAATATAAATTTAGCTACAAGGATTTTAATTTAAATAGAGACATTCTCCAGATATTTAGCAATGAGAACTGTCTGGAGTTATCGTACCTGACATCCGACAATAAACCAGCTCCGCCGCCGGATGTATCTGAAAGCGGACCATTGTGCGGCGTCGGCACTTAGCGAAGTCGAGCCGTCAGGCGAAGACCGAGCTTAGTACCGCTACGCCGCACACTGAGCGAGAGCGAGTCCGCGTCAGATATGTCCGGCGGCGGAGCGCCCCTTAGCCAAGGAGGAACCCATGAGAGAAGACTACGAAAAATATATGGAGAAGGCAGCCGTCCTGATCGAGGCGCTGCCCTATATCCAGAAGTTCAACCGGAAGATCATCGTCGTCAAGTACGGCGGCAGCGCCATGGTCGACGAAAACCTGAAAAAAAGCGTCATCAGCGACGTGACACTTTTGAAACTCGTCGGCTTCAAGCCGATCATCGTTCACGGCGGTGGCAAGGAGATCAGCAAGTGGGTCGGCAAAGTCGGCATGGAACCGCATTTTGTCAATGGCCTGCGCGTAACCGACGAGGCCACGATGGAGATCGCCGAGATGGTTCTGGGCCGCGTGAATAAGAGCCTCGTGACGATGGTGCAGGAGCTCGGCGTCAAGGCGGTCGGCATCAGCGGAAAGGACGGCGGCCTCCTGAAAGTACATAAAAAATATTCCGACGGGCAGGACATCGGCTACGTTGGAGAGATCGAGGAAGTCAATCCGAAGATCCTCTACGACCTGCTGGAGAAGGATTTCCTTCCGATCGTGTGTCCGATCGGCCTCGATGAAAATTTCGAGACCTACAATATCAACGCCGACGACGCGGCCTGTGCGATCGCGCGTTCCGTGAAGGCGAATAAACTCGCGTTCCTGACCGATATCGAGGGTGTGTACCGCGATTTCAATGACAAGGATTCCCTGATTTCCGAGATCTCCGTCAGCGAGGCGAGAGAGCTGATCGGCGGCAGGACGATCGGCGGAGGAATGCTTCCGAAACTCGCAAACTGTATCGACGCGATCGAGGCGGGCGTATCCCGTGTCCATATCATAGACGGGCGCATCCCGCACAGCGTACTGATGGAAGTATTTTCAAACCGGGGCGTCGGCACGGCGATCCTGGGGGACGGAGAGGAGAGATTTTATCATGAGTAATTCGTATATTGAGCAGGCAGAGGAGGCCGTCCTCCACACCTATAACCGTTACCAGATTGTACTGGATCACGGTGAAGGGGTGCGTCTTTATGATGTAAATGGAAAAGAGTATCTGGACTTCGCGGCCGGCATCGCGGTGCAGTCGCTCGGCTATAATAATAAAAAATACACGCAGGCGCTGAAGGATCAGATCGACAAGCTGACCCATATTTCGAATCTGTACTATTCGGTCCCGATGATGGAGGCCGCGCAGAAAGTGAAAAAGGCCAGCGGCATGGAGAAAGTATTTTTCACGAACAGCGGTACCGAGGCGATCGAGGGCGCGCTGAAGGTCGCACGAAAATATTCCTATGGAAAATACGGGAAGGACCGTTATGAGATCATCGCGATGAACCATTCCTTCCATGGCAGGAGCTTGGGTGCGCTCTCCGTGACCGGCAATGCGCACTACCGCGAGCCCTTTGAGCCGCTGATCGGCGGCGTGCGCTTCGCGGATTACAATGATCTCGAGAGTGTGAAGGCGCAGGTGACGGATAAGACCTGCGGGATTATTCTCGAGACGCTGCAGGGCGAGGGCGGCATCTACCCGGCTACGGAGGAATTCCTGAAGGGACTGCGCGCGCTCTGCGACGAGAAGGACCTGATCCTGATCCTTGACGAGATTCAGTGCGGCATGGGCCGAACCGGCTACCAGTTTGCCTGGCAGGAGTACGGTGTGGAGCCAGACGTGATGACCTGCGCGAAGGCGCTCGGCTGCGGCGTGCCGGTGGGCGCTTTCGTCGTCGGAAAGAAGGCGGCGGAGAGTTCGCTCGTGCCCGGAGATCATGGCACGACCTATGGCGGCAACCCCTTTGTCTGCGCGGCGGTGAGCGTCGTGTTCGATCTCTATGAGGAGGAGCATATCCTGGAAAATGTCCGTGAGGTCGGTACGTATCTCACGGAAAAGCTGGACGCGCTTGTGCAGAAATACGACTGTTTCGCGGAGCGCCGCGGCAAGGGGCTGATCCAGGGCATCGAGGTGACGGGCCGCCCGATCGGCGAGATCGTGAGCCGGGCGCAGGAGGAAGGCGTGCTTATCATCACGGCGGGAAGCAATGTGCTGCGCTTTGTGCCGCCGCTCGTGATCACGAAGGCGGACGTGGACGAGATGGTCGCGAAGCTGGAGAAAGCTCTGTGAGAGCTATAGCAGAAGTATTTGCTGTGCGCTGTGTAAGATGGACAGAAGTCAGGTGGACTCCTCAGAGTCGGAGATGATGATGCACAAGCGGCATATAGTCTTTGAAGAAATATAGAAAGGATACTGCATGAAAATACCGTGGAAAAAGCCGCTCATTGCGCTGCTTGTACTGATGTTTCTGGCACAGTGCATCCACTCTGCCCTGCAATACAGACCGGAGGAGCCTGAGCTTGTGGAGGAGCAGCCGATTCTGGTCTGGTATACCGATCCGGAGCTTCAGGAATACATGGAGACGATGGCGGCTGAGGCGGCGGAAGCCTACGGCATAGAAGTGAATACCGAACTTGTGTCGGAAGTGGATTATATCGAGACGATCGGCGAAGAGTCAGTGGCGGAGGAGATGGCGGGGCCTGATCTCTATGTCGCATCCAGCTCTCAGCTTGAAAAAGCTTATCTGGCGGGGCTCGCGTCCCGGCTGGACGATGAGGACATCGCGGAGAATTATTCGGAAAAAGCGGCTCATGCGGTGACTTATGACGGGGAGATCATTGCCGTTCCTTTTTACATCGAGACCTGTTTTCTCCTCTATAATCAGTATTACGCAGAGAGTGCGCCGGCCACGATTGCGGATATTCTGACCTATGCGGAGGCCTTTGAATCGGATACCGTGACCTCTCTAGTGGAAAATATTTTTGCGTGGAATGTGGCCGACGTGATAGATGATTATATGTTTCTCGGCGCGTATACCGAGCTGGGTGGCGAAGACGGAGACGATAAGGAACAGGTGTCGATGGATCTGGAAAAGATCGAGGAGTGCCTGAGCTATTATCAGAGCCTGAACGAATACTTCGCGATTGATGCGGATACGGTCACTTCCGATGATGTGATTCAGGACTTTATTGATGGCAAAACAGTCTTTGTGATTGCCAATGTCGCCATGCTCGCACAGCTCGATCAGGCGGTGGAGGCCGGAGAACTGCCGGAATATCCGACGGAGCGGACGGTGACGGACGAAAATGGGGAGACGACGACGGAGGAACTCTCCTATGAGCCCTTCTATGCGGCGGCAGCGCTGCCGGATCTTACCGGGGAGCTTGCGTCGCGCGGACTTTCCGTTACCAATTCGATTGTGGTAAATCCTTATTCGGCGAACACGGAGATGGCGGAAGCCGTTGCTCGTTATTTCGCGGAAACAAAAGCGGGTGAGCTCTACAGTATGGTTGGAAAGCTCCTGGCTTACCGGAATCTCGCGGAGGACCCGACGCCTGCCTGGGAGGCGGTCTGCGCGGCCTACGACGCGGCGGCGGAGACGCCGAAGATCATCGAGCTCTCCGATATGTGGCTGAACCTGGAGGCCACGCTGGCCGACATCTGGCGCGGCGAGGACGCCGGGGAGGAGATTGCGGAATTTTCGGAGCTGCTGGAGAGCCGGCTGGACTGAGTATACTGTAAGAAGAATAGAATCCGATCATATGGGAATACTTTCATGGAAAGAAGGAGGTCTCCCTATGGTCGGATTTTTTATTGCGCTGATATCCGGCGCGCTCATGAGTATGCAAGGCGTTTTCAACACCGAGGTGACGGAGCAGAGCAGCGTCTGGGCCTCGGCCTCGTGGGTGCAGTTTTCGGCGCTGCTGACCTGTCTTGCGATCTGGGCAGCCTTCGACCGCGAGAGCCTCATGAACGTCATGCGGGTCACTCCGAAGTACATGCTGCTCGGAGGCGTGTTCGGTGCGTTCATCACCTACACGGTTATTCAGGGTATGTCCGCGCTTGGCCCGGCCCGCGCGACGATGCTGATCGTCATTGCGCAGCTCGCCGTCTCGTGGGGAATCGAGCTGTTGGGTCTCTTCGGCGTAGATAAAGTAGAATTCTCGCTTCGGAAGCTGCTCGGCCTTCTGGTAGCTGTGGTTGGAGTTGTAGTATTCGAGTGGGAAAAATAAAAAAAGATTCCCTTGTCTTTTCTGTCCGGGTCAGTTACAATGAAAGCGGACACAGAAAGGCTTTTCTCCGGAAAGGAGAGAGGCGTGACATATAAGAGAATCAGAGATTTGGCTGTATTCGGTCTGGCACTGCTTCTGAGCATGAGTCTGTCCGGATGCAGTTTTTCTTTTCTGGGTTTCCGCGTCGGAAAGAGCGAGGAGTTCGTGTTTTACTGCGCGGAGGACAGCCAGACTTCTGCCGCTGTACAGGGTAATGTTGAAAGCTCTGCCAGGGCAGAAATGGGCAGTGAAAGTTCGGCGGACGCATTGACCGTAGAGTCTGCGGAGACAGGCGGTGGTCTCGATGAAGCGGGGACGGCGACAGAAGGAAGTGCGGAAGGTACCGGGGGCGTGACCGCAGCGCAGGCTGACGTGGACGGTTCGTCTGCAGGCAGTGCAGAGGGCGTATCGCAGGATGTTTCCGGCGGGGACTCCGATGACACTCGCGTGAACATCAACACTGCAGACCGCGAGGCACTGATGAGCCTGAACGGCATCGGCGAGAGCCGCGCGGACGCGATCATCGAGTACCGGACGCAGAACGGCTCCTTCATGAGCACGGAGCAGATCATGGAAGTCTCCGGCATCGCGGAGGGCATTTACGCGAAGATTAAGGATCAGATCAGAGTTCAGTGAGGAGGGGCATGATGGCACAGAGAATACTGGTGGTGGACGATGAAAAGCTGATTGTGAAGGGTATCCGTTTCAGCCTCGAGCAGGACGGCATGGAGGTGGACTGCGCCTATGACGGAGAGGAAGCGCTCGAGAAGATACGGGCGAATGAATACGATCTTATTCTGCTGGACGTGATGTTGCCGAAGCTGAGCGGCTTCGAGGGCTGCCAGCAGCTGCGGGAGTTTTCCAGTGTGCCGGTTGTCATGCTGACGGCGAAGGGCGACGACATGGACAAGATTCTCGGCCTGGACTACGGCGCGGATGATTATATCACAAAGCCCTTCAATATTCTCGAGGTGAAGGCCCGGATCAAGGCGATCATGCGACGGACGAAGAAGAAGGAGCCGGAGAAAGAGCTTCGCCGGGTGATCGATAAGGGCGATCTTCACATGGACTGCGAAGGCCGGAGGCTGACCATTTCGGGAAAAGAGATCAATCTGACGGCGAAGGAGTTTGATCTGCTGGAACTGATGGCGTCGAATCCGAACCGCGTGTACAGCCGCGATCATCTGCTGAACGCGGTATGGGGCTACGATTATCCGGGCGATGTGCGGACCGTGGACGTGCACATCCGCCGCCTGCGCGAAAAGATCGAACCGAATCCGAGCGAACCGAAATATGTACATACGAAATGGGGAGTAGGGTACTACTTTAATGTTTAAAAAGTTCAGGATCAAAGGGAAATTTTTCAGAAGTCTGAATTTCCGCATCATAATATTCCTGTTTCTCTTTGGCACGCTCAGCGCGGGCCTGACAGCGGTCGTGCTTCGCGTGCTCTACGAGAGACAGGCCCTCACTCAGCTCGCAAACGAAGTTCGGAACCAGTGTCAGATTCTCTCCACACAGATTGTCAGTGCGGATTATCTTTATAATCAGGAGAATGAGATGCTGACCGGCGATATCAGTCAGGTGGCGACCCTGTATGACGGCCGGATCATCCTGATCGACGACAATCTCGTGATCGTGGAGGACACCTATGATCTGGAGGAAGGACGCACGATGGTGGCGGAAAACGTCGTCAGATGCTTCCGCGGAGAGACGGCGGCAGATTACATAAGCGGCCGCTATATTCAGATTGCGGTTCCCATCACCCTGACGGAAGAGGATGGGATGACGATCGTCGGCGTTATTCTGGCAAGCGCATCCACAGATAATATTTATATCAGGCTGGACGAGTTTGAGTTTTCAGCGCAGATCTGCGTGCTGATCATTGCCTTCTGTTCGCTTTCCCTGGCTATCGTGCTTTCGCGGCTGCTTGTACGGCCGCTGCGGCATATGAACCAGTACATCGGGGACATGCTGGACGGCATGCTCGAGGATAATATGAACATTCACGATTATACGGAGGTGGAGATGATCTCCGACTCCTTCAACCTGATGCTCGCGAAGCTGCGCGTCATGGAGGAATCCCGTCAGGAATTTGTGTCGAATGTTTCGCATGAGCTGAAGACGCCACTGGCTTCCATGAAAGTGCTGGCAGACTCTCTGCTGGCGCAGGAGGATACGCCGAAGGAGCTTTATCAGGAATTCATGGAGGATATTGCCAACGAGATTGACCGCGAGAATTCGATCATTTCCGATCTGCTCACGCTCGTGAAGATGGATCGCAAGACGCCGGAGCTGAACGTGGAGACGGTGGACGTCAATGAGTTCCTGGAGCAGATTCTCAAAAGACTCAGGCCGATTGCCCAGAAGGGGAACATTGAGGTTGTCTTTGAGAGCAACCGCAGCGTCAGCGCGGAGATCGATCCGACGCGTCTTTCGCTTGCCTTTACCAATCTGGTCGAAAATGCAATTAAATATAATCGCAGCGGCGGCTGGGTGCGCGTGACGCTCGACGCTGATCACAAATTTTTCTATGTGAAGGTCAGTGACTCAGGGATCGGCATTCCACAGGAATCGCTGGATTATGTGTTCGAGCGCTTCTATCGTGTCGACAAGTCCCATTCCCGCGAGATCGGCGGGACAGGGCTCGGGCTCGCCATTACGAGGAGCGCGGTCGTGGCGCATCGCGGCGCGATCAAGGTACAGAGCGTTGTCGATGAGGGGACGACCTTTACGGTGCGGATTCCGCTGAAGTATATTGTATAGCCGAGGTAAGGCACTGCCCTGGAACGGCCTGTTCCTGAGCAGTCAGCCGATAGCTCTATGAGGATTGTTTGCGTTGCCAACCTGAAAATGGCGGAATGGAGATTAGAATGAGAAGATGGTTTTGCTTTTTCCTTTTGCTGTGTGCGGTTGCGCTGAGCACAGGCTGCGGCGCGGGCAAAGAGGAGGAAGAGAGCGGATACAGAATATGGTATATCAACCAGGAGGAAACGGCCATTTCCTGTGAATACCGGGAACTGCAGGCGAAGACCGCGGAGGGTATGGTGAGTGAGATGCTGGAGCTGCTGCGTGAGGAGCCGCGCGATGAGGAGCTGCAGAGCGCGTTGCCGGAGGACGTCCGCCTGCTGAACGGCACGCTGGAAGGGCTGCGGCTCTATCTTGATTTTTCCACGGAATACCTGCAGATGGAGAAGACGCGCGAGGTCCTGTGCAGGGCGGCATATGTCCGCACGTTCTGCCAGCTCCAGGGCGTGGAGTATGTGAGCTTCCTGGTGGACGGCGAGCCGCTGACCGATACGAACGGCGAGGAGATCGGCTATATGAACGACGAGCAGTTCATCGAGAGCGCCGGGGAGGAGAGCGACGTCTACAAGACCGCGGAGCTGACCATCTATTTCACCAACGAGGCGGGAGACGCGCTGGCAGCCGAACAGGTTACCATGGAGTACAACAGCAACATTTCACTGGAAAAGCTGATTGTGGAGGAGCTGATTTCCGGTCCGATTTCAGAGGGGCTTTATCCGACGATACCGCCGGAGACAAAGCTCATCAGTATTTCGATCAAGGATGGTATCTGTTATGTAAATCTGGATGAGACATTCCTGGAATCCGTCTATAATGTCGCGGAGGCCGTTCCGATCTATTCGATTGTCAATTCGATCGTGGACAATACGGACGCCGAGCAGGTGCAGATCAGCATCAACGGCGAGACGAACCAGCTCTTTCGCGAGACGATCAGCTTTAACACGATTTTTGAGAAGAATGAGGAGCTGATAGAAGAATGAAGAGAAGGCCGGCTGCCTGCGCGGCGCTGGCGCTGTTTCTGCTTCTTCTGCTTCTGCCGGCGGGACTTCTGAAGGAGTCGCCGCCGATCACGCAGAAACAGTCGGGGCGGATCACAGGCCGGGTCGCCAGGTGGTCTGTAAGAGAAGAAGGCATGCAGCTCAGTCTGGTAAATTGCCGGATTGAGGCCGGGGAGGGCAGCTTCGAAGCGGAGCGCATCCTCGTATATCTGTCAGGCGCCGCCGCTTATCCGGTGGGCGCGGATCTATCCTTATCGGGAACCATTTATCCTGTAGAAACACCAACCAATCCGGGACAGTTTGACAGCAGCCTCTACTATGGGGCGAAGGACATTTCGTGCACGGTTTTTGCGGAAAATGCGCAGATCCTCGCGCTGCACCCCGCGCCGCTGCGGGAAAATCTGCTGCAGTTAAAAAAGCAGCTCGGCGAGGTCTACGACGCTGTGTTCGATGAGGAGGACGCCGGAGTTATCCGGGCGATGGTGCTCGGAGAGAAGAGTGCACTCGACAGTGATACAAAGAATCTGTATCAGAAAAACGGAATCTCGCACCTGCTCGCGATCTCGGGTCTGCACATCTCTCTGATCGGAATGGGGCTCTATCGGGCGCTGCGCAGACTGACCAGACATTATCTTCCGGCGGGCATCCCATCGATTCTACTGATTGTCGCTTACGGCTGGATGGCAGGAGCATCTGTCTCTGCCCTGCGCGCCGTGATCATGTGCGCGCTCATGGTGACGGCAGATCTGGTCGGGCGCAGCTATGACATGCTGACGGCAATGGGCGTCGCGGCGATCGTTCTGCTGCTCACTTCACCGCTGAACAGCAGGCAGAGCGCCTTCCTGCTCTCCTTTGGGGCAGTACTCGGCATCGCGCTGCTCACGCCGCTTCTGTGGCTGTACTGTCCAAAGCAGGGGCGACTCTTCCAAGCGCTGGGAGTCAGCCTGTCCGTACTGGCGGTGACTTTCCCGGTCCTTCTGTGCACGTTTTCGGAGTATTCCCTCTATTCCACGCTGTTGAACCTGCTTGTGATCCCTCTGATGAGCGTGCTTATGGCGGCGGCAATCCTCTGCGGCTTTACCGGGCTGGCGGCGGTCGGAGCTGCGCGGCTCATCGCGTTTCCCTGCCGCCTGATCCTGCTGTTCTACCGGAAGATGGGGGAGCTGTGTCTCACGCTTCCAGGCTCCGTGCTGTCGATCGGTACGCCGCAGAGATGGAAAATCGCGCTGTATTACAGCATGCTGTGCGTGGCGCTCTGCCTGCTCTACCGGGAGAAGCGCAGGCAGAAGTACAGCAGAAAGCCGGAGGAATTTCGCCCGGGGCGGGGCGTGCTCGCACTCAGTACAGCGCTGCTGGCGGTTCCGCTGCTTCTGATCTGCATTCGGGTACATACCGGACTGCAGGTTACGATGCTGGATGTCGGGCAGGGGGACGGCATTTTCATTCGCAACGCCGATGGGACAACTTTCCTGATGGACGGAGGCAGCACGGGCGTCTCTTCGGTTGGAACCTACCGGATTCTGCCCTATCTGAAATACGAGGGCGTCGGCAGACTGGATTATCTGATGATCTCCCATATGGATTCCGATCACATCAGCGGTATCGAGGAGCTGCTCGCAGACAGTATGACGCCCGGCGGCATCGATATCGGGACGGCGGTGCTGCCGCGGCTTGAGGAGAAGGATGAGGCTTACGTGGAGATGGAGGCGCTGCTCACCGAAGCCGGTGTGGAGATTCTCTATATGAAAATGGGCAATGTACTGGCTTCGGAAGAGTTTTCCCTCACCTGCCTTTGGCCTTCCCCGTCGGCACATTCGGACGACCGAAATGAACTCTCGCTCATACTGCTGGCGGAGTATCGGGATTTTGACATGCTGCTCACCGGCGATATCGGAGAAGAGACGGAAGGAGTGCTGCTGGAAGCTGGACTGCTCTCTTCGGTCGAGGTGCTGAAGACCGCCCACCACGGCTCGCGCTATTCTACTTCGGCGGAATTTCTGGAGGCGGTACAGCCCACAGTCAGCCTGATCTCGTGCGGCGCCGCAAACACCTATGGACATCCCTCGGAGGAGACGCTCGCGCGGCTGGAAGCCATTGGCAGCACGGTTTTCATCACGAAGGACTGCGGCGCGATCAGTGTCCGGACGGATGGGAAGAGGGTGAGCGTTCGGAAGTATCGATAGCGCGGCGGAGCAGCCCTCAGAAAAGCTGTTTGTAAGAATCCCTTCGACATGGTATACTACAGCTATGAAAATGCTGATGGAAGATATCAAAAATAAACATTTTAAGAATATTTATCTGCTCACCGGGGAGGAGCTCTACCTGCGCAATCAGCACCGGAGGCGGCTGCGCGACGCGCTGGTGGTGCCGGACGACACGATGAATGTGACGGTGTTCGAGGGGCGGAAGATCAATCCCAATGAGGTCATCGACCTTGCGGAGACGCTGCCCTTCTTCGCCGATCGGCGCGTGATTCTGCTGAACGACAGCGGTTTCGTGAAGAATGCCTGCCCGGAGCTGGCTGATTATGTGGCTGAGATCCCACAGAGCACCTGCCTCATCCTGACCGAGTCGGAGGTGGACAAGCGAAACCGGCTCTATAAGGAGATCAAAAAGCACGGCAGAGTCGTGGAATTTCAGCGCCAGGATGAGCGAACGCTCATGCGTTGGATACTCGGCACGCTCAAAAAGGAAGGCAGGCAGATCACGGAGGAAGCGCTGCGCGCTTTCCTTGCGCGCAGCGGTACGGATATGCAGAACATCGAGCAGGAGCTGGAGAAGCTTCTGAGCTATACGATGGGGCGCGAGGAGATCCTGCCGCAGGACGTGGAGGCGATCTGCACGGAGCAGACGGAGGATCGAATCTTTGACATGGTGCGCGCCGTCGCCCAGAAGAAGCAGGCGCAGGCGCTTTCCCTTTACGCGGATCTGTTGCTGATGAAAGAGGCGCCGGTCAAGATTCTCGCCCTTGTCACCCGGCAGTTCAACGGCCTGCTGCTTTTGAAGGAGCTGTCCGGCAGGGGTCTGGATCGCGCGGCGCTCACAAAGCAGACGGGGATACCCGCCTTCCGCCTTGGCGAAGCGCAGGCGCAGGCGCGCGGTTTTACCAGCGCGGGGCTTCGCGGCATCGTGGAGGACTGTGTGAAGACAGATGAGCTTATCAAGACGGGGCAGCTTGCGGACCAGGTCGGGGTGGAGATGCTGATCGTGAAGTATAGTGGGTAATATAAAAGTTGATTGCTTCGCGCAATAAAAAAGAAGGTCGGCATGACGGTACCGACCTTCTTTTCGCTGTTTTATTCTCTATGAAGCCATCTCATTGACGGCCTTCTGCAGACGGGAAATCTTTCTCGAAACGGTGTTCTTATGATAGACTCCCTTGGAACCGGCTTTGTTCAGCGTGGAGATCGCTTCCTTCAAAGCGGCCTTCGCGGCTTCCTGATCCTTCTCGTCGATCGCGGCGTAGACCTTTTTCACCATGGTCTTTACCTTCGACTTGATCGCCTTGTTCCTCGCAGTTCTGGTCTCGGTGACCAGAATTCTCTTCTTCGCAGACTTGATATTAGCCAACTCGTGCACCTCCAGATTCCTTTAAACGCTCACTGCTGTTATACATGCTTCCTGAAAGCGAGACACGGAAAAGCTTTGCATGGAAACACACGGATATATTTTAGGTGAAAGAACTCTCCTTGTCAATACATAAAATGCAAGTTTTGAGGGAAGTTTAAGATAAAAAAGAGTACTGGGAGTGAGCAGATGGAACGGATGCGGGTGCGGACCGACCTCGCGCTGGAGGCGAGGGAGAGCTTCGAGGGGAGCGAAACGGAGGTACACGGCGTCATCGTGGAGGAAGAGTACGATAAGGAGCGGGATATCCGGGTGACGCGGGTGCGGATTGAGTCTGAGCGCGGCGCGAAGGAGATGGGAAAGCCGGTGGGAAATTATCTCACGCTGGAGGCGCCGGGTATGGCCTCGCCGGATGAGAATTATCATCGGGAGATATCGGAGTGCCTGGCCTCCTGCCTGCTGGAGCTGGTGGGAGAGCCCCGCGCACGGGAAATACTGGTGGCAGGACTGGGAAATCGTGATGTGACGCCGGACGCGCTGGGGCCGAAGGCCGTCTCCAATCTGCTGATCACGCGGCATCTGATCCGGGAGTATGGGAAGGAGGCCGTGGGCGGCGAGAGTGTGACCGCGATCAGCGGTATCGTGCCGGGTGTTATGGCGCAGACAGGGATGGAGACGTCGGAGATGCTTCAGGGCGTCATCGATCAGACGAAGCCGGATCTCGTGATTGTGATCGACGCGCTGGCGGCCCGCAGCACCCGGCGTCTGAGCCGGACGATCCAGCTGACGGATACCGGGATACAGCCGGGATCCGGCGTCGGAAACCATCGGGGAAGCCTCACGAAGGAGAGTCTTGGTGTGCCGGTTATCGCGATCGGCGTGCCGACGGTGGTGGAAGCCGCAGCGATTATCTATGACGCGCAGGGGAGCTGTGAGCGGATGCCGCCGCATCTGAACGGCATGTTTGTGACTCCGAAGAACATTGACGAGACGGTCCGGCAGCTCAGCTTTACGATCTCGGAAGCGCTGAACCTTGCTTTCTTCCCGCGGACATAAGGCTTTGTCTGCCCGCATAGAATGAAGCGGTGGGGATGCGTATGAGACGACAACTGTCAGGGCTTGTCAATCGGCTGCTGTGGATCTGTTTCCTGGCGGCCGGTTTTTATATTCTGCTCGCAGGCGGGCAGAAATTTCTGCAGTGCGATCCGGGGGCGCTGCTTCTGGAGGAAGCCGGATATGTACAGCGCGCGCTTCGCGGGGAGGCGGCGCGCCTCCTGTATCCGGGGCTTTTCTATACGAGCGGGGAGGAGCGGGATGAAGTATCCCTTTTCTCACGTTATCTGGACTGGGCGCTTGGGCTGCATCCATTGAAAAAGCTGAGCTATGCGGCGGCGGACGCGGGCACGGCTGAGAGCGCTGTGACCTGGGAGATGCTGATCAGCGGGAGCAGTGAGGATGAGAACGAACTGAATGAAACAGGAGAGGAGTATGATCTGGCCTCGCTTGCCGAGGAGGAGAATGCGTCTCTTGCGGGACTGTCGGATACAGGGCAGCCGACAGAAACCGAGGAGAGCGCTCCGGCGCAGGCCGGACAGATCTACAGCCTGGAGGAACTGTCGGATTTCGACTATCTGCTCAGCAATTTCTATACAGTCGAGTCGAACACGACGGTCACGGCGGAGGATCTCAATGCGGAAAAGCTGCTCGCGAAGGATATGACGATCGATAAAGGCGTGGACGGCCCGCAGATCCTGATTTACCACACACACTCGCAGGAGGGCTTTGTCGATTCCGTTCCGGGCGACAATTCTACGACGATCGTGGGGGTTGGGGCTTACCTGGCAGAACTGCTCGAGGAGAAGGGTTATCGTGTCATGCATGTGACGAGCGTCTATGATCTGATCGACGGGGAGCTCGACCGCAGCGAGGCCTACAGCCGCGCGGCGGAAGAGATCAGCGGAATTCTGGAAGCCTATCCATCGATCCAGGCGGTCATCGACCTGCACTGGGACGGCGTTGACGAAGGCACGCGCCTTGTGACCGAAATAGACGGGAAAACCGTGGCGTGCTTTATGTTTTTCAATGGCTTAAGCCGGACAAAAAAAACGGAAATATTGATTACCTCTATAATCCGTATATCGAGGACAATCTGGCGCTTACACTGCAGCTCAAGCTCCAGTGTGAACAGTATTATCCGGGACTTTCCCGGAATATTTACCTCAAGAGTCTGCGCTACAATCTGCATCTGTCCGACAAGGCGCTGCTGATCGAGGCGGGGGCGCAGACCAATACGCTGGAGGAGGTGATGAACACGATGGAGCCGCTGGCTGATGTGCTCGACCGCGTTTTCGGATCCTGATGTTGTCAGTTTTTTACTATTCAGAACAGCAGGCCTTGAGACCGCCTTGCTGTTCTGAATTATTGTCCGAATTTAGAGAATATTTAGATTCATGTCGCCGGGGATATGCTATAATCCGTATAAAGACGGCAGATTTTGCAGGATACGAGGAGAATTGCGCATGGCCGCTACCGCATTGCCAATGAGAAGGAAACAGCAGAACACGAAGAAGCGCCGGGAAACGGGTTCTGAAAGACGGCAGGAGACCTCAGGTACGAAGACAGTCGGGGATATTGTCCGGGAGAATGTATGCACGTATTTTAACTTCATTTTTGCCTTTCTGGCGCTGCTGCTGTGCCTGGTCGGGGCATTCCGGAGCCTTACCTTCCTGCCCATTATTATTGTCAATACACTGATCGGTATCATCCAGGAGCTTCGCGCGAAGAAGGTTCTGGATGAGATGAATATGCTGGGCGCGGTGCGGGCGACCGTCGAGCGCGGCGGGGAGACGATCGTGATTCCCGTCGATGAGCTGCGGCGCGGCGATATCATGATTCTGAAGGCGGGAAACCAGATCTGCGCGGACACCATAGTAACGGAGGGGGAGGCTCAGGTCAATGAGGCGCTGCTGACCGGCGAGTCGGATGATATCGTGAAAAGGCCGGGGGACGAGCTGATCTCAGGCAGTTTCGTCGTGGCCGGAGAGTGCCGCGCCCGGCTGATGGCTGTGGGCGAGGACTCTTATATTTCAAAGCTGACGCGCGAGGCGCAGTCCATGGATGTGAAGGAACAGTCGCAGATGCTGCGCTCCCTGGACGGCATCCTGAAATTCGTGGGCGTCGCGCTGATTCCCATTGGCATTGCGCTTTTCCTGCAGAGCTATTATGTCAATCAGGAGACGCTTGCGGACAGTGTGACCTCCATGGTGGCGGCGCTGATCGGGATGATTCCCGAGGGCCTGTACCTGCTGACGAGTGTCACGCTGGTGGTCAGTTCCATGCGTCTGGCCCGCAAAAAGGTGTTGCTACACGACATGAAGAGTATCGAGACCCTGGCGCGGGTCGATGTCCTGTGTGTGGACAAGACCGGAACCATCACGGAGAGCACCATGGAGGTACGCGATCTGATTCCGGCGGAGGGTTACAGCCCGGACAGACTGTCGGAGCTCTCCGGGATTCTGGGGGATTTTGCAGCTGCCATGAGCAGTGACAACGCCACCATGCAGGCGCTGAAAGCGTATTTCCGGGAGGGGTCAGGCCTGCATGTGAGGAACGTCATTCCCTTTTCCCCTGTCTACAAGTACAGCGCTGTGGCCTTTGAGGAGGGTTCCTATGTGCTGGGCGCGCCGGAGTTTGTGCTGCGGGATGGCTTTGTAAAAGTAATGGATACGGTGGAGAGCTATGCGGGGCGCGGATACCGCGTGCTGGTTCTGGCGTCTTATCCGTCGGAGCCGGACGGCAGGGTGCTTACGGAAGCGGCGACACCGCTCGGCTTTATTCTGCTGTCCAATCCGGTGCGGAGGACGGCGGCGGAGACCTTCTCCTACTTCGAGGAGCAGGGCGTGAAGATCAAGGTGATCTCCGGCGATACGCCGCGTACGGTTTCTGAGGCGGCGAAGGAGGCGAAGATCCGCGGTGCGGAGCGCTATGTCGACGCGACGACATTGAAGACAGAGCGGGAGATCGAGGCGGCCATGCAGGAGTACACGGTCTTTGGGAGGGTCACGCCGGAGCAGAAGCGGCAGATGATCCGCGCGCTGCAGCATCAGGGACATACGGTCGCCATGACGGGGGACGGTGTCAATGACGTGCTGGCGCTGAAGGACGCGGACTGCAGCGTGGCGATGGCCTCCGGCAGCGACGCCGCCGCACAGGCGGCCCAGCTTGTGCTGTTGGATTCCGATTTTTCCCGTATGCCGCAGGTCGTGCTGGAAGGCCGACGTGTGGTCAATAATATTCAGCGCTCTGCGGGGCTGTTTCTCGTCAAAAATATTTTTTCCCTGCTGCTTTCCCTGTTCTCGTTGATTACGGTCTACACCTATCCGCTGGAGCCCGCGCAGATTTCTCTGATCAGTACGTTTACGATTGGAGTCCCCGGCTTCTTCCTCGCGATGGAGTCGAATAAGGAACGCATCCGCGGGAATTTTATGAAAAATGTTTTTGCGAAGGCGCTTCCCGCAGCGATTACGGATACACTCGCCGTGGCCGCGCTCGTGGTGTTCGGCGATACCTTCGGCGTAGCCTCGGACGATATCTCCACCGCCGCGACGATGCTGCTCGCAATCGTCGGATTCATGATCCTGTACAGAACGATCAGCCCGCCCTCCCGTCGGCAGTGGGTCATATTCATCGGCTCCATCGCGGGGCTGCTGCTGTGCAGCTTTTATTTGCCGGAGCTTTTCTCTCTGAGCGGCATGTCGGTGAAGTGTATCATGCTTTTTGTCCTGTTCTCCATCGCGACGGAGCCGGTATTCCGCTATCTGTCCTTGCTGGCGGACAGGTTTCGCTCCTGATGAATCCAAAATGGAAATAAAATGGAAAAGAAATGGAAACGAAAATTGCAAGTGCAAGTTGAACACATCCGCGAAAAGCTTCAATAGAGT
>JAJQCG010000193.1:9712-19606 GCA_021202815.1 Lachnospiraceae bacterium | reverse complement strand
GCTTTATGGAAGAAAAAAGCAGCGTACTTGGTAAAAGCGTAAAGAGGGTGGACGCGCATGACAAGGTGTGCGGGATCACAAAGTACACCGACGACCTCTGCGGGAAATCGCTGGTGACCAGGGTGCTGCACTCGACGATCGCGCACGGACGCGTGGTGTCGGTCGACTGCTCGGAGGCGGAGAAGATTCCGGGCGTCGTCAAGGTCGTGACCTGTTTCGACGTGCCGAAAAATTATTTTCCGACGGCGGGGCATCCCTGGTCGACCGACCCGGCGCATCAGGACGTGGCAGACCGGCTGATGCTGAACGAGCATGTGCGTCTCTACGGGGACGACGTGGCGGCGGTCGTCGCGGAGGACGAGGTCGCGGCGGCGCAGGCGCTGCGCGCGATCCACGTGGAGTATGAGGAATATCCCTTTGTGCTCGACGTGCAGAAGGCGATGGAGGACGGCGCGCCGCAGCTCCACGAGGAATTCCCGAATAACATCCTAAAGCACACGAGCATCCGGAACGGAAATTATGAGGAGGCGATCAAAGAGCCCGGCCTTATTAAGGTCGAGGGCTGGTATGACACGCCGACCGTTCAGCATTGCCATATCGAGAATTTTATCTGCTATGCGGAAATGGATAAGGGTAGGATCGTCGTCACGGCCTCCACGCAGATTCCGCACATCGTGCGGCGCGTGGTCGGGCAGGCGCTCGGCATTCCCTGGGGCAAGGTGCGTGTGATCAAGCCCTACATCGGCGGCGGCTTCGGCAACAAGCAGGACGTGCTCTACGAGCCGCTCTGTGCCTGGCTCTGTACGCTGGTTGGCGGCAGGCGCGTGAAGCTCGACTGCACGCGCGAGGAGACCTTCGTCTGCAACCGCGTGCGCCACGCGATCCGCGGGCATATCATTTCCTGGGTGCGCCCGGATGGCACCTACGCGGCGCGCAAGCTCGAGATGTTCTCGAACCAAGGCGCCTACGCTTCCCATGGCCACAGTATCGCGGCGAAGGGTATGGGCGCGTTTCCGCAGATGTATCCCTGCCCGAATGTGGACGCGGATTCCTATACGGTGTTCACGAACCGCCCCGCGGCGGGAGCCATGCGCGGCTACGGTATTCCGCAGGCGATGTTCCTCTTCGAAAGCCATACGGACGACGTCGCGAAGGCGATCGGCATGAGCCCATTGGAATTCCGGCAGAAAAATCTGATGCCGGTCGGCTTTACGGACGCCTTCTCAAAGAATGTGCTGTATGATGATTCTTTTAATCAGTGTATCGACAAGGCGCGCGCCTATATGGATTACGACCGGAAATACGCGGAGTACGCGCAGCAGGACGGACCGGTCCGCAGAGGCATCGGGCTCGCGGCCTTCTGGTATAATACGGCGGTCTGGCCGATCTCGCTCGAGTCCTCCTCCTGCCGGATTGTGCTTAATCAGGACGGCTCCGTCCAGGTGCAGGTCGGCGAGACGGAGATCGGACAGGGCGCGGATACGACCTTCACGCAGATGACGGCGGAGACGCTCGGCATTCCGCTGGAGAATGTGCACGTTGTCTCCTGCCAGGACACGGATGTGACGCCCTTCGGCACCGGCGCCTACGCCTCCCGGCAGACCTATGTGGCGGGTTTCTCCATCCATCAGACGGCTTTGTTACTGAAGGAGAAAATCCTGAATTACGCGCACGAGCTGATGCGCATGCCGGTCAGCATTCTCGACATCGTGGACGGTATGATCGTGCGGAAGACGGACTGTCAGGTGCAGATGTCGCTCGAGGAGCTGGCGATGGAGGCGCTCTACAGTCTCTCACACAGTGAGCATCTGACGGCGGAGAGCACTTATCAGATCAAGAGCAACGCCTACTCCTTCGGATGTACGATCGCGGAGGTGGAGGTCGATATCCCGGCCTGCCGCGCGACGCTTCTGAACATTATCAATGTCCACGACTGCGGCCGCCTCATCAATCCGGCGCTCGCCGAGGCGCAGGTGCACGGCGGCATGAGTATGGGTATCGGCTACGGACTCTCGGAGCAGCTGCTCTTTGATGAGAAGACCGGAAGGCCGCTCAACAACAACCTGCTCGATTACAAGCTTTCGACCTTCATGGACCACCCGCACCTCGAGGCGGAGTTTGTGGAGAACTATGAACCGACCAGCGTGTACGGGACGAAGGCGCTCGGTGAGCCGCCGGTCTGCTCGGTCGCTCCCGCGATCCGCAACGCGATCCTGCAGGCGACCGGCGTGGCGGTGAATGAGCTGCCGCTGAATCCGCACAATCTGTTCCGGAGATTCCGCGAGGAAGGACTGGTATGATGGCGACAGACGGAAGAATTCGGTCCGCACAGGAAGAGAAAAGACCGGCTGTAAGGGCAGATGTCAGCCTGAAAGGGAAGGAGATAGAACGCGATGTATGATATGAAAGCACTCTACGAGGCGGAAAGCGTCTCCGATGCGATCCGGCTTTTGCAGGAGCACCCGCAGGCGCAGATCATCGCCGGGGGCAGCGACGTACTCGTGCAGATGCGCGAGGGACGGCGCGCCGGTGCGGAGCTCGTCAGCATCTACATGATCGATGCGCTCCGGGGCATTACGATGGAGGAGGACGGAACGATCCGCATCGGCTCGCTCACGAGCTTCTCCCACATTACGAAGGATCCCATTATTCAGAAGCATATCAACGTGCTCGGCGAGGCGGTCGATATGGTCGGCGGGCCGCAGATTCGCAATATCGGGACGATCGGCGGGAATACCTGCAACGGCGTGACGAGTGCGGACTCCGCGTCGACGCTGCACGCCTGGGACGCGATCGTCGAGCTCACCGGACCGGAGGGCGTGCGCCGCACGCCGATCAAAGACTTCTATATCCGGGCCGGAAAGGTGGACCTGCGTCCGGCGGAGATCGAGACCGCGATCCTGATTCCGAAGGCGGCCTACGAGGGTTATTATGGTCATTACATCAAGTACGCGATGCGGAACGCAATGGATATTGCGACGCTCGGCTGCTCCGTGAATGTGAAGCTCACGGAGGATAAGGAGCACATCGAAGACGTGCGGATTGCCTACGGCGTCGCCGGCCCGGTGCCGATGCGCGCGCCGCATGCGGAGGCCTACGGACGCGGCAGGGCGCTGACGGAGGAGATGATCGATCAGTTCTCAAAGTCGGTGCTGGAGGATATCAATCCCAGGGACAGCTGGAGGGCGAGCAAGGCCTTCCGCGAACATATTTCCCAGGTGCTGGCGGGGCGCGCGCTCCGCGAATCCATCCGTCTGGCGGGAGGTGAGATTCATGGCTGAAAGACAGTATAAGCTGGTGCACTGCACGATCAACGGCGTGGAGCGGGAGACGATGATCGACGTCCGCGCCTCGCTGACCGATATGCTGCGGAACGACTACCAGCTGACAAGCGTCAAGAAGGGCTGCGAGGTCGGCGAGTGCGGCGCCTGCAACGTGATCATCAACGGCGAGTGCTACAATTCCTGCATCTATCTGGCCGTCTGGGCGGAGGGAAAGAATATCCGCACGCTCGAGAGCCTGATGGGACCGGACGGAGAACTCTCCGATATCCAGCAGGCCTTCATCGACGAGACCGCCGTGCAGTGCGGCTTCTGTACGCCGGGCTTCATCATGAGCGCGGTCGAGATCCTCGAGAGCGGAAAGGAATACAGCCGCGACGAGCTGCGCAAGCTGCTGAGCGGGCACCTGTGCCGCTGCACGGGTTATGAGAATATTTTAAACGCTGTGGAAAAGACGATGAAGAGGAGATTGGGCATCCTGTGATTTTTTCTTGCTATCGTTTTGAAAGTCTGCTATAATCTAACTGCAAATTTTTTTATAGCCCGTCCGGGCCCTGTAATAAAGGAGATTATGTGATAGCAGACAAAGGCGCTTATCTTTTCATGAACAAAGTGCCTTTTTTTCAAATATGGGGCTTATGGGCGAAAAAGAAAAGGAGGAATGCACTATGAAAAAGAAACTGTTGGCAGTTCTTCTGTGTGTGGCGATGACGGCTTCTCTTGCTGCCTGCGGCAGCTCGAGTTCGAGCGACAGCTCGTCCGACACGACCACTGAGGAGACATCTGAGGACACGGAGGAAGCAGCGGAGGAGACGGAAACAGCTGATAGCTCTGCCGCATCGGATATCAAGATCGGCGTGATCTACATCGGCGATAAGAACGAGGGCTATTCCGCATCCCACATCAATGGCGTGGCGGCCGCTGCCGAGGCGCTCGGCATCTCTTCCGATCAGATCATCGAGAAGACGAACATCCCGGAGGATGAGACCTGCTACGACGCGGCGGTCGACCTTGCGGAGCAGGGCTGTGACATCATCTTCGCGACGAGCTTCGGACATGAGGATTATCTGTTCCAGGCCGCGACCGAGTATCCGGACATCGAGTTCTGCCATGCGACCGGCTACCAGGCTGCGAGCTACGGACTGGACAACGTACATAATTACTTCGATTATATCTTTGAGGCGCGTTATGTGTCCGGCGTTGTGGCAGGTATGAAGATCCAGGAAATGATCGATAATGGCGAGATCACCGAGGATGAGGCGAAAATCGGCTACGTCGGCGCATATCCCTACGCGGAAGTGGTTTCCGGCTTCACGGCGTTCTATCTTGGCGCGAAGAGCATTGTGGACTCCATAACCATGGAAGTGAAGTACACGAACAGCTGGGCGGACATCTCGCTTGAGAATGAGACGGCACAGGCGCTGATCGCGGACGGCTGCATCATGATCGGCCAGCACGCGGATACGACGGGCGCCCCGAGCGCCTGCGAGGACGCCGGAGTGTACTGCGTCGGTTACAACATCGACATGACCTCCGTGGCTCCGAGCGTTGCCCTGACCTCCTCCACGAACAACTGGGAAGTCTACTATGAGTACGCGATCAGCTGTGTGCTGAACGGCGAGTCGATCGTGACCGACTGGGCGGAAGGCTATTCGTCGGGCGTGGTGCTGATCACCGATCTCAACGAGGACATCGTCGCCGAGGGTACGCAGGAGGCGGTGGACGCTGCAGAAGCGGCGCTCAAGGACGGCAGCCTGCACGTGTTCGATATCTCTACCTTCACGGTGGACGGCGAGACACTGGCGGATGATGACTATGTATACGATGGATACTATCACGAGTCTGAGCTCGCGTCCGCTCCGTCGTTCTCATACATCATCGACGGAATTACCGAGAAATAAAAAGCAGTAAAGTAAGCATGGGGAAGCAGAGATGCGGAGGGTAAGCAGTTCCGCTGCCTCTCTTTATAGGAGGTACTGCCTGTGGAAACGAACTACGCGATAGAACTGAAAAACGTGACAAAACGGTTCGGAGAGGTTGTAGCAAACGACAGCGTCGACTTAAGTCTCATGAAGGGGGAAATTCTCGCCATCCTGGGTGAGAACGGCAGCGGCAAGACGACGCTGATGAACATGATTTCCGGTATCTATTTTCCGGATGAGGGACATATTTTTGTAAATGGGCAGGAAGTGACCATCCGTTCGCCGAAGGATTCCTTCGACCTCGGCATCGGCATGATTCACCAGCATTTTAAGCTTGTCCCGATCTTTACGGCGGCAGAGAACATCGTGCTGGGACTGCCGGCGGAAAAGGGGCAGAATATGAGCCGGATCGAGGCTGATATTCAGCAGCTGGTCGACCGTTACGGCTTCGACATGAATCCCGCGAAAAAAATATATGATATGTCGGTCTCGCAGAAGCAGACGGTCGAGATCGTCAAGGTATTTTATCGCGGCGCGGAAATCCTGA
Organism: Lachnospiraceae bacterium; assembly: GCA_021202815.1. Taxonomy (GTDB): domain Bacteria; phylum Bacillota; class Clostridia; order Lachnospirales; family Lachnospiraceae; genus Hominiventricola. The sequence goes on along the minus strand of JAJQCG010000193.1, from coordinate 13,856 downwards.
TTCTGGATGAGCCGACCGCCGTATTGACGCCGCAGGAGACAGAGCGGCTGTTCCAGGTATTGAAAAATATGCGGGATGATGGGAAATCCATCATCATCATTACGCATAAACTGAACGAGGTCATGGAGATCTCGGACCGCGTGGCTGTGCTGCGCAAGGGAAAGTACATTGGTACGGTGAAAACCTCCGAGGCTACCATCCCCTCTCTGACCGAGATGATGGTCGGCGAGAAGGTGAGCCTGAATATTGACCGTTCCGAGCCGGTGAACCCCGAGCTCCGTCTGGAAATGAAGGGCGTTACCTGCAGGAACAAAGAAGGCACCGTCACGCTGAACAAAGCGTCCTTCGCCGCGCGCAGCGGCGAGATTCTCGGCGTCGCCGGTATCTCCGGCAGCGGACAGAAGGAGCTGCTGGAGTCGATCGCGGGACTGCAGCATATGGAGGAGGGCGAGGTCTGGTACTACCCGCCGGGCGGGGAAGCGCAGGCGCTCCATTCCCTGAGCGTCACCGAGATCCGGAATCTGGGCGTGCGCCTCTCCTTTGTGCCGGAGGACCGGCTCGGCATGGGACTTGTCGGTTCTATGGACATCACAAATAATATGATGCTGCGGAGCTACCGGGACGGAAAAGGTCTGATCACAGACCGGAAGACGTCCGAGCAGCTCGCGCGGACGATCATCGAGGAGCTCGAGGTTGTCACGCCGGGCGTCACGACGCCGGTGCGCCGTCTCTCGGGCGGCAACGTGCAGAAGGTGCTGGTGGGACGTGAGATTTCGTCGAATCCGACGGTGCTCATGGTGGCCTACCCGGTGCGCGGACTCGATATCAACTCCTCCTATACGATTTACAATCTTCTGAATAAGCAGAAGGAGAACGGCGCGGCGGTCATCTGCGTCGGGGAGGATCTGGACGTACTGCTGGAGCTCTGCGACCGCATTCTGGTACTACAGGGCGGCAGAGTAGCCGGGACGGTGGACGCGCGGACAGCGACCAAGGAGCAGCTTGGCCTGATGATGACCGGTACGATCGGAAAGGAGGAAGCGGTAGATGAACCATAAAGAACCCTTTGTACGAATGAAAAAACGGAGCACGGTCTCCCTGAAGCAGGCGGTTCTGGTTCGCCTGATTGCCGTTCTTCTCTCACTGGTCGTCTGTGCGGTCTTCATCGTAATCGTGACGCAGCAGAATCCGATTCAGGTCTATGCCGGTATTATCGACGGGGCGGTCGGCACAGGCAGGAGAGCCTGGGTGACGATCCGCGAGACGGTGGTATTGCTGCTGATCGCGGTCGGCCTCGCGCCCGCCTTCAAGATGCGCTTCTGGAATATCGGCGCGGAAGGACAGGTGCTGATGGGCGGTCTCGCGAGCGCGGCACTGATGATTTACCTGGGCGACCTTCTCCCGAATTTCGTCCTGCTTATCGTCATCTTTGTCGCCAGTATGCTGGCGGGCCTCATCTGGGGCTACATTCCGGCCTTCTTCAAGGCGCGTTACAATACGAACGAGACGCTGTTTACCCTGATGATGAACTACGTCGCGATGCAGGTCGTCACCTTCCGCATCGTCTTCTGGGAGAATCCAGCCGGTTCCAATACGGTCGGCATCATCAACGCGGCCTCGCAGAAGGGCTGGTTTCCGACCATCGCGGGTAATTCCTACGTACTGAATGTGATCATCGTGCTGGTCTTCACCGTGCTGATGTATTACTATATGGCCTATAGTAAGCAGGGCTATGAGATCGCCGTCGTCGGTGAGAGCCAGAACACGGCCCGCTACGCCGGTATCAATGTCAAACGTGTGATTAAGCGCACGATGATGATCTCCGGCGCGATCTGCGGTCTGGCGGGTATGGTGATCGTCTGCGGTGCGGGTCACACGATCTCGACGAGCACGGCGAACGGCCGCGGCTTTACGGCGATCATTGTGGCCTGGATGGCGAAGTTCAACCCCTTCTTCATGATTCTGATCTCGGCGCTGCTGGTCTTCATGCAGCAGGGCGCGATCCAGATCGCCACGCAGTTCGGCCTGAACAAGAACGCCTCCGACATCATCACGGGCATCATCCTGTTCTTCCTGATCGGCTGTGAGTTCTTTATCAACTATGAACTGGAATTCCGCAAAAAGCAGAAGGAGGCCTGAAGAATATGACTTTGATTTTAACCTTTATCCAGAAGGCGATCGGCCAGGGCATCGCGATTCTGTTCGGAGCCTCCGGCGAGATCTTGATTGAAAAGTCGGGCAATCTGAACCTCGGTATTCCCGGTATCATGTATATGGGCGGCGTGTCCGGCCTGATGGGAGCCTTCTTCTATGAGAATTCCGTGGAAAATCCGAACGGGCTCGTGGGTCTTCTGATCGCCCTTCTGATGGCGCTCGTCGTCTCTGCGCTGGGCGGCCTGATTTATGCTTTCCTCACGATCACGCTGCGCGCAAACCAGAATGTGGTTGGTCTCGCGCTCACGACCTTTGGTACCGGCTTTGGCAACTTCTTCGGTGGCTCGCTTTCGAAGCTGGCCGGCGGCGTCGGCCAGATCTCCGTGAAGACGACGGGCGAGGCCTTCCGTACGACGATACCGGTGCTCTCTGAGATCCCGATCATCGGACCGCTTCTGTTTTCCTATGGCTTTCTGACCTATCTTTCGATCATTCTGGCCTTTGTCATTGCCTGGTTCCTGACGAAGACGAGAAAGGGTCTGAACCTGCGGGCGGTCGGAGAGAGTCCGGCGACCGCGGACGCCGCGGGTATCAATGTGACGCGCTATAAGTACACGGCGACGATCATCGGAGCGGCCATCGCGGGACTCGGAGGTCTCTATTATGTCATGGATTATCTCGGCGGTACCTGGATTGAGAACGGTTTCGGCGACCGTGGCTGGCTTGCGATCGCGCTCGTCATCATGGCGCTCTGGAACGCACGCAGTGCGATCTGGGGTTCGATCCTGTTCGGCGCGCTGTATATTCTCTACATCTATGTGCCGGGGCTCTCGCGCGCGATGCAGGAGGTCTTCAAGATGTTCCCGTATCTCGTGACGATCATCGTGCTGGTTCTCACCAGCCGCCGCAATAAGCCGGAGAATCAGCCTCCGGCGAGCCTGGGTACCTCGTATTTCCGCGAGGAGCGCTGAATACGGAGTAATTGTATCCGGAACAGCAGACCTCCGGGTTGTCTTCCGCGAAAATCGGAAGACTATATGAGGTTTTGAATTTTTGAAATAAATAAATGCAACATACAGGGTATCAAAAACCGGACAGATGATCTTTGATGCCCTGTAGTTGTCAGTGGAAGGGGATAGCAGAGATGAAAAATGTGAAATATGGAAAGTGTGTGCGCTGCGGCAAGACCTATGAGGCGGTTCCGAATCTGACGAACTGTTCCTGCGGCGGCATTCTGGACATTGTGTATGACTATGATTATATCAGAGAAAATCTGACAAAGGAAAAGCTCGCAAAGAGGGAGGAGCGCTCGATGTGGCGTTATCGCGAGCTGCTCCCCGTGGAGGAAGAGACGCCCGCGCCGCCGCTGCGCGTCGGCTGGTCGCCGCTCTATGAGGAGCCGCGGCTGGCGGAGCAGCTTGGCATTGCGAAGCTCTATGTGAAAGACGACGGTCTCAACCCGACTGCGTCGCTGAAGGACCGCGCCTCCTCGATGGCGGTCGCCAAGGCTGGCGAGGCAGGAGCAAAGGTGATTGCCTGCTCCTCGACCGGTAACGCGGCCTCCTCCCTCGCGGGCAATGCGGCCGCGGCAGGCCTCTCGACCTATATCTTCGTGCCGTCCCGCGCCCCGAAGGGCAAGGTCGCGCAGCTCATGACCTTCGGCGCGACGGTGATTTCCGTGCAGGACTCCTACGAGGACACCTTTGAGCTCTCAAAGCAGGCCATCGACAAGTGGGGCTGGTACAACCGCAATGCGGCGATCAATCCCTATCTCTCAGAGGGGAAGAAGACGGTCGGCCTCGAGATCATGGAGCAGCTCGGCTGGCAGGTTCCGGACTACATTGCGATCTCGGTCGGCGACGGCTGTACGATCGCGGGTCTCTGGAAGGGTCTGAAGGATCTCCATGCCATCGGCTTTATCGACCGGCTGCCGCGCCTTATCTCGGCGCAGGCCAGCGGCTGCTGCCCGCTGAACCGCGCGATCGAGACG
>JAJQCG010000193.1:0-9702 GCA_021202815.1 Lachnospiraceae bacterium | reverse complement strand
ACCCATTGCGGTGCTCGCCCCGACTACGTCCGCTCAGCGGTTACCGTCCAGCCGTGAGTCGAATTGCGTGAAGGGGCCTGTGACGGACGAAGAGATCATGGCGGCGCAGAAGCTGCTCGGTTCGACCTGCGGCGTCTTCGGAGAGCCGGCCGGCGTCACCGGCACGGCAGGCCTCAAAAAGCTCTGTGAGCAGGGGAAGATCCCGGCCGACGCGACGGTCGTCTCCGTCGTCACCGGCAATGGACTCAAGGACGTTGAGAATGCGATCCGTTCCTGCGGCGAGCCGATCTCGATTCAGGGCGATATGGAACGCCTGGTGAAGGCCTTTGCAGAGAAGGGTATCACGGTATCGTAAGCGGAGGCCGCCATGGAGCAGAACATTCTCTATAAAATGCTGCCCTCGCTCGAACGCTACGCGGAGGTGATCTCGCAGCTGGTGCGCATGCCGGTCACTGTCGTGGACGACCAGATGATCCGCATCGTGAGCAAGGGAGAGAGCGTGGGCTTGAGCGTCGGCGCGAGCCTGGAGCTCAGTGGAAACATCCTGCAGGCAGCGATCGACAGCGGGCGACCGCAGATGATGACGCATCTGAAGGGGCATCCGGCCTGCCGTCACTGTGAGGAGCGGGACACCTGCCGGGACGTTGCGCAGATGCTCGCGCCGATCGTTGCGAACGGAAAGGTGCTGGGCGTGATCGGCTTTGTCAGCGACGACCGGCAGCAGTGGGAGCGCATCCGGGAGGAGAGCGCCGCTTATCTCGCGTTTATCGAACAGATCGCGAACCTGATCGCCTTCGAGGCACTGCAGCAGACGGAGGCGGAGCGGAATCAGGAACTGCTCTCCATGATGGATTTCGCGCTGAACCGCACTGCGCTCGGCATCCTGATGCTGGACAGCGCGGGAAATATACAGAAGCTGAACCGCACGGGACGGACGCTGATCGAGGACCGGCTCTACCAGCTCGGTGAACAGCCGATCGGCATTGAGGCGATCGGTGAAAAGCTTGGGCAGATGGATGTCTACCGTCTGCGCTGCGGGAGCGGAAGCTGCTGCGTCGCGGGCAGTCTCTATCAGGTCAGCGTCGAGCACTTTGACCGTGTGCTGATCTTCACGGATGACGAGGCGCTCCGGCGCAGGGAGCGGCGGCCGACCGCTTTCTCACAGATTAAAGGGATTTCGCGGCAGATCATGGAGGTACGCGAGCGAATCCGCAGTTCCGCGCTCTCGCCGTCCAATGTGCTGCTCTACGCGGAGGACGGTCTGCGCAAGGAGCTCTACGCGCAGGCGATTCATGAGCAGAGCGCCTATGCGGATAAGCCTTTTGTACGGATCGACTGCGGGATGCTCCCGGCGCAGCAGACGGAGGAATATCTCTTCGGCGTGGCGGGGACCGGGGGTGCGGGCAGCCGCGGCAGACCCGGACGCCTGGAGGCGGCTGCGGGCGGTACACTGTTTCTCGATGATGTGGACGCGCTACCGCTGGCGATCCAGCAGAAGCTGCTGCCGCTGCTCGAACGGCATGAGATCAGGCGTATCGGTTCCGGTAAGAGCCGCAAGGTCAGCTTTCGCGTCATCGCCTCGACGAGCGCCGATCTTGCGGAGCTCTGCGCGAAGGGGCGTTTTCACCGTGGTCTTCTGTACCTGCTGGACGTGCTGCCGATCGAGATTCCGCCGCTGCGGGAGCGCAAGGAGGATCTGCGCCCGCTCGCACTGGAATTCTTAAGCGACTGTGCGAGAACACTGGGGAAAAAGATCATGGACATCGAGCCGGCCTTCTGGGAGTCCGTCGAGGCCTATGACTGGCCGGGCAACATCCGAGAGCTGAAGAGCGCGATGGAGTATGTCGTGAACATGCAGCGGGAGGAGGGAAGGATCAGCGCGGAGCTGCTGCCGCAGAGAGTACGGCCAGAAGCGCCGGGCTTTCTGAACGCCAGCCTGAATCTCGCGAAGCTGGAGGAGGAGACCTTTTGCCGCGCACTGCTGTATCAGAAACAGACGGGCGTGTCCAATGAGGAGCTGGCCCGGATGATGGGGATTGGAATTGCGACATTTTATCGTAAAATAAAGAAGCTGGAAAACAGTAAAACTATCAAATAGATAGTGACACTATCAATTTGATAGCAAAAAAATGCAAGAAACCGCTGAAAATCTATCATTTCGATTGAATTTTGGCGGCTTCTTTTGCGTTTACCGCATCGTTGACGCAAAAAATCTTATCTTATACAATTTAAGCATAAGATAAAACAGTAAAACAGCAGGAGGTTATCTATCGATGATTGATCTGACCAAAAATGAAGTCGCCCTTGAGCGGAATATTCAGAACGCGAAGGAGAATGGGATCATCATCCCGACGATCCACGAGATGCAGCATCCGGAGGAGATTCCCGGAAAGATCAAGGATAAGCTGAAGAACGTAGGACTTTGGGATGTGAACCCGCTGAACCTGTTCCGCATCACCTGGAAGAACGAGCCGAAGGAGAGCGGCGGACTCTTTCAGGAGGTTCCGAACTACGTGGAGTTGCCGAGTGAGCTGACCGGCGTGCCCTGCCGCATCATTGCGATGGTCGGCAAGTGGTTCCCCACCGGCTGCCACAAGGTCGGCGCATCCTTCGGCTGCCTGGCGCCGCGTCTCGTGACCGGACAGTTCGACGTACAGAGGCACAAGGCCGTGTGGCCGTCTACCGGCAACTACTGCCGCGGCGGTGCCTTCAACTCCCGTCTGATGGGCGCACAGGGCGTGGCGATCCTTCCGGCGGAGATGAGTCAGGAGCGCTTTGACTGGCTGCATGAGATTGGCGCGGAGGTTATCGCGACGCCGGGCTGTGAGTCGAATGTGAAGGAGATCTTCGACAAGACGAACGAGCTGAAGCAGGATCCGCAGTACATGATTTTCAACCAGTTCGAGGAGATGGGCAATCCGCTCTGGCACTACAATGTGACCGGCAATGCGCTGGAGGATGTCTACAATGCGATTAAAAAGCCGGGTCAGAGACTTGCGGGCGCCTGCTTCACATCGGGTTCCGCCGGGACGATGTCAGCGGGCGACCGCCTGAAGGAGCTGCATCCGCAGATGAAGCTCGGCGTCGGCGAGGCGCTGCAGTGCCCGACGATTCTGAACAACGGCTTCGGCGGCCACCGCATCGAGGGCATCGGCGACAAGCACATCCCGTGGATTCACAATGTGAAGAACTCCGACATGGCGATCGCGATCGACGACGAGGATTCGCAGAGACTGCTCCGTCTCTTCAACACGCCGGAGGGACAGAAGTACATGAAGGAGGCGCTTGGCTTCGACGACGAGCTGATCGAGAAGCTGACCTGGCTTGGCATCTCCGGCATCGCGAATATGCTCTGCTGCATTAAGATGGCGAAGTACTACGAGTTCACCGAAAAGGATGTCGTCGTGACTGTCCTAACCGACTCCGCGGTCATGTACCAGAGCCGCATCAACGAGCTGAACGAGATGTACGGCGCTTACGATGTGAACGAGGCGCGGCTCGACCACAATCTCCACATCCTGAATCTCAAGACTGACAGTCTGATGGAGATGACCTACGCCGACCGCAAGCGCGTGCACAATCTCAAGTATTACACCTGGGTCGAGCAGCAGGGCAAGACGAGCGAGGAGCTGAACGCGCTCTGGTATAACACCGAGGGCACCTGGGACGCAGTCCATGCGCAGGCGAAGGATCTGGATGAGCTGATCTGCGAGTTCAACGAGCGCACGGGGCTTCTGAAATAATAGGAATTAAAGCGTTCAAAAGCCGTGCCGGGAGGGAGAACCTGATCCGGCACGGCAGAACGGTTTTTCAGAAATAATACAATTTAACAGAAAAGACAGGAGGTAATTTCTTATGAAGTATGGTCGTACGTACAATTTTTCTGCAGGCCCGGCGATGATGCCGGAACCGGTACTGGAGGAGATCCGCGATGAGATGATGAACTATCGCGGCTCGGGCATGTGCGTGATGGAAATGTCGCACCGTTCGAAGGTCTACCAGCAGATTTTCGACGAGGCCGAGCAGGACTTAAGGGATCTAATGGGCATCCCGGACAATTATAAGGTGCTCTTCATCCAGGGCGGCGCAACGCTGCAGTTCTCGATGATTCCGATGAACCTGATGAAGAACGGCAAGGCCGTCTACATCGAGACCGGCACCTGGTCGAAGAAGGCCATCACCGAGGCAAAGAAGGTCGGCGAGGTGATTGTCGCCGCATCGAGCAAGGATAAGAATTATTCCTATATTCCGGACTGCTCCGACCTTGACATTCCGGATGACGCGGATTACGTCTACATCTGCGAGAATGAGACGATTCACGGTTCCACCTATCCGAAGCTGCCGAACACGAAGGGCCATATCCTCGTGTCCGACCAGTCTTCGATGTTCCTGTCGAAGCCCTGCAATGTTTCAGACTACGGCCTGATCTACGCGGGCGTGCAGAAGAATGTCGGCCCGGCCGGCATGGTGGTCGTGATCATCCGCGAGGATCTGATCCGCGACGATCTCACCGATCTGCCGATCTATCTGCAGTACAAGACTCATGCGGACAACGGTTCCATGTACAACACGCCGAACTGCTGGGCGATCTACGCCTGCGGCAAGGTCTTCAAGTATCTGAAGTCCATCGGTGGCCTTGAGGAGATGGCGAAGAGGAACGAGGAGAAGGCGAAGGTGCTCTACGACTTCCTTGACAGCTCGAAGCTCTTTAAGGGAACCGTTGTGGAAGGAGATCGGAGTCTCATGAACGTTACCTTTATCACCGGCGACGCGGATCTGGACGCGAAGGTTGTCACCTGCACGAAGGCGGCCGGCTTTGACAACCTGAAGGGACACCGTTCGGTCGGCGGACTGCGCGCATCGATCTACAACGCGATGCCGAAGGAGGGCGTCGAGGCTCTGGTGGAGTGCCTGAAGAAATTCGAGGCGGAGAACTGCTAGATACCAGGTCATCGGGCAGCTGGCCTTGGGATCGCCTGTTGCTCCGGACTGTAAAAACATTGACAAGGGGGTAAATTATGCGTATTCTGGTAACGGACGGTATGGATGCGGGTGCTGTCGAGAAGCTTAAGAATGACGGCATTGAGGTAGTAGAACAGTATTATGAAGCCGACGAGCTGGGCGCGGCCCTGCGGGACTTCGACGGCGTCGTGATCCGCTCGGCGACGAAGATCAAGGAGCCGCAGATCGATGAGGCAAAGGGCAGCAGCCTGAAGCTGATCATCCGCGCGGGTGTCGGTGTGGACAATATCGCGGTGAAGTATGCCGAGGAGAACGGCATCACGGTTCGCAACACCCCGCGGGCGTCTTCAAACGCGGTGGCGGAGCTGGCGATTGCACTTCTCTTTTCCTGCGCGAGATCGATCTCGATCGCGGGCAGCACGATGCGGCAGGAGCGCTGGGAGAAGAAGGCCTATTCCAAGGGCTTCGAGCTCGAGGGCAAGACGATGGGCGTCATCGGCTATGGCCGGATCGGACAGCTGGTCGGCAGGAAGGCGCAGGCACTCGGGATGAACGTCCTCTCCAGCGTGCATCGCCACAAACCGGAGGGCTGTGAGTGCGAGACGATGCACTTCGTCCCGATGGATGAGATGATCTCCTCGTCCGACGTGATCGTACTCTGCGCTCCGAGCGATGGAAAGCCGATGGTCGACGCGGAAAGCATCGCGAAGATGAAGGACGGCGTGGTGATCGTCAACGTTTCCCGCGGCGCGAACGTGGATGAGGCGGCGCTTCTGGACGCGCTGAACAGCGGTAAGGTCCGCGCGGCGGGACTCGACGTCTGGCTGAGCGAGAAGACCCCGAACTGGGAGCTGGCTTCCCATCCGTCTGTGAGCTGCACCCCGCATATCGGTGCGGGCACGAAGGAAGCCTCGAAGCGCATCGGCGCGGAGCTGGTGGACATCATCGAGGCCTTTGCGGCGGGAAACTAAAGAACAGAAGACGTAACAGGAGGTACATTCATGAGCGTATTTTCAGCAGCAGATATTCTGCTTCCGCAGGGGACGTCCTGCGAGGCCTGGTCCGTGATCGCCTGCGACCAGTTTACATCCCAGCCGGAGTACTGGGAGGAGGTGCGCAGAATCGCGGGGGATAAGCCCTCGACGGTCAACTTGATCCTGCCGGAGGCGGACTTAGGAGCGCCGGATGAGGAGGAGAAGGTCAGAAAGATCAACCTCACCATGGAAAAATATATGGAGGACGGCGTGTTCCAGACCTGTGAGCACTCGATGGTTTATGTGGAGCGCACGCTGCTGAACGGCTCCATTCGCAAGGGCCTGATCGGCAAGGTGGATCTGGACGCTTATGATTACAGCAAGGGCTCAACTTCTGCGATCCGCGCGACGGAGAAGACGGTGGTCGAGCGTATTCCTCCGCGCATGCGTGTGCGGCGGAACGCGCCGATCGAGCTGCCGCATATCCTGATGCTCTGCGATGACCATAAAAAGATGCTGATTGAGCCGATCGGAGCCGTGAAGGACACGCTGCCGAAGCTCTATGATTTCGACCTGATGCAGGGCGGAGGACATATCAGCGGCTGGCTGGTGGACGGAAAGGTGCTCGCGGATTTTGAGGCGCGGCTTGCCGCCTACGCGGAGACGATCGGGGAAAAATATGAGGGACTTGACGGGACGCCGGTGCTCTTTGCAGTCGGCGACGCAACCATTCCCTGGCGACGGCGAAGGCCTGCTATGAGGAACTGAAGGCCGCACATCCGGGCGAGGATCTCTCGAATCACCCGGCTCGCTGGGCACTTGTGGAGCTGGAAAACATCCACGACGAGGCGCAGGTCTTCGAGCCGATTCACCGGATTGTGACCGGTGTGGAGCCGGGGGCGCTTCTGAAGGAGCTGGAAGCGGGATGGTGTGCAAAGGGCAGCTATCCGGTGACCTGGTTCGCGGGAGCGAAGAGCGGCACAGTTTATCTTGACCCGGCGAAGAGTCAGCTGACGGTCGGCGTGCTACAGGCATTCCTCGACGATTATCTTTCCCGGAATTCCGGCGAGGTCGACTACATCCACGGCGACGATACGCTCGCGGATCTCGCGAAGGCGGACGGGGCAATTGGATTTCTACTTCCACCGATGGAGAAGAGCCAGCTCTTCCGCGGCGTGGTCGCGGACGGCGCGCTGCCCAGAAAGACTTTCTCGATGGGACACGCGCAGGAGAAGCGCTATTATCTGGAAGGAAGAAAGATCCGGTAGATCATGAATAAAGCAGGAGGACAGCGCGATGCGGTCCATCAGGGAGATCTATAAAATTGGAAAAGGTCCGTCCAGCTCGCACACGATCGGGCCGGAGCGGGCAGCAAAACTATTTTTGAAAGACAATCAGACAGCGGAGCGGTTCACCGTTTCGCTGTTTGGTTCGCTCAGCAAGACCGGAAAGGGGCACGGGACGGACCGCGTCCTCCGGGAAGTGCTGGAGCCGACCCTGACGGAGATCATTTTCCGCACGGATATGCCGGAAAAGGTAACGCACCCGAACACGATGAAATTCGAGGCGTGGAAGGGTGGCGAGGTGGTCAGCAAGCTGTGGGTTGAGTCGGTCGGCGGCGGGGATATCCATATCGTCGGCGAGGAGGAAGACCCGGCGAGGCAGGAGGAGCTGGAAATCTATCCGGAAAATTCGCTGGCGGAGATCGCGCAGCAGTGCCGCCTCTGGAACTGCTCGCTCGCGGAGTATGTGGAGTTCAACGAAGGCGAGGAGATCTGGGATTTCCTCAGGACGATCTGGGAGGCCATGCAGAAATCCATCCATGAGGGACTGAACGCGGAGGGGATCCTACCGGGCGGCCTCGGCATCGCGCGCAAGGCGAAGATCCTCTATGAGAATCCCGCGCCGAACGAGGTGCCCCAGGTGACGGAGGTGCGCTATGTGTCAGCCTACGCCTACGCGGTCTGCGAGCAGAACGCGGACTGTGGTACGATCGTCACGGCGCCTACCTGCGGAGCCTGCGGCGTCCTGTCGGCAATGCTCTATTACATGAAGGACCGTCGGCATCTCAACGAGCGGAAGATCCTGGAGTCGCTGGCTGTGGCCGGCCTTTTTGGCAATCTGGTCAAGCACAACGCCTCGATCTCGGGCGCGGAGTGTGGCTGTCAGGCGGAGATCGGCACGGCCTGCTCGATGGCGGCTGCGGCGATGTCACATCTGATGGGGCTCGATACCGGGCAGATTCAGTACGCGGCGGAGATCGCGCTTGAGCATCACCTCGGACTGACCTGTGACCCGATCTGCGGGCTCGTGCAGGTTCCCTGTATCGAGCGGAACGCGGTGGCGGCGATGCGGGCGATCAACGCCTGCAATCTGGCCTATTTCCTGCATGATACGCAGCGGATTTCCTTCGACCTCGTCGTCAAGACGATGTACGAGACCGGCATCAGCATGAACCAGCGTTTCCGCGAGACCTCGGAGGGCGGTCTGGCACGGATGTTCAGCAGGAGAAGACCCTCCGTGTAGGCATATTAACAGATAAGAAGGTGACTTTACAATGAATTTCAGAGAACAGGCTCAGACTCTGCAGCCTGAGATCGTAGCATGGAGAAGGCAGCTTCATCAGATTCCGGAGCTGAACAATGAGACCTATGAGACGGCCGCGGCGATCACGCGGGTCCTGAAGAAAATCGGAATCCCCGATGAGGATATCCGCCCGATGGTGAAGGGAGCGGGACTCGCGGTCATGATTCACGGGAAGGATACCGGAAAATGCGTCGGCATCCGCGTCGACATCGACGCACTTGCGGAGGAAGAGAAGACAGGACTTCCCTTCGCGTCCACGAACGGAAATATGCATGCCTGCGGGCATGACACGCACGCGGCGATGGGACTGGGCGCGGCGAAGCTTCTGTATGAAAACCGGGAATCCCTGAACGGCGATGTGAAGCTGATCTTCCAGCCGGGCGAGGAACTCTACCTCGGCGCGAAGGCCATGATCGAAGAGGGCGTGCTGGAGAATCCGAAGGTCGACGCCTGCATCGGAATTCACGGGATGCCAAACGAGGTGGCGCCCGGATTTTCCTGTGGCAGCATCTCCGTCACGAGCGGCTTTCCGACCTTTGGCTGCAGCTCCTTCTTTGAGATGAAATTCATCGGCAAGGGCGGGCACACGGCGCATCCGGAGAAGGCGGTCGATCCGGTCTTCATGCAGGCGGCCGCGATCATGCAGCTCTACGGCGTGATCAGCCGTGAGACGGACCCGGCGACGCCCGCGGTGATCTCCGTCAGCTATGTGAACGGCGGCTCGGTCGGACGAATCGCGGAGGACATCACGATCGGCGGCGTCCTGCGTTCCCTCGACCGGGAACGCAATCAGTGGATGTTCGACCGCATGGCGACGATCTGCAAATCGGTGGCGGAGAGTATGGGCGGACGCTGTGAGTGCACGATGAGAGATGGCGTGCCGGAGACGCGCGTGGATGCGAAGCTGCTGGAGATCGTGAAAGCCTCCTCGGCCAAAATTGGCGGCCAGGAAAAGGGCGTGATCCAGACGGAGGACGATCTCGTGGGCGAGGATTTCTCCCACTTCGCGGATCAGATTCCCTGCGTCCACATCAAGCACAGCCAGCGCTACGACGATGGCCCGAACAATTATTTCTTGCACAACCCGCAGTACGCGCCCTGCGAGGACGGCTTCTGGACCGACAGCGGGACGCTCGCGCAGTTCACGTGGGATTATCTGGAAAAAGAATGAGGCTATAAT
>JAJQCG010000219.1 GCA_021202815.1 Lachnospiraceae bacterium | reverse complement strand
CCGTGTAGGAGATCGTCTGCGCGCTCGCCGTCACGTCGCCGAGACTCACCACTGCGGCGGTCGTGCCGTCACTGTCTGTCTGAATCACCGAATCATATCCGGATGCGCTCACGCTCGTGATCGTGATGCCGTCCGGCGCGGTCAGATATATCGTCAGATCGTCATAGGAGTCGTACAGCGTCTTATTGTAGGAGCTGAAGCCGCTGTAGTTCTCGGCCACCGGGATGGTAATCGTCACATACCAGGTCACGGCGTCGCCGGACTCGACAGTATTGCCGCCCGCAGGGCTCTGGCTGATCGTGACGGTCAGGCCGTATTTCTCCATCAGCTCATCCGCATAGGCCTTCAGCGCCGAGCCGTCATACGCGTTCGTCGTCTCATCATCCGTATCCCCGGAGTCGTCATCGCCATCACTCGTCAGACTGATGCCATAGCCGGTCTCCTCCTCCGTCTCTTCGCTGTCCGCATCCTCCCCGTCTGCGTCTTCGCTCTCAGACTCGCCGTCCTCCACGGTTCCGGTTCCGTCGTCTGCGTCACCGTTCTCAGAGCCGTCATCCTGCGTATCTCCGTCCGCCGCGTCGCCGGTTCCGTCGCTGTCCGCATCCTCCTGCGTATCTCCATCCTCTTCGCCGGTTTCGCCGTCAGTTCCTTCGTCGGCTCCGGTATTTCCCATATCTCCGGTATCCCCGCTCTGCGAATCTCCGCTTCCCGATTCCGCGTTCCCGGAGTCACTGCCGCTGTCCTCACCGGTCCCGTCATTCTCGTCCGTTCCTGTATTTTCCTCCGCATCAGTTTCCGACGCATTCGCGCTTACCGTCAGCTCCGTGAATGCCGTCATGCCCGACGAAGACATCATAAGTGCAAACACCAGCATCCACGCAAGGACGCGTGTCACGATGTTTCTCTTCCTTTTATTTTTCCCGTTTTGTATAGCAGTGTCCTCCCTGTCAGGAACCGTAGACTCCGTCCAATTTTCAATCGATCTGGCTGCACCGGACCGTCACTCTCGTCCTTCCTCCGATGGTACAGGTGAAAAGGGTCAGATCCCATTCCCCTGCTTCCTCGCTCAGCATCTCCTCCACAGCGTCGCACTGAAGGGTGAGAATCTCCTCCACCTCGTAGGTAAACACATTTCCGTTCACATCCGTAAAATACAGCGTATCCCCGGAATTCAGGTATTTCAGATTTCCGAAATGCCGGGTATAGTTGTGCCCGCAGATCACCAGGTCATCCGACCAGACGGAACCGGCATAGCGACCCGGCGCGATCTTCAGCCCCGCGTAACTCCACTGCGACATCACCGGCAGCTCCAGGTCCAGCGCGGGAATCGTCAGCGTCCCGATATACGCGTAGCCGTCGATTTCCACGGTGTCCATCGCGGTATCTTCCCTGTCCGTCTCCTCCGCCTGCGCCTCCCCGGCGTCCGCCGTTTTCTCCAGCTGCTCCAGCACCAGCTCCGCAGAATTGCCGGCTCTTATGTTGTCCCATATGTTGTAGCCGAGCAGGGCGGTGGCCGCCGCCAGCAGCAGGAGCCCCAGAATCATACAGGCGAGCCCGATTTTATCCTTCATACGTCCTCTTCTTCCCTGCCGGGGTGCTGCAGAACCCAGCCCAGGGCAAAGAGCAGCAGACCACAGACCGCCAGCACCGGAACCAGCCAGAACAGCTGCCCGGTCTGGGGCAGAA
Source organism: Lachnospiraceae bacterium (assembly GCA_021202815.1). GTDB lineage: Bacteria > Bacillota > Clostridia > Lachnospirales > Lachnospiraceae > Hominiventricola. The sequence continues at coordinate 17,921 of JAJQCG010000219.1, read as the reverse complement.
TATAGGTCACCGTGACCGTGGTCGTGGTTGTGGTCGTCTCCGGTGGATCATCCGGGTCATCCGGCTCGCCCGGCTTATTCGGTTTATTCGGCCTGTTCCTGGTCACGGTTCCCACCTTGAGGCTGGCGTCCACATCATAGACAAAGGCGCCGTTGTCTTCATACGGCACCGTGACCACGAAGGGGCTGATCGTCTTGTAGCTCCCGGACGCGGTGGTCTGCACCAGCAGATAGAGACCCACGTCCAGATTCTTGAACGTAACGGTGCCGTTCGAGCCCACGGTCTGCTCCGTTCCGCTGATGCCCACGCTCTCCACGTACGCCGCCAGCGCAGCCGCCAGGGAGCTGTTGTTGCTGTCACTGACATCCAGCGTCACCGTACAGCCAGTGAAATCACCGGTATACGTATATACGAGACTTCCGTTCTTCAGACTCAACGTTGCCACCTGATAGATCGTAATCGCGCCGCCGGAGACCGTATTTCCGCTGCTGTCGGCCAGCGTCACCGTGATGGAGCCCTTCTCGCTACGAACCAGCGTGGTCCCGGTGGCGGAAACGCTGAAGCTCATGCAGAACAGCAGCGCCAGTACTGACAACAGCCATTTTTTCATTTTATTTCTCATGATCTGCCTCCCTTTTTTTCTTTCTGCGCGCGCTCCACAACAGCCAGATCAGCACCAGCAGCAACAGGGGCGCGGCGATCAGCAACGCGACCGTGAGCAGCTCCATTTCCCCTGCGTCCGTCGTCACACGCATCACCGCCTCTTCCGTATTTCCGACCCGCACACCCCGCACCAGCAGACGATGGCTGTTGATGCCATAGGGAGTACATGTCATGAGTGTGCAGTAATCTTTTCCCTCTTCTATGTACAGATTTTCCAGTTCGTCCGGCAGCACAACGGAGATCCGGTCCACCCGGTAGGTGAGCACGCGGTCCAGCACGGTGACGGTGAAAGTGTCCCCCAGCTCCAGCTCATCCAGGTTTGTGAACAAAAGAGACCCCGGCAGTCCGCGGTGCGCCAGGATGACGCTGTGGGTGCTCTCCCCTCCCACCGGCAGGCTGCTCCCCTCCAGATGTCCCGCGCCGACCTGCAGCACGGCGTCGTCCGTGCCGTAGTAGATGGGGAGCTGCACGTCGATTTTCGCGATGCTGACATAGCCCAGGACGCCCGTACCGGAAATGTCCGGCAGAGCCTCGTACTCCTCCTCCACCCGCTCCGGACAGGCGATCGCCTCCGCGGAGCCGATCCCGGCAAGGCTCTCGTTGTGCGCCCCGGCGGCCTCAAAGAATTCGGCGGAAGCTGCCTCCGACAATTCCGCCGCCGCTTCCTCATATGCGGCCACCGCCCGCCTCTGTACTCTCGCGTTCCACCAGCTGCTAACCGTCGGAAAGAGCAGGATCAGAAGGCCCACGATAAATACGGCTGCAAGAACGATGGTCCATATATGCTCCCTTCTCCGAACCTCGCCAGAGCTCTTCCCAGGCCTCATCGCCAGTTCTCCTTCTACCGGTTTTATGTGACATCTTTCCTCTGCATGAAACCGCCCAATCCGTATATACTATCAAGACCGGAGTCCACGCCACGCGCCGGACAGCGCTGCTCTCTAAGTAAGCCACTAAGAGAGCAGGCCGGTGAAAATCCCCTGAAAATCAGCTGCCCGGCGTACTCTTAAGACCACGATTCTGACCACCCGCGTCAAAACATGGCAGTTTCTCAATCTGTTCTCTTTTGGCATCCAGGGACGGGTGGACATAGCGCTGCATGGTAATCCTCACGTCAGAATGCCCCATAATCTCGCTGAGCGATTTCATATCCACGCCGTTCTCCACGCAGCGGGTTGTAAAGGTGTGCCGGAGCGAATGATACGTATGCCCGGAAATTCCCGCCCTGCGCAGCAGACACTTATATCGTTCCCGGCAGACCCTTGGCTCCATGTACCTCGCGGTGCCCGTCACGACATAAGCGGAGTCGTCCCGGCTGCACTGCATCAGATAGCGGAAAACCGGCGCGGGCAGGGGCACGAGGCGAATCGAACAGTCCGTCTTGGGCGGACCGATGACCAGCTTTGTCCGCGAAGGAGACGAAGCGTCCAGGTCAGCGATGCGCGCGATCGTCCGCGATACGGAAACCGTCCCGTTTCCCCTGTCAAAATCGCACCATTTCAGCGCACAGACCTCCCCGATGCGCAGACCTCCGTAGAGCGAGAGGAGAACGCCCAAGGAGAAGGGATTGTCCTCGGCCAGCACTCTCTCTTCAAGCAGCGCCTGCTCCCGCTTTGTCAGGACGCCGGGCGCCGCCTGGTGAACGCTGACAGCCGGACAGTCCGGCACCGTCCGGATCATTCCCTGCGTTTTCGCGAAACACAGAATCTGCATCAGGATCATACGCAAGTCGGCGAGCGTCTTGCCGGAGAGCACGCCGCCGTCCCTCTGCCGCCCATGCTCCTTCTGCTCCGTCAGAAACGCGCTCAGAACAGCCGCGTCGATCTCGACCGGGGCAAGATCGCCCAGCTTCGGCAGAATGTAGGCCTCCGCCATCGTGGTATAGCAGGCGAGCGTGGATTCCTTTACGCCCGGCTGCTTCGCGGCGAGCCATTCCTCCACAATCTGGCGGAAACGCAGCTCCTCCGCGCCGTCTGTTTGCCCGGCCAGAGCGGGCATGTCCTCCGCCACCGCGCCCTGTTTCTCCAGAAGCATCAGAAATTTCATCTTCTTCTGCTTTACGTCCCGGTAGGATTTTCCATAAAAATATTTATAGTTTGTCCTGCCGCCCCGGGGCGCGCCCTTTACCACCCGGGCTTCCCATCGTCCGTCCTCGCGCTTCCGAATGTTTTCTCCGCGTCTTCCCATAAATTATATGACCTCACTTTCTAAAATATTCCTCCGGATTTCCTGACCACGATTCTGACCACCGTACTTCCCCTTTTGCGGAAATTTCCCGATTTTTCTGAATTCTTTTTTGCTCTTACGCGAGTTTTTCCCCGTTTTGTCCCTTGAATAATATGGACAAATGCTCTATAATGAAAAGAATCGGTGTTGCCGCGGCGGCCGGGAACGATCGCTATGCTGTTTCGCCGTCTCTCTTAGTGGCTTACTTAGAGATTCAATAAATAAAAGGAGTACCTGAGAGCTCACTTTCTTCTGTCAACTCTCAGATGCTTTTCTGTTTTAAATGAATATCGCAAAACAAAAAAGGGGGCTGACGCACCAAAGAATCAGTGCGCAGCCCCCTTTTTTCTTTATGTATCACAGCCCCGCGATTCTGCCCAGAACCTGCGTCGCCTTCGTCACCGTGTACACATTCATGCGGTTCGTCCCCGCTCCGATGACGCCGCATAGATCGGCAAAAATGTCGGGCTGTTTCGAAAAACTTATACTATCCTCTCACCGCGATCAGCAGATCCTCCGCCGCGGTCAGATACGCATTTTCTGCCTCCGCAAAGCTCCCGTTTGCGAGTTCCGCGAACTTCGGCTCGATCGGCACCTGCCCGAGCACGGGCAGTCCGACCTCTTCGGCCAGAGCCTCGATGCCGCTCTCCCCGAAAATGTGCATCTCCTTCCCGCAGTCCGGGCAAACCACGTAGCTGTAATTTTCCACCAGGCCGAGCACGGGAATATGCATGCTCTTCGCCATGTTCAGCGCCTTCTTCACAATCAGGCTGACCAGATCCTGCGGTGAAGTCACGACGATGATGCCGTCGACCGGCAGGGACTGGAACACCGTCAGCGGCACATCTCCGGTTCCGGGCGGCATATCCACAAAGAGATAGTCGAGATCGCCCCAGACCACATTGCTCCAGAACTGCTTGACCATATTCGCGAGAATCGGCCCGCGCCAGATGACCGGCGACTCCTCGTCGGACAGCAGCAGATTGATCGACATGACCGGAATGCCATTCTCCGTCACGATGGGAAGAATATCCTCCCCGACCGCCTCCGCCGGTCCGTGAATCCCGTACATCTTCGGGATCGAGGGTCCCGTGATGTCCGCGTCCATGATACCCACCGCATAGCCCTGCTTTTTCATAAGATTTGCCAGGGAAGCGGTGATCAGCGATTTTCCGACGCCGCCCTTTCCGCTCACAACGGCGATCACCTTCTTCACATGGGATGCAGCGTTCGGCTCCGCGAGCAGGCTCTGCGGCTTCGCAGCGCTCGGACATCCCTCGCAGCTCTCCTTTGTGCAGCCCGTGCTGCTGCATGATTTCTCAGCCATAGTATTTTCCTCTTTTCTTTTTCCTTTTCAGCGAAGACACGTCGTCTCGAAGTGCTTCATCATCGAGAGACAATTCAGGATCTCGTCATATTTATCCTGCACGCCCTTCTTCTCCACCACGATATCCAGCGCGATCGCGATACTGTTCAGCAGGCTCTCGTCCATCTGATTCCGGTAGCGGATGAGGATGTGCGTCTTCTCCTCCAGCGTGTCCGCATCGAGAAACTCCAGCAAGATCGGATTGACCTCATCCTCCGCGTATGTATGCGCCTCCACCTGCTCTTCCAAAGCTATGGCCTCAGGATCCCGTGAAACCTCTGGCTTCACCGCACCGTTTTCCGTCTTTGCACCCCTGGCTTCTGATGCCTGTACCGTCGCTGGCTCCTGTCCCGGCTCTCCGCTCTCCTTACGCTCCGCCACAACGTTTTCCGGCGGAATGGTCATTCCACCTTTCGGCACACCGCTCTGCGGCTCGACCTTCTCGTGCTCCGGCGCGCAGCCTTGCGGTTCAACGCTCCTCTCACGCCCCTGCATAGCGCTCTGCAGCTCGATCTCCTCAAAACGATACCGCTGCCCGGCCTGCGGATATTTCCCGCGATCCACCTCGCTCACGAACATGTCGTAAGGCCGCGCGTACACCCGGAAATCGCCGTACAGCGCCTGGTAGACCACCAGCCGCTCGCCGGTCTCCGTATGCTCCGCCACTGCCAGCGTCTGGTACGTACCGCCTTTGAAATGCCTGTAGAACTGTCCGGCCCTGACCTCCCTCATGGCCTTCACTTCCTTTCTCCGTCTCCGCTCTACTATAACACTTTTCCGTCCAAATGTAAAACTGTCGTTTACGCAAATTCTGACATAAAAAATGGCTCCAGAACCTTTCCGAAGCCTGAAGCAGGGACAGAAGGACTCGAACCCTCGACATTTGGTTTTGGAGACCAACGTTCTACCGACTGAACTATATCCCTACGCGTCACTGACACTTGGATACTATAGCACAATTTGCGAAACGTGTCAACGGAAAAATCCCGTTCTGCATCCACCTGAAAAATAAACGGGCCGCTATGCCGGAAGCTTCATTCAGTTCAGAATATGATATTCACGATAAAGCTCATGGCGAACAGCTGGATTACTGATCGCCCGGTGCAGATCATCCATGCGCCCATCTGTCAAGAGGGAACCTGTCAACCGTGCAAAACAATCTTCGCCAGTCTTCTTTCCACGCTCGATACCCTGTGAGATGCCCTGTGAGATGCCCTGCTTAATACCCTGTGAAATACCACGCTCGATGCCCTGCTCCATAGCCTCCTGCCTCATATCATCCAAAGCTTTGCACATACTGAATGTCTCTCCTTCCTCTTTTTGCTCTGATCCTTCTTCAGGAGCCGGAGAATGTATTTGAGCTGACTCCTACAGGCTTCCATCTCAAACAGTGTCTTCGAAATCGAAGTTTTCATGTCAATACACAATCAATTGGTAGCCCTCACGAATTCCTCGTAAATTTTCTCCGCATCATAATCCGGCGCGTATTTCCGGGCAATCAGATAAATACTGCGGATCTCATCCAGCGGTTCATCCAGATCCTCAGCGATCGTCTCGGCATCTTTTCCCTTTGCACACTTACGGGATACCATGGCAATTACTTTCAATATACCGCCTGCTACTTTTCCTTCCGCTTTTCCTTCCGCTCTTCCTTCCGCTCTTCCTTCTGCTCGTTCATCCTCGATCAATTCTCGAAATCCATTTCGCATATCTGAGTCTCCTCCTTCTTTTTTTTTCATTGATTTTCAGTAATTCCGGTGTATTTGTGTATTCGGCCAAGGTTTCATATACATCCCGGTCCAGATGGCGAAATGCCGGAAGCTCTTCAATCATCCTTTTCAGTGCTTTCTTGTCCTCCTGGTATTTTAAATACAGGAACATATATCCCATATCACCCGGAAACTCCAGCAGGCGCTCGTCAGGCGTATGATAAACGTCCAGCACATGAGTCGGATAATTTCCAATATAAGCCCGCATTTCCTCCGGAATCTGCTCCCAGAACAGTAGCTCATGGAGATTTTCAGCAGCATCCCACTCATGTTGACCAAAATACAAAATCAGCGTAATCGTCGGTATCAGTCTGTCATTCTTTCCGATGCCGGACAGGAATTCATCCTCACGTAAATCCTTTGCCGCCTGATGACGCGACTCAAGTGCCCTGATCTGTTCATAGTAGGATGCTGTATCATAATCCATGCTCCGCACAGGAGCCAGATAATCTATGTAGCTCTGGAATTCTGTATCAATTACGACACGAATCCTCGTCTGTTCAACGCGATGAACGATGTCCCGGTACCGATTATGAATCTTGCCGCCTGGCCGTGACCGGCGCACACTCCTCCGATCCTCTTTTCCTAAGCTTTCAGGGGAAATCCGCGCCTCACCGCCAAAAATCCATCCATTTATAAGGTCTGCAAAATGTTTTTTCTTCTCATAGAAGAGAAGCATTGTGTTTTCCTGCTCCATAATCCTCCTTCCGGCGGATGATGGGCTGCCTCACGGCATCCGATACGTTCCGCCATATATAATTGTTTTTCTCTGAAAATATGGCGATACGCCTCGATATGCCTTAAGCACACGACCTTCAGATTTATGTGTTTTATTCTAATGCACTCAGTATGATTTGTCAACCCGTATTTTGAGATTTAGCAACAAACCCGCCCGGGATATCCCGGGCGGGCCGAATTGTTATTCATGTATCGAATTTTCTGGCTGGGTGGCCCCCTGTGCCGACACCCTTAAACTTCTGCCGACAGAGCTATTGTCCATGTCAACAAGCCATCTGCCCTCAGCGGGAGTCGCGCCGTCTACGGCGCGGTGCGCTGCACGAGCAGGGCGACCCATCATCAGGCCGACTGCCCTCAGCGGGAGCTGCGCCGTCTACGGCGCGCGGTGCGCTGTACGAGCAGGACGACCAGTATCAGGCCGACCGCCGCGCCGATGAGTGCCAGGATGACCAGACCGTTTTGCTGGCTGCTGGTCACCTCGAGGCTGAGGATCTTGCCTTCGGAGCCGGTCACCTCGCCGCCGCTGCTCAGGTAATGCTCGAGCTGTTCGTCGACGCTCACGAGCGTCTCATCCGATTTGCTTAAGAGATCGGAGGTCGAGTAGACGGCATAGCCGTTCGCGTTCGAGTCGTAGGCGATGATGAGCGCGTCCTCGATCGAAGCGCCGCCCTCACTGGCAGCGGTCTCCTCCGCCGCCTCCTGCGCGCTCTCACCCACATAAGCGGCCACCGTCTCGTCGGCGCTCTCTTCCTGCGCTTCCGAGGTCTCCGCGTCCGCACTGTCCGCGGATTCCGTGGCGGAGCCCGTCGTGCCGCTCTCGCTCACAGCACTGACACCGTCCTGCGCGTCGCCTTCGCCGTCCGCAGCGGAACCTGTCGCGCCGCTCTCGTCCGCGGCCGCGTCTTCACTCTCCTCCGAATCCGAGGCCGTCACGTCCTCCCCTTCATACACGGGAATGCTGCCGATAATCGTGGCCTCTGTCCCGTCGCTTCCAGAGCTGCCTGTCCCATCCGCGCTCTCCACGTCCGAAACACCCAGTACCGTGCTCTCGTCCGCGTCGCCGTCCACATACTCGCCGCCGGTCTCCTCCTCTTCGGAATCCGAGGCCAGGCTCATCGTGGAATCCTCCGCGTCGCCGTCCACGTACTCATCCGAAGTCTCCTCCGAGGCGAACCAGTCTCTCCATAGCTGCGTGCTCAGGAAATCCTTCATCGTCACGGCATTCTGGTAAGCGTTCGTCACCTCCGCGTATGCGGTGTCCAGCTTATCCTGGAAAAATCCGGTCAGGAAGCTCCAGAAATCGCCGAGCACATCCGTGCCCTCGCTCTCCTCACCCTCCTGCTCGAAAATCACGCTGCCGGTCAGGTAATTGAAGATTACGATCGCGCCGTCCTCGTACTCCACCTGCACATAGGTCAGGTCAGAATACAGGTTGCTGCTGATATTTTTGATGTTCCGGTTCACAAAATCGTCTGGATAATTGATCTCATCCATCAGGTCGACCAGCTGCCCGTCGTCGCGCAGCACGGTCATATAAGTGTTGCCCTGGTAGGTGTCGATCAGTATGCTGCCCGGCACGATGTCGTCCGGTGCGTTCAGCGCGAAGAGCTGTCCGTCCTTGACAAAGAGCTGCATGTTCCGCAGCGTCACGTCACCGTCCGCGTCATAGATCAGCGAATAGGTCAGGTAGGTGCAGATCTCGTAGTACCCCTAATCAAAAAAAAAAATAAGGTCCGCGTCCAGCAGGCTGCTGTCAAACTTGTTCGAAGTGCCATCCGAGGTCTCCTCAGAAGCTGTCTCCGAGCTGTTCGAAGTCGTATCTGCCTCCTCTAAGGCCGCTGCCGTGCTGCCCGAAGCTGTTTCTGAGCTGTCAGATGTCGTCTCCGTCGAAGTCCCTTCCGAACTGTCCGAAGACGCCGCTTCCGTGGAGCTTGTGTCATCCGATGTCGAATTCGCCTCGTCCTCATCTTCTGATTCTGTCTCCGAACTCAGCATGCCGCTCAGATCATTCCCGGCTGTGGCCAGCAGGATATACTCCGAGCCGAGCATGCGCTGCGGGGCGATGGCCCCGGAGTTACCCGTCCCGGCGGAGGCCGCGGTGAGGTTCGTGCTCACCGCTTCTCCCACGCCCGTCAGATTCAGCATGCAGCCGCTCACACTATTTGTGTCGGTACCGGCCACCAGCCAGATCGTTCCCTTGTTCGTCAGGGCCGTGACGTTTCCGCCGCTGTCCAGTACCAGGTTGATAAAGTATTCGTCCGTTTCAAGATTATTGTTCATGTCCGCACTCTCCGTATCCGCGCTCCAGTTGGTGTAATACTGATAGATCAGCCCGTCTCCGCCGATCGCGTACATGTAGCTGCCGCTCATCACGACCTTGCGCGTCACGGAGGAAGGCGTCACCTCAAAGCTGTAGAGCACCGTGCGATTACTCGTGGGCTCATCATTCGTGTAGTACGTCGCGTTCGCGATCTCAACCGTAATCGTGGTCTGGAAATCGTAGTACATGCCGTAGGTCAGCGTTCCGTCCACGGCGGTTGCCTCATAGCCGATCACCATGTCTCCGCTGTCATCCGTATAGTAGGCGGTGATGACGGCTCCCTCATAGGTGTCGTCGCTCGTGAACTCCACGTTCAGCGTGTAGGCGTTGGCCGCATAGATCTTCGGCGAATTCTTGAAGTCCACATCCGCCAGAGACGCGGTGCTGTTCGTGTTCGATGCTGTAAGGATCGAGCCCGCCGTCCCCGGCACACAGATGTCCTTCTCAAGCGAGTAGGTCACAGAGCCGCTTCCGTCAGAGACAGCCGTCCCGAGCGCGATCGTCGTGTTCTGGTAGCCGCTGAAGCGGTATACGCCGTTCACGTCCGCCATCACAGTTCTGCTCATGCGCAGCGGGTTGATCGGGCTGGGCAGGTACAGCGTTTCCGTTCCTTCCTCACCGGTGTACGTACTGGGCTGCGTCACCATAGCCTTATACAAGCCGTACTGGTTCCAGACATTATCGGTTCCCACCATGTTGTCCATGTTCGAGTAGTAGACCGTATCGCCCGCGCTCGTCACCGTCCCGGAGTAGACCGAGATGCCCAGCGCGTCGTAGGCGTTCCCACCGGTGTAGAGGTTGATGTTCTCCAGGTCAGCGGTCGTCACGAGCTTGATCTGGTAGCTTTCCCCGTTGAGACTTGATTTTTCGCCCCAGTCTGTAGCCGCAGTCCAGTAAATCGCCGTCTGGCCATTCCGGCTGCTCAGATTCGAGGCAAAGGTCTCATTCGTCGCGAACGTTGTATCATCCCCGATTGTGATCGAGGAGCCGCTCCACAGGTACAGCATATACGGATGACTTGCGTTGTTGTTCCAGTTGTAATCCGACTGGTAAGCCTCCGTCGCATTCGCGTCCGTGTAGAAGTAGGACACATGCACCCCCGTCGCCGTCAGCTGCGCCGCCGTCACACAGCGGTAATACGCGCCCGTCAGCGTCGTGTTCGCGAAGCCGATCTGGCCGCCGACATAGTCCGCGCCCGATACCTTCGACGTCACGATATTCCGGTAGTAGTAGAGCGCGGGAACGTCCGTGGGCCGCAGCGCGTAGCCGATCATACCGCCCACATAGTTCCCCGCGGCGCTCACATCCGCCTCCACGGTATTGTTAAAGAACTGATATACATAGTACGAGTAGCCCGCGAAGCCGCCCGCATACTTGCCCGCCGTCGTCGTGACCGTCGCCTGCACCATATTGCTGTACAGCGCGCTTGAGTAGCCCGACGGGCCGGAGCGGACATAACCCGCGAAACCGCCCACATAGTCGCCCGCCGTGTAGACATCGGCGTCCGTCACGCTGTTCGCATAGCAGCTGTTCGTCGTACACAGATGGCCCGCCATGCCGCCCACGTCGTCGCCGGAAGCGTGCACATCGAGATCGTCCGCCACGACATAGGTCAGATAACTATTGGTCGCGCCGACCACGCCGCCCACATAGCTGCCCGAGGCGTAGACCTCAACGTCGGTGACGCTCACATAGTAAATGGCGCTGCTCGTGGAACCGACCACACCGCCGACCGCACTGCCCTTCCTCAGATCGCCCTCCGAGGTGAGCACGCCGTCCAGGTAGGCGACGGCGATCGAGGACGCACCCGAATCGGTCGCGCGAACCGTGATATCCGAGAAATCACTGTAGCTGATACTCGTGTTCATACTTCCTGCCGCGCCGCCCACATTCGCGCCTCTGCCGGTCACCGTGATGTCCGACGCACTCACATAGGTGAAGGTCGTGTTGCTCTGACCGACCAGGCCGCCGACGTTGTCGCCGGTGCCGGTCATCGTGATATCCGATGCGCTCAGGTAGCGAACCGGCACACGATAGCCGCCGACGCCGCCCACGTTGTTGTAGCCGTAGACCTGCACGCCCGTCACCTTATAGATCGGCTCCGCATAGTCGGAGCTGCCGTAGACCGGCACAAACAGAGTGCCATATCCTCCCGAGACGCCGCCCACGTAGGTCGAGGCGCCCCGCGCGGAGACCGTGATATCCGTCGCCGTGAGCCTGCGGATCGCGCCGCCGTAGCCCAGGAGACCGCCCGTGTAGTAGCTGTAGGTCGAGACGCCCTCGTTGTAGACCTGTACATTGTCCGCCGTCACATCCGTGAAGTAGGCCGCCAGATAATAGGTCGCCCTGCCGTCCAGACCGCCCACGTAGCTGCCCGCGCCGTAGACCGCGATATCCTTCAGCGTCACAGCGTGCACGTTCGCGCCATCGGTAATTCTGCCGAACAGGCCACCCACGTACGCCCCGGTGCCGTCCGAGGTCGCAGTATCGCTCGCCGACGGCCGTCCGCCGATGACCGTCACGGACTCCGCGTCTATATTCTCCGCCGTGCTCATAAAGTAGGTGACGCGGTCGCCGCTCGCCCCGACCGCCGAATACTCGTAGTTATACATCGCATATGAATCGCCGATCATGCCTCCGGCAAAATAGCCGTCGCTGCCATCCACATAGACGTTTGTAAGCGTAATGTTGTGCGCCATGAACGCGCGCGTGTAACCGGTCAGGCCGCCCACATAGGCAGTACTGGTGGAGGTGGACATCATCGCACCCATGGTGACATTCTCGACGGTGACATCCTGCGCGATCAGATAGCCGTAGCCCATATTCGTGGAGGTCATCTCACTTACGCGCGCCGCCACGCCGCCTGCGATGTTGTTGCGCGCCGTCGCCGCGCTGTCCTTGATCGTCACATCGTCCATCAGCGCGTAGTCAAAGGAGAGGCTGTCATACCTGTAGGCTTCATTGCTCGAGTCGACATAGTACCAGTCGTCCTCCTCCATGAAATCGGCGTACCAGTCCTCGTCCTCCGACACCTCGTAGGCCACGGCGCCGGTTCCGTCCTTATCTGTGTAGTCCGTGCCGCCGATGATCGCGTGACCGTTCGTCTCATGCTCCGTCGAGTACATATAGCCGACCGCCACGCCGACATAGCTCGTGCCAGAAACCTCGGCCTTCTCGACGCTCACCGTCGTCAGGTCGCCGTAGAGCACCCCCGCGAGTGCGCCGACATAACTGCCGTCTGATTCCACCATGAGATCCTCCGCCGTCACCTCATTAAAGGTTCCGGTCGCGGAGCCGACGAGGCCGAAGTAACTGCCGCCGCCCGTCAGCTCGATGTCGCTGAAGCTGACATTATCCATGCCGCCGGCGAGCGAGCCGATGAGACCGCTCTCGTTCGAAGCCGCCGAGGACGCTTTCCAGTTGATCGTATTGCTCTCAAAGCTGAGATCCGTCAGGCTGCCCGCGATGCTGCGGAACAGGCTGTAGGTGGTCTTCGCCGCGTTGGTCAGCTTCAGCCCCTTAATGTAGGCGTTCTGCACGGTCGTGCCGCCGTCGCCCTCCGTCGTCGCTCCGCGCACGTTGTTCGCCACCACATTCGTATACGGCGTCACGCCCAGAGCGTAGAGATCCGCGAAATCGACCGATGTTCCGTCCTCATAGCCGATCTCGATGTTCATCGAGGAGGTTCCGTAGCCGTAGGGCGTCCAGCCCGCATAGGAGGCCAGAAGCTCATTGTAATTCGCATCCGTCGGATCCAGCTTCGCCGCCTCTTCGATCGCTGCGAGCAGCGTGCTCTGGTCGGACTCCGCCCCCAGATAGAGGTTCCACTCGTAGGCGTTATTGATCGTGAGGTACTTGGCCTCCTCCTCGCCGTCCGCGTTGCGGAACTGGAAGGTGTTCTTCAGCACGATGCCGTTCGTCAGCTCGACCGTGATCGTGTAGGTATCGCGGTAGGAGATGACCTCCGTGCCGAGCAGGCAGATCTGGTACGTGCCGGTCTCCGAATCCAGCAGGTGGATCCGAACCTCGTAGACCTCCGGATCAAACATGTCATAAGTGAAAGCTGTAATTCCATCATCCGGAGCGAATCTGCTTGTATCGGACACCCCGCCCGAGGCGAAGCCGTCCAGCGTGATGCTCTTCACCTGATAGTTGCCGAGCACGAGTTCGAATTCCACATCGTTCGGTTCATAGGTAGTAACACTATCATAATTCCAGCTATAGATACCTTCCTTCGGGTCATATACCACATTCCCCTTGGAATTTTCCGCCAAATCCGCGCGGTCCTCCGAGGCAAAGGCCCAGACGTTCTTAATCTCCAGCGATTCCTCCGCCACCGTCGGCACGTAGCACTCGCTGCCGTTCGCGCTCAGCTGTCCGTAGAGCGCGCCCTCGACATATTCGCCGTCCGTGTCGACGCCCGCGAGCGCCGGCAGATGCGCGTCCGTCGTCGTATTGTAGCCATAGCTTCCGTAGGACCAGCTGAAGAGCCAGCTCTCATCCGGGAAGAGCGTTTCGTAAAAGTCCGTGCTTCCGGTCAGCTGCGAATAGCTCACCTGCTCCGCGCCGGTGTCAAGCAGGCTGTCGCCCTCCTCCATATGCGGCTGGTAGGCGTAGCAGTCCGTCAGCACCGCCGACAGCGTGTTGTAGCCGAGGATCAGATGGATCGTGCCCGACGAGGAGGCCGCGCTCAGCGCGCCCGTATACAGGCAGCGGTCGACCGTCAGCATACCGGTATTGCCGCCGATGAGGCCCGCGCCGTTCGCCGCGCTCAGGCTGATGTTCATCGCCGAGTAGCAGCCGCTGATATCGGAAAGGCTCTCCACGCGTCCCACCAGACCGCCGGTGTAGGCGACGTCGGAGGTCAGCGTGCCGAAACTGTAGCAGTTCATCAGCGTGAGCGAGCTGGCACGCCCGACGAGTCCGCCGACGCCGTAGGAAGCGAAGGACGTATTGGTCGAGGACGGCGCGTTCAGCTCGAGCTTCGCCGCATAGCAGTCGGTGAAGCTGATATAGGTAGCCGCATAGCCGACCAGGCCGCCGGCCTCCAGCTCCGCGGCAACGGAGGAGGTGCTCAGCAGCAGGTTCGTCGCGCTGCAGTTCATGAAGCTGCAGTAGCTCGAACAGTAGCCGACCAGACCACCGATGCGCTCCATGCCGCTGCGATAAGGCGCCATGCAGCAGTCGAGCAGGTGTACGTTCTCCATGGAAGCGTAATTGCTCATCTGATACAGGAAGCCGAAATAACTGGATGTATCGCGCGTCATCTGCTTGAGCGTCTCGTTCCAGGGCGTCCCGACCGTCACATAAGCGCCGTCGTCGCCCGTCACATAAGCGCCTGAGAAGTCATAGCCATCGGCCTCGTGCTCCGAGCGCAGCAGGCCCACGGAGAAGTTCTCGATATTCAGGTTCGTGATGCTTCCGCCGTTCACATATTTGAGCGCGTAGCCATAGGGCGTGTAACCGTTTATCTTCCCGGTGCTGACCGCATAGCTCAGCAGATAGTCGCACATATTGCTCAGGGTATGGCACTTCACCTGTCCGTTCTCGTCCACGGCGGGCACATAGACGCTCGAATCCTCTTCGCTCGGGACATAGAGCGTGCCGTCGAGGTTCCCCGTGAACTCAAAGGTCTTGACCGAATCCGGCCAGCGCGTGTAGCTGGTGCCGGAGGTAGTCGTCGCCGTATAGGTCTTGCTGAAATCCCACTCCTCGTCGCCCCAGATGCGGTAGTTCCAGTAGGAATAGGTGCTGACGAACTCCTCGGTCCACGCCTGCGGATCACTCAGCGGGTAATAGAAGGAGGCGTCCACCACACGCGAGCCGCTGCTGGATTCGTAGCTGCCCGCCGTATAGCGTATAGTTCACGCCCGCATTCGCCGAGCGCCGGTAGTAGACCATGCTCACATTGTAGCCCGTGACATAGTCGCCGCCGTCCGAGACCTGCACCGTGCCGGTGATCTCGTAGAAGCCCGACTCCGACTCGTCCGTCTTCTGGATGCTGCTGCTGTCGACCGTGCAGTCGAGCCCCTCGATCGCGATGTTCGTCACGATGTAGTCGGAGGAGTTGATGAAGGTAAACTTCACCGTCGCGTAGGCGGAGCCGTCCGCCTGATAGGTATACTCCTGCACCTCGGCCTTCACGAGGTCAAAGCTCGCGGAGGAGGTGACGTCCAGCGTGAGATAGGGCTGGCGGATGCTGTACTTCTCCGCCGCGTTGCCCATATCGACCCACGGGTACCAGGCGTCGCCCAGTAGCGCCTCCAGCTCATCGTCCAGCTTATCCTCCCCGAAGAGATCGATCCACCAGGAGGAATCCAGCAGAATACCGCTCTCCACGCGCTCATTGCGGGAGGTGGAGCTGTAGTCATTTCTCTTATTTGTGCCGACCGTCGCGTAGTAGCACTCGGTCGTATCCATCTTCGAGTTCGTGTAGCCGACCGCGCAGCCCCTCGACTTGTAGACTCTCTCGTTGCCGAAGGTATAATTGCTGCCGTCCGGGGTCGCCGTGTAGGTGTAGACATTGCCGGTCGCCAGCACGCCCTTCACGGTGCCGCTGTTCAGGCCGACGATTGTGCCCATGTAGGCGCCCTTGGTGATGTAGCCGCCGAGCGCCTCGCTGTTGCCCCAGACGTCGATCGTGCTGTAGATGCCGCTCACCGTTCCGGAGGACTGGTTGTAGCCCACGAGGCCGCCGACATACTGGCCGCCGAGCACCTTCCCGTCGCCGTAGAGATAGCCGTTCTGCACCGTGCCGTAGTTCAACCAGATAAATCCGACATAATTGCAGCCTACCAGATCCGCCTCGTACTCGACCGTGAAGTTCTCGATCGTTCCCCTGTTATTATAGATAATACGGGTATTATATTGGCTCCCCCACATGGTATTGTCGTAGACCTTGGTGCTGCCGTTCAGCGTATAGGGGTTCTCATTGTTCACCTTGAACTGAATGTTCTGCAGGGTGCCGTAGTTCGTGTCGCACAGTCTTGCCATCGAGTCGCCGCTACCCCGCGTCGACTCAAAGGCGATCGTCCCGTTCTTAATGACCGCGCCCGTCTTCGCCGCCGAGCCGATCTGGCTGAACAGATAACCAAGGTACGACTGCGTCAGCGTATGGCCCTGCAGATCCAGCATCCCGTAGAGCGTCCCGGCGTAGGTCGGCATATCGGAGGTGTAGGTTAGGCTGCGGTTCAGCACATAGTCGCCGGTATTATCGGAACGGATCGCGGTCACCTGATAGCGGCCGCTGATGCCGTAGACCGGATAGACCGTGCTGTCGCCCGAGCTGCCCCTCACGGTAAAGTAGATCGAACCGAGCTCGACGTCCTCGCGCTCGCCCACGTCCACCTGCAGCACGACCTTGTAGCTGTAGCCCTTCTGCACCGCGATCGTACGGCAGCGGTTGATCACCTCGCTGCTCCAGCTCTCGCCGTCCTCCGACGCGATCGCATGGATCGTGCCCGTAGCGAGGACCTCCGGCGTCTGGGCGAGCAGCGTCTCGTCGCTCACCTCGTCGTCGCCGTCCGACCACGTATATTTGTAGACAAGCAGCTGATAGGTACCGTCCTCCCCATCCGCGGTGAGATAGTCGGTGTCATTGTCGCTCAGCTTCACGCGGATGTTCGCGTAGACTTCATCCGAGCTTCCGCCGCCGAGCATCTCGCTGCCGGTCAGCTTCGTCTCATAGACGCCGCTGACATTTCCGCAGTAGAGGATATTGATGACATAGCTGCCTTCCGTATTATAGGTAAGGCCGTTCAGGAGGCTCTGATCCTGCGCCGCGCTCGCACTCCAGGCGTCGTTGTCGATGCGAATGTAGTCGACGCCCTCCGGGATCACGATGTAGTTGTAGAGCCGGTTCGTCGTCGGCGCGTACTTCACGAAGGTCTTCGCGTCGCCGGAGTACATCGCTACATAGCCCGTGCGGTTCGGAGAGTTGTTCGCGAGCAGGTAGACGTCGCCCGCCTCCACGGAAATATACTCCGTCAGCAGCTCATAGGTCGCCGTGCCCGTGCTCGAGGCGCCGCCGTTGCCCGTATTCAGGATCTGATTCGTCACAGCTGCCGACGTCACATACGAGCTTCTCCAGCTGTTGTAGCTGCTCCGTACCGTCGTGTCGCCGAGGATGTAGAGACCGCCGTTCTGCAGCGAACCGCCGGATCCGTCATAGCTGGAGTTATAGTTCACCAGCACCCAGGCGGCGTCTGTCGGCGCCGCGACCAGCGTGCCGCAGGTAACCGTGCGGTAGTAGCTCGTCGAGCCGTCACTGCCCGTATTGGTAATCACGCTTCCGCTGCTGTCCAGGAAGACCAGACTGCGGTTGATGTTGGAGGTCGTGGTATTGCCCGTGATCATCAGGACGTCGCCACCGTCGACCGCCACCGCGTTCTGGAAGTAGCCGGTCCCGATCGTGGCGGAGAGCTCCGTGTTTTCCGCGCTGCCCAGATAATAGGTGCCGCTGCTCTTCGCACCGCCGAGATCATTCCACTGATTGTTGTCCGTATCGCGCAGGCTGTTCCAGACGTCCGTGTAGCCGCCGTTCGCGAAGCTCGTCGTATCCATCGTCGTCAGATAGCCGTCGTCGAGCAGCCCGAAGAAGGCGATGTTCGTGTAAGCATAGTTTATATACACACGCGCATAGGCGATATCGCTCACCGTATAAGTTCCTGCCATGCCGGAGCTGCCGCCCAGCGCCCGGTCCGGAAGCGTCACGACATAGACCGAGCCCGTGCCGCTGTCCGCGCCCGTATTTGCGTAGTTGAGATAACCGATGTACTCTTTATTTTTGTTACGAAAATTGCAAGTGCAAGTTGAACACATCCGCGAAAAGCTTCAATAG
>JAJQCG010000187.1 GCA_021202815.1 Lachnospiraceae bacterium | reverse complement strand
TATCCGCCCAAAAGAGACAGAGGCGTCCTCCAACTGGCCTCTCTGCAGCAGCTTCGGAAGCATCGGCACCGGCTTCGCCCGCTTCTGCCCGGGCTCGCTCAGAAGCTCACAGAAAATTCTCACCACATCCGCGGTCTGCTCCGGTTTCTCCGTCACATAGGCAGTCTGGAATTCATATACATCGGTATCGCAGTACAGACCGCGTCCTGTAATCTGGGATGGATATACGCCTCCGGTATTTCCCAGCAACGACGTATAATCCGCTTTTTCATTCTGCTGCAGCACATACACCTGCGGGAAATTCTGTTTCAGTCTGTAGCGAATGCCGTTCGGCGTCACGCTGGTCAGCACAAAGTAGACACCATATTTGGAACAGTCTCTCGTCAGGGAAACCATCTGTTCATCCAGCAGCTCGTACTGTTCGGCAAAATTAGTGTAATTGTTAATCAGGACGACAATATTCGGCACGTCATCCCTTCCGGATCTGCAGTAGGACTGATAATCTCCACCCAGGTCCGCAAACAGCTTTCTCCTGCGCGCTGTCTCCCTTTGCAGGTAGCGGAACAGGCTGGCGGTCTTTTCCTCCTCATTGGATACAATCACATCGCCGGTCTGCGGGGCTTTCGCGAACATGCGCAGCGTCTCCGCGCCAAAATCAAGAATGTAGGTATTGACTTCCATACTCGAGTGGTCACGGTACAGCGAATACAGAAGCGCAATCAGGAAGCTTTCCTTCCCGCTTCCCGCGATACCATAGCAGATCGCATTGCCAACTGCGGACAATGGCAGGGTCAGCAACCGCTGGCTCTGGTTGAAGGGATCGTCCACCTCGCCGATCACCGGATTCAGCAGTCCATCCGCCTGGCACTGATATTTCTCCTCCAGCTGCTCCACCGTGATCACCGCCGGAATCTCCGGCAACCACAACGGCTTCGCCTGCAGATGTTCTTCCTCCGCGATCTTCGTGATATACTGGGCAATCTCCACGATCTGCTTTCGCGCTTTCCCGGAATTCGCCGCCTTTCTGGCGGGCTTCGCCTCCTCGACCACATCGCCCAGGTGCCCGATCATCTGCACGCGCTCGTCGAGCTCGGTTTCCAGCGTATCCGTCGGGATATAGGGAGCGCCGCACCACGCGGACTGCCCCAGCTCAAACAGTTCATTGTAGCCGACCTGAAGATAGAAACGGCCGGTTTCCACCAGCTCCGCTGCATCCGGGCGCTTCAGCATGTCCATACTGTCCGCCCTGTCCTGCACCTTCAGGCACACCTTGAATTTCGAGTTCGCCCAGATCTGATCGTTCACCACACCGCTTGGCTTCTGCGTGGCAAGGATCAGATGCACGCCAAGGCTGCGCCCGATACGGGCCGTACTGATCAGCTGTGTCATAAATTCCGGTTGCTGCGTCTTCAGCTCCGCAAACTCATCCGAGATGATGAGAAGATGCGGCACGGGTTCCTTCACAACGCCATTTCGGTACAGCTTCTGATATTTGTAGATATCCATGGTTCCTTCATTGGAAACACGCCGCGCCTCATTGAAGACTGCCTGCCTCCTGCGAAGCTCGCTCTGTATCGAGAGCAGCGAACGGTTGATCGCGGCTCCGTCCAGGTTCGTGATCGTCCCGGCCAGATGCGGCAGGTGATAGAGCTCATTATCAAAAGCACCCACCAGACCGCCGCCCTTATAATCGATCAGGATGAAAGCGACGTCGTCCGGGCTGTAATTCATCGCCATGGAAAGGACATAGGTGATAATGAATTCTGATTTACCGGAGCCCGTCATACCTGCCACCAGGCCATGTGGCCCGTGGGCATTCTCATGCAGATCCAGATAGAACAGATCCCCGTCAGAGTTCACACCCACCGGCGTGCGAAGCGACAGAACCGGATTATTTCCCTTCCAGCGGGTCGCAATATTCAGATGCTCATATTTTCCTACGCGATACATCTCCAGAAAAGCCAGCATACCAGGAAGCGTGTATTTTCCGCTCTGCAGATCCAGATGATATCCCGCGATGTCCATCACATGCCATGCCGTCACGTCCGTAGTGACCATGTCCTGAACAAAGCTGGTCTTTGCGCCACCCGAAGCCTGATAATCAAACAGCATACTCTGCGTATCATTCACCTGAACGACCGCTGTACACTCCTTCGGCAAATTTTTCAGTTCGTCGTACACCGCCAGATAACTGAATCCCTTTACCGTCGGGTCACCCAGAAATTCATTCAGGAACGCACAGCCGTCCGAGAGTGTCTTGCTGGTAGAAATGATGACATAATAAGGACAGATCTGAGCCTTCTCCCCTCTGTGGCGCTCCATGACGCGTGTAAAGTGAACCGAGAGATCACGCACTTCTCCCGGAGTCGTCGCCAGATACCGCATCCGAAAGCTATTGTCCCAGATATGCTGCATCCATCTGACATAATCATATTGTTTGAGGTCGCATTCTTCACAGAGAAAAACGACCTTCACTTCATCATAGCTGTGCAGCGCCGCGATCTGCAGAAACAGATTGTTCAGAATCTTCCCGACTGCCCGGCTGTTTCCCACGATTCCGATGGCTCTGTGCTCCGTAAGGGGGAGCGTAACCGGCAATCCGGCGATCATCAGCTTTTCTTCACTCAGGCGGTTTACTTCGTCCCGCATAACATCGTCGTCTATGCTAAAACGCTGATCCGGAAAGCTCAACTCTTCTTTGAGCCGGACATTCCCTTCGCCAAGGCGCAGCGTCAGGAAATCCTTCTGCCCGATCACGCGACTCCACAGAACCATGTCATAAAAGTTATCCACCTTAATCTGGGACAAAACAGGCGGAAAATTCTCATTCAGAATCTCGCGCTGCAAGTTCGCCGCCTTCTTTATCTCTCCTCTGATATTTCCCAGATATTTCAGGTATTTTTCCCGTCGAAAATTGCAAGTGCAAGTTGAACACATCCGCGAAAAGCTTCAATAGAGTC
>JAJQCG010000145.1 GCA_021202815.1 Lachnospiraceae bacterium | reverse complement strand
CGCACGTACGGTTCTGTGTAGGGGTATGGGGAGTAATCCCCATGCCTACTCGAGCTTTTATACAGAAGGAGACTGGCGATGATAGACAGACTGATTGCGAAAATCCAGGAGACGAAGGCCCCGATCGTTGTGGGGCTTGATCCGATGCTTTCCTATGTGCCGGAGCAGGTGCAGCGGAAGGCTTTTGCGGAGTATGGCGAGACGCTTGCGGGCGCAGCGGAGGCCATCTGGCAGTTCAATAAAGAGATTGTGGATAAGACCTGCGACCTCATTCCGGCGGTGAAGCCGCAGATCGCGATGTATGAGCAGTTCGGCATCGAGGGGCTGCAGGCTTATAAGAAGACGGTGGATTACTGCAAATCGAAGGGGCTCGTCGTGATCGGCGATGTGAAGCGCGGCGATATCGGCTCGACCTCCGCGGCCTATGCGGTCGGGCATCTGGGCAGGGTGCAGGTCGGCAGCCGGACTTATGCGGGTTTTGACGAGGATTTCGCGACGGTGAATCCCTATCTGGGTTCCGACGGCGTGAAGCCTTTTATCGAGGTATGTAAGCAGGAAAAGAAGGGCATCTTCGTGCTGGTGAAGACCTCGAATCCGTCGAGCGGCGAGTTTCAGGATCGTTTGATTGACGGAAAACCACTCTATGAGCTGGTCGGCGAGAAGGTCGCGCAGTGGGGCGAGGAGCACATGGGTGCTTCCTACAGCTATGTCGGCGCGGTCGTCGGCGCGACTTACCCGGAACAGGGTCGGACGCTGCGGAAGGTGATGCCGAAGGCATTCATCCTCGTGCCGGGCTACGGCGCGCAGGGCGGCAAGGGCAAGGATCTCGTGCATTTCTTCAATGAGGACGGCCTGGGCGCGATCGTCAATTCCTCCCGCGGTATCATCGTGGCCTGGAAGCAGGAGGCCTATGCGAAATACGGCGCGGAGAACTTCGGCGAGGCGTCCCGCGCGGCGGTGGAGGCAATGATCGCCGATATCCGCGGCGCGCTGGAGGGAGAGCTGTGAAGGTAAGAGAGTACGCTTCTGTGATCGAGCAGAAGGAGATTGCCACGGGTATTTTCAGCCTGTGGCTGCAGACAGAGCAGATTGCAAAAGCGGCGAAGCCGGGGCAGTTTGTGTCGGTCTATAGCCGGGACGAAAGCCGGATGCTGCCGAGGCCGATCAGCATCTGCGAGGCGGAGCCGGACGGGCGGCTGCGCCTGGTCTACCGCGTCGCGGGGCAGGGAACGGAGGAGTTCTCCCGGCTACGGGCGGGAGAGACGCTGGAGATCCTCGGACCGCTCGGGAACGGGTATCCCAATGAACTTTTTGGAGCGGACATTCTTCTCCTGGGCGGCGGTATCGGTATCCCGCCGATGCTGCAGCTTGCGCGCGTATTGCGGACGCAGGCAAATACGGAGGTGCAGATCGTCGCCGGGTATCGGGATGAGCTGTTTCTGACGGAGGAGCTGGCGGCGGCCGGGAAACTTTATATCGCGACGGAGGACGGCAGCGCCGGGACGAAGGGCAATGTGCTCGACATGGTGCGGGAGCAGGGAATTAAGGCGGACGTGATCTGCGCCTGCGGACCGAAGCCGATGCTGCGTGCAGTGAAGGCTTATGCGGAGGAAAATGACATCCCGTGCTGGCTCTCCCTCGAGGAGCGCATGGCCTGCGGCGTCGGAGCCTGTCTCGCCTGCGTCTGTCAGTCGGCGGAGATCGATGGGCATTCCCATGTGCATAATAAAAGGGTCTGCAAGGACGGGCCGGTATTTCGGAGCACGGAGGTGGAGCTGTGATGAATACAAAGGTATCGCTCGCCAGTGTGGAGCTGAAAAATCCGGTGATGACCGCGTCCGGGACCTTCGGCTCCGGTGCGGAGTACAGTGAATTCTACGATCTGGGTGCGCTGGGCGCGGTCGTGACGAAGGGCGTTGCGAATGTGCCCTGGCCGGGCAATCCCACGCCGCGCGTGATGGAGACCGCGAGCGGCATGCTGAACGCGATCGGCCTGCAGAATCCGGGCATCGACGTTTTTCTGGAGCGGGATATTCCGTTTTTACGACAGTTTGATACAAAAATCATTGTCAATGTCTGCGGCAGATCGGAGGCGGACTACTGCGAGGTCGTGGAGCGCCTCGCGGATGCGCCGGTCGATCTTCTGGAGATCAATGTGTCCTGCCCCAATGTAAAGGAGGGCGGCATCGCCTTCGGGCAGAATCCGGAGGCGTTACGGCATATCACGCAGGAGGTGAAGCGGCACGCGAAGCAGCCGCTCATCATGAAGCTCAGCCCGAACGTGACCGATATTACCGAAATGGCGCGGGCGGCCGAGGACGGAGGCGCGGACGTGATTTCGCTGATCAATACGCTGACGGGCATGAAGATTGATATTCAGCGCCGTACCTTCGCGCTGGCGAATCGGACGGGCGGCCTCTCGGGACCGGCGATTAAGCCGGTGGCGCTGCGCATGGTCTGGCAGGCGGCGCAGGCGGTGCAGATCCCGGTCATTGGCATGGGTGGCATCACCAGCGGTGACGACGCGATCGAGTTCCTGCTCGCGGGGGCGACGGCAGTGTCGGTCGGCACGGCGAATTTCGCGAATCCTTACGCGGCGCGGGACGTAGCGGCGGGTATCGAGGCATATATGAGAAAATATCAGGTTGAGGACATCAGGGAGCTGATCGGGGCCGTCAACCGGGACTAGAAAGGGAAATAGAAGATGGAAAAATACAAACAGGAATTTATCGAATTTATGATTGACTGCGAGGTACTGAAGTTCGGTGACTTCGTGACGAAGAGCGGCCGGAAGACGCCCTTCTTTGTGAATACAGGATTTTATCGCACGGGTGCGCAGCTTCGGAAGCTCGGCGAGTATTACGCGCGGGCGATCGAGGAGAAGTTCGGCCTCGATTTTGACGTGTTGTTCGGGCCGGCCTACAAGGGTATTCCGCTCTCCGTCGCGGCGACGATCGCGATCAGCGAGCACTACGGGAAGGACATTCGCTACAGCTCGAACCGGAAGGAGATCAAGGATCACGGCGACAAGGGTATTCTGCTCGGCAGCCCCATGCGGGACGGCGACCGGATCGTGATCATCGAGGATGTGACGACCGCTGGGACGTCGATTCAGGAGACGCTGCCGATCATCCGGGCGCAGGGCGATGTGAAGCCGATCGGCCTTGTCGTGTCGGTTGACCGCATGGAGCGCGGCCAGGGAACGAAGAGCGCGCTGCAGGAGATTCATGAGACGTATGGACTTGAGACGCCCGCGATTGTGACGATGGCGGAGGTCGTGGAGCATCTGTATAATCGCCCATATAAGGGAAAGATCGTCATTGACGACGCATTAAAGGCGGCGATTGACGCATACTATGCACAGTACGGCGCAGGGAGGTAGCGTTTGTGACAGAAAAAGCGAGAGGAACTGCACGGCGCTGGTGCCGCTTTTTCTTTGGTATTTATCTGATCGCGCTGGTTTATTTTCTTTTCTTCTCGGAGGAATGGGGGCGGACGGTTCTCACGGGCACGTATCGTTATAATCTCGTACCATTCCGGGAGATAGGGCGTTATCTGAAATATCGTGAGCAGATCGGAATGGGGCGCGTGTTCCTGAACCTGGCCGGAAATGTGATCGGGTTTATCCCCTTTGGGGGACTGCTTCCGGCCCTCAGCAACCGGCGAACGAGTTTTTTTCGGGTGCTTCTGTTCAGTTTTGAGGTGAGCCTGTTTGTGGAGATCGCGCAGCTGGTACTGAAGGTGGGCAGCTGCGACGTGGACGATATTCTGCTCAATATTTTTGGCAGCTGTATCGGCTACTGCCTGTACCGGCTGGTGATCCGGTATCTGCGGCGGGGGATTCGCTGAAAGAGGAGGAGCGCGGTGCGCAGAAAACAGAGACAACAGGAACTTGAGTTTGACGGCAAAAAACATTCCCGCCCGGGAATTATTTCCAGCGTGCTCGGGGGCAGTGCCCTGCTGGCGTATGTGATTGTCCTGGTGATGGCTTATATCCAGAGCGGACAGGCGGGGAAAATCGTCGGTGTGACAGGTTTTCTGGCGATGTGGGTGTCCCTGGTCGGGCTCTATTATGGAATTCGTGGGCTTCGCGAGCAGGAGACGAAACGGCTGTTCCCGCGCCTGGGCTTTATATTGAATCTGCTGCTGCTGGCAGGCTTCGGCGCGATCTACGCGCTGGGGATGTAAGGTCATGGGCTATGGTACAGATTTCGAGAGATTTGGGATTGGCATCTCCAGCTGCCGGAGTGAAAAAGTTTGAAACTGGGAAGAGGTGGCGGCCTCTACAGGAAGGCGGATGATAGAAATGGAAGATAATATAAGAGCATCTGAGCGCTGGTCTCTGGCCGCGGAGCGCGTGCATCAGATCGCCGTGGATCCGGAGGCGGAGGGCGCTGTCAGAGAATATTTTCAGCGGACTGCCGCGTTTCTCCAGATGCTGCTCGGGACGTGTGAACGGATCGAGGCGGGAGAGCTTCAGACTGCCTCGCTCGAGGAACTTGCGGACTGGAACCGGGAGCTCTACCGTGATATCACAGGGGACGCCTACGCGCGCAGCTTTGCAAACCCGGATTACGCGGTTTCCCGTCTGGGGAAGGATTATGGACAGCTTTTGTCCTTCGTGTACGCGGAACTGCGCGGCATGATTGTCTACGCCTTTGAGGGACGGTTCGAAGAGTTCCTGATTCACATGGAGCTCTTTTTGCAGCTTCACGCGGAGCTCGAGGAGGGGGAGCTGCCCCCGGCGGAGCGGCTGCGGGACGACGTGTACTGGTTTGTCAGCGATTACTGCGACGTGACGGTGACCGCGCGGGTGCGGGAGCAGGTCGACCCGTCGCTGTCCTTTGCGCGCGATATTATCATGGAAGCGGACCTGCAGGATCCGCGCTATCTCTATCGTTTCGGGGAGTATGTGAGCGACACGGAGCTGCGGATGAGCGCTTTTCTGAACAGTTTGCCCGCGGAGGAGATCCGAAGGATCGCGTCAGTCTTCACGGAGGGCTACCGCATCGGCTTCGAGGTCACGGGCAAGGATCTTTCGAAGAAAAAGACCGTGAATATCCGCTGTTGTCTCGGCTTTGAGCGGATTATCCGGGAAGCGATCAGGAATTTTGAGGCGATGGGCCTTGAGAGCATTCTCTACCGCGCGGCGGTCTGCCGCGTGAACATGCGTGAAAATAATAAAATCGGCTACTATGGAACTTCTCCGAACCGGCAGTACGATTACGATCACAAGGGTGACGCTGCGCTCTTTATGGACAGCGCCTTCGTCGAGCGCCGAACCGGGGCGCTGAGGACCGCATTTGAACAGTATAAAGAGCTGGCGCGGGGACACGCAGGTCCGGCGGTCATGGAGATCTTCGGCGAGACGCCCTTTGTCCCGGAGGTGAAGGAAAGCGCCCTGAAGCTGGACGAAAAGCAGCAGAAAAATCAGGTGCGTGCAAACAGTCTGGCCGCGCAGATTACGAATGAATATATTCCGGGTGAGGAGCGAAGCTTCACGATCATCGCCTTCCCAGTGCCGGACATCGGAGCGCAGTTTGAGGAGATTTTCCGGGAGACCGTCCGCATTAATACGCTGGATTACCGGACTTATCAGCGGATCCAGCAGACGATCATCGACGTGCTGGATACCGGATACGCCGTGCACATCCTCGGCTCCGGCGCGAACCGCACCGATCTGACGGTCGCACTGGCCGGACTTTGCGATCCAGAGAAAGAGACGATCTTTGAAAACTGTGTCGCGGATGTGAATATCCCGGTGGGCGAGGTTTTTACCTCGCCGGTGCTGGAGGGAACGAACGGCGTCCTGCACGTGAGCGGCGTCTATCTGAACGGCCTGCTCTATCAGGACCTCGAGCTGCAGTTCCGCGACGGCATGGTCTGCGATTACCGCTGCGTAAATTATGAGGACGAGGAGGAGAACCGCCGCTACATCCGCGAGAATGTCCTGTATCACCACGACACGCTCCCGATGGGCGAGTTTGCAATCGGCACGAACACGACGGCCTATGTGGCCGCGCGCCGCTACCACATCGAGGCGCTGATGCCGATTCTGATCGCCGAGAAGACCGGGCCGCACTTCGCACTCGGCGACACCTGCTACTCCTGGGAGGAGGATACGCCGACTTACAATCCGGACGGCAAGCGGATTATCGCAAAGGAGAATTCCTGTTCCGTACTCCGGCGTGAAGACCCGGAGAAGGCCTATTTCAACTGCCATACCGATATCACGATTCCCTACGATGAGCTGGGCGAGATCGCGGTTCTGCGCGCGGACGGCAGCCGCGTCCCGATCATCCGCGACGGCCGCTTCGTCCTGCCGGGCACGGAGGAACTGAACGAAGCGCTGGAACGTGACAAATCATGAACATGTTGGCGCTTCGACAACATGTTCTGGCTGTGCAGACTCGCTCCCGCTCAGTGTCAGACGTAGCGGACACTAAACTCGGCCTTCGCCTGACGGCTCGGCTTCGTTAAGTGCCGACGTCTGCCAATGGTCTGCACAGACAGGACATGATGCCGAAGCTTGTAACATAAAGCTTGCGAATGAATAAATGTGATGATACAATTTCTCAGAGGAGGTACACAATGGCGAAAGTAGGAATAGTCATGGGCAGCGATTCCGACCTGCCCGTTATGAGCAAGGCGGCGGACGTGCTGGCAAAGCTGGGCGTGGATTTTGAGATGACGATCATTTCCGCGCACCGTGAGCCGGACGTCTTTTTTGAGTACGCGAAAGGCGCGGAGACGAAGGGCTTCAAGGTCATCATCGCGGGTGCGGGCAAGGCGGCGCACCTGCCGGGCATGTGCGCGGCGCTCTTTCCGATGCCGGTCATCGGCGTCCCGATGAAGACGTCCGATCTCGGCGGCGTCGATTCACTCTATTCGATCGTGCAGATGCCGACGGGCATCCCGGTGGCGACGGTCGCGATAAACGGCGGCGCGAACGCGGGGATTCTCGCGGCGAAGATTCTCGCGACCTCGGATGAGGCGCTGCTTGAGCGGCTGAAGGCGTACTCGCAGGAGATGAAGGAGGACGTTGAGGCGAAGGCGGAAAAGCTCGACGAGCTCGGATATCAGGCTTACCAGGCACAGATGTGACGATACCGGAAGCCGGAAAACATGCAGGCATCTGCCGCCCGCCGGGCGGGGACTTTATCGCAGCAGCTGGAGTACAGCAGGGAGGAGACAGTTATGGATTACAAGAACGCAGGAGTGGACATTGAGGCCGGTTACCGGTCGGTGGAACTGATGAAAAAGCACGTGCAGGGCACGATGCGGCCGGAGGTACTCGGCGGGATCGGCGGCTTTTCGGGAGCATTTTCCCTGAGCACCTACAAGGACATGGAGAAGCCGACGCTTGTGAGCGGCACGGACGGTGTGGGGACGAAGCTGAAGATTGCCTTCCTCATGGACAAGCATGACACGGTCGGCATCGACTGCGTGGCCATGTGTGTGAACGACATTGCCTGCGCAGGCGGCGAGCCGCTGTTTTTCCTGGATTACATAGCCTGCGGGCGTAATATTCCGGAGCGCATCGCTACGATCGTGAGCGGAGTGGCGGAGGGATGTAAGCAGGCAGGCGCGGCGCTGATCGGCGGCGAGACGGCGGAGATGCCGGGCTTTTATCCCATTGAGGAGTACGATCTCGCGGGCTTCGCGGTCGGCATCGTGGATGAGAAGGATCTGATCACCGGAAAAGATATCCGGGAGGGCGACACGCTGGTCGGCATCGCCTCCTCGGGCGTGCACAGCAACGGCTACTCGCTCGTGCGCCAGGTTTTTCATGTGAATGCGCTGAATCTCGCCACCTATTATGACTTTCTCGGCTCGACGCTCGGCGAGGCGCTGATCGCTCCGACGAAGATCTACGTGCAGGCGCTGAAGCAGGTGAAGGCCGCGGGCGTGAAGATCAAGGGCTGCAGCCATATCACCGGCGGCGGTTTCTACGAGAATATTCCGCGCATGCTGCCGGAGGGCGTGCGCGCGGTCGTGAAGAAGGATTCCTGGCCGAAGCTGCCGATCTTCGGCATGCTGCGGGAGGAGGGCAATATTTCCGAGCAGATGATGTACAATACCTTTAACATGGGGATCGGTATGGTGCTCGCCCTCGATCCCTCGGATGTGGACAGCGCGATGGCGGCGATCCGCGAGGCCGGTGAGGAGCCTTATGTGATCGGTTCCGTGGAGAGCGGCGAGAAGGGTGTGACTTTATGTTAAAGCTGGCGGTGCTGGTGTCGGGCGGCGGCACGAATCTACAGGCGATCATCGACTCGATCGCAGACGGGCGCATCACGAACGCACAGATTGTGAGCGTGATCAGCAATAACAAAAACGCTTACGCGCTCACGCGCGCGGAAGAAGCCGGGATCCCCGCGCTGTGTGTGAGCCCGAAGGATTATGTGGACCGGGATGCCTTTAACGAGGCGCTTCTTCATGCGCTGATCGCGTCGAAGGCCGACCTCGTCGTGCTGGCGGGCTGCCTGGTCGTTATGCCGGAGCAGATTGTGGAGCGATTTGAAAACCGGATTATCAATATTCATCCGTCGCTGATCCCGTCCTTCTACGGAAAGGATTATTATGGTCTGAAGGTGCATGAGGGCGTGCTCGCGCGCGGCGTGAAGGTGACCGGAGCGACGGTGCATTTCGTGGATAAAGGGACCGATACCGGGCCGATCATCCTGCAGAAGGCGGTCGAGGTGCGGCAGGATGATACGCCGGAGGAGCTGCAGCTCCGCGTGATGCGCGAGGCGGAATGGGTGATTATGCCGCAGGCAATCGATCTGATCGCGAACGGAAAAGTAAAAGTCGAGGACGGAAAGGTGAGATTTCTATGAAGGTATTGATAGTGGGCAGCGGCGGAAGAGAGCATGTGATCGCGTGGAAGGTGTCGAAGAGCCCGAGAGTGGATAAGATTTACTGCGCGCCCGGGAACGCGGGAATTGCCCAGTACGCCGAGTGCATGGACATCGGTGCGATGGAGTTTGAACGTCTGGCGGACTTCGCGCAGGAAAAGGGGATCGACCTCACGATCATCGGCATGGACGACCCGCTCGTGGGCGGCGTCGTGGACGTCTTCGAGGCGCGCGGCCTGCGTGTGTTCGGACCGCGGAAGAACGCGGCGATCCTCGAGGGTTCGAAGGCATTTTCCAAGGATCTGATGAAGAAATATGACATCCCGACCGCGGCCTATGAAAATTTTGACGATCCGGAAAAGGCGCTCGCATATCTCGAGACGGCGAATTTCCCGATCGTGCTGAAAGCGGACGGACTCGCGCTCGGCAAGGGCGTGCTGATCTGCAATACGCTCGAGGAGGCGCGCGAGGGCGTGAAGACGATCATGCTCGATAAGAAGTTCGGCGCGGCCGGAAATCAGATGGTCATCGAGGAGTTTATGACGGGCCGTGAGGTCTCCGTCTTAAGCTTTGTGGACGGGAAGACGATCTGTATCATGACCTCCGCGCAGGATCACAAGCGCGCGCTCGACGGCGACCAGGGGCTGAACACCGGCGGTATGGGTACTTTTTCTCCGAGCCCTTTCTATACGGATGAAATCGACGCCTTCTGTAAAGAATATATTTATCAGAGAACCGTGGACGCGATGGCGGCGGAGGGACGTCCGTTTAAGGGAGTCATTTTCTTCGGCCTGATGCTCACGGAAAAGGGGCCGAAGGTGCTCGAGTACAATGCCCGCTTCGGCGACCCGGAGGCGCATGTCGTGCTGCCGCGCATGAAGAACGACATCATCGAAGTGATGGAGGCCTGCGTGGACGGGACTCTGGAAAATGTCGAACTGGAATTTGAGGACAATGCGGCGGTTTGCGTTGTGCTCGCCTCCGACGGCTATCTGGTGAAGTATGAGAAGGGCTTTGAGATCCGCGGCCTTGAGAAGTTTCAGGGGAAGGACGGCTATTATGTGTTCCACGCCGGGAGCAAATTCTCCGCGGACGGGAAGATCGTGACGAACAGCGGGCGCGTGCTCGGCATGACCGCGACCGGAAGGGATCTGAAGGCCGCCCGCGCGAATGCCTACGAGGCCGTGAAGTGGATTGATTTCGACAATAAATACTGTCGCAGCGATATCGGAAAAGCGATCGACGAGGTATGAAGTTTTTGTGAATTGCTTGACTTTCCGCGGATAAGGCTTTATGGTAGAAAAATCTGAGGAATGTGCTGCTTATAAAGGCCGGATGGCGGCCATGCGGTTTATATAACTGTGTGCGCGGAGCAGTCGGCTTTTATGCATGGAGGTTTATGATATGCGAAACAGAAAATCTGGAATGGGAAGGACAGGCCTCCTGGCCGCGCTCTTCTTTCTGTGCTTTGGTATGACGGCTTTCGCCGCCCCCTCTGTGGAGGGCGACACAGAGCTGACGGCTGTGGACGGCGAGACGGTATCGGCGGAGTTTACGATCACGAGCGATTCCGACATGGAGTCGGCGACGCTCACGATTTCCTACGACAAAAGCGTGCTGACCTATATTTCCGGCAGCGGTGGAAATAACTTCTCCGGCAGCGGCGGAAACGGGACCGTACAGCTCTCCTCTGTGCCGAACGATACAAGCGCGACCTTCTCGGTCACATTCCGCGGAAGCTCGGATGAGGATACGACGCTGGAGATTGCGGCCTGCACGATCACGGTCGACGGAGAGGAGATCGACGTGCTGGCAGCGGCGGACGACGCGGATGCGGAGGACTCTGACGGGGAGGATTCCGATGAGGAGGATTCTGAGGAGGACGAGGAGCGGGCCAGCTTTGTCATTGACGAGAGAACCTTCTATGTGCACCATCCGACCGGTGTGGATGGCTTTACGCTGACGCATATTGACATTCAGGGTATTCGCAGCAGCGTGCTGCAGAGCGACACGCTGGAGGATCTTTACCTGGTTATGCTGTACAGTGACAATGGAAGCTACCGGGATCTGTTCGTGTATAATCAGGATAAGGGGACTGTCATTCCGTATGTCCAGCTAGAGAGCGGCTCGGACACGGTCATCTTTATCGAGGCGGATGAGGACGTGACGGTGCCGACCAGGTATTCTTATGTAGACCTGGGCTGGGGTTCGAAATATACGCTTCCCGCCTACAAGCATGTGACGATCGACGGTGTGGACGAGATTTTCGATGACTCGAACCGTTATCTGATCTATGGTATCAATCAGGACGGCGAGAAGGGCTGGTACAGTTATGATTATGATACCGGCTCTGTCCAGCTTTTTGATGAGATCGCGTATGACGGCGAGCAGGCTTATATCACCGAGCTGGAGGAGAAGGAGGACGGTCTGCGGGACGACCTGGAGTATCAGGCGAATCGCTACAATACCGATATGAGAAATCGTCTGTGGCTGCTTCTTGCTGTGACATTGATCGCCATTGTGTTGCTGAATATCGTCGTAATTCAGTACCTGCGTATCCGCAGGCTGAGAAATCCGGAGCCTGAGGAGGAAGAGGAGGAAGAGCCGGCGCCGAAATCGGAGAAAAAGAAGGCCAGCGCGGTCATCGTCGGAAATCTGGAGGAGAATGAGACGGATTTTGATGATCCGGAGTCCAGACGGGAGGCAAGTGTGGACGAAGGGCTGGAGATCATCGATCTGGACGATGACGAATAGGCGGAGTCAGAAGAGGACGAGGGGGACTGCCGGAACATGGCGGTTCTCCTTTTTTGAGGGCAGAATTTGAATTTCTGTTGACCTCCGGGAAATATATTGTTATACTGCCAATATAACACCAAAAAGATAAAGGCAGGTATCCTATGTATCTGGAAATAGACTTTAACAGTGACGAGGCTTTTTATGTGCAGTTGTGCAATCAGATCATCATGGGGATTGCGACTTCGCGGCTCCGGGAAGGAGATGCGCTGCCGAGCGTCCGCCAGCTGGCCGGGGAGATCGGCATTAACATGCACACGGTGAACAAGGTGTACACAATCCTGCGGCAGGAGGGCTATATTCGGCTTGACCGCCGGACCGGCGCGGTCGTTGCGGTGGACACCGACCGGATGCACGCGCTGGAGGAGATGAAGAGGGAGCTGCTGGTGACGCTCGCGAAGGGCAGCTGCCGGAATATCAGCCGGGAGGACGTGCATCAGCTGATCGATGAAATCTATGAGGAGTATACCTGATATACGAACAACAGCTCAGAACAGCATCGAAATGGAAAGGCGCTGGACATCCGGGGGATGTCCGTTCAGCGCTGTTCTGACAGTTATGGTATGAGGACGAAAACGGACTGTGCATGCAGGTTGAAGAAGGGAGAATTTTATGCGCATTTATACGGACATGGCCGAGGCGGCGCTTGCCGGGGCAAAAAAAATATCCGCAGAGATGAAGCATCCATATACCGGGACGGAGCATATTCTGCTTGGACTCCTGCGCGTGCGGGAGAGCACCGCGGGAGAGGTGCTCGCGGGCGCGGGCGTGATGGAGGAGGGCCTTCTGGGCATGATCAGTCAGCTGATTGCGGCGGACGGCCCGGTTCTGACAGAGGAGGGGCATGATTTCACGCCGCGGGCCAGGAAGATACTGGACGACGCTTCCACGGAGGCGAAGCGCTTCCATGAGGAGCTGACGGGGACGGAGCACATCCTGATTGCAATTTTAAAGGACGGTGAGTGCGTCGCTTCGCGGCTGCTGAATACGATGAATATCCGGCTACGTGATCTCTATATGTCGCTGGTCGAGTCGATGGGGGAGAAGGCGGCGGAGTACCGCGACGATTCCCACATCTCGGGTACGCAGACGCTCGAACAGTACAGCCGGGATCTGACCGGCCTCGCCGAGGAGGGCAAACTGGATCCGGTCATCGGCCGGGAGGAGGAGATCCGGCGTCTGATTCAGGTGCTGAGCCGCCGGACGAAAAATAATCCATGCCTGATCGGTGAGCCGGGCGTGGGGAAGACCACGATCGTCGAGGGACTGGCCGCGCGTATCGCGCAGGGAAAGGTGCCGGACTCGCTTCGCGGAAAGCGTCTGTGTATCCTCGATCTGACCGCGATGGTGGCCGGCTCCAAGTACCGGGGTGAATTTGAGGAGCGCATCAAGAACGTGATCGAGGAGGTGCGGCAGAATGGGCAGGTGCTGCTGTTCATCGATGAGCTGCATATGATCATCGGCGCGGGCGGCGCGGAGGGCGCGATGGATGCCTCCAATATTCTGAAGCCCGCGATGGCGTGCGGCGAGATCCAGATCATCGGCGCGACGACGCTGGAGGAATACCGCAAGCATATCGAGAAGGACGCGGCGCTGGAACGGCGCTTTCAGCCGATCACGGTCGAGGAGGCGTCGGTGGAGCAGACGATTGAGATCCTGAAGGGGCTTCGCCCCTATTATGAACGGCATCACCGGGTAAAGATTACAGACGGGGCGCTTGAGGCGGCGGCAAAGCTGTCCGCGCGCTATGTGAACGACCGCTTCCTTCCAGATAAGGCGATCGATCTGATGGATGAGGCTGCCGCCGGTCTGCGGCTGGGGCAGTATCTGAAAGATCAGACGCAGGAGGATTCCGCTCAGAGTTCTGCAAAGGTGAGAGAAGAGCTCGAGCAGGCGCTGATGAAGGGCGATCTTGAGCAGGCGCGTCTGTGCCGCGAACAGATTGAAAAGCTGGAACGGCTGCGCGCACACCCGGCGGGGCGCAGAGGCCGGAAGACGAATATCGTGACCGAGGCACAGATCGCGGACACGGTCTCGCGCTGGACGAAGATACCGGTGCGTCGCCTGGCGGAGAAGGAGTCCCAGAGGCTGCGCCGCCTGGACAAGGAGCTGCACCGGCGCGTAGTCGGGCAGGATGAGGCGGTCAGCGCGGTCGCGAAGGCCGTGAAAAGGGGACGCGTGGGTCTGAAGGACCCGAAGCGTCCGATCGGTTCCTTCCTCTTTCTGGGGCCGACCGGCGTGGGCAAGACGGAGCTCTCCAAGGCGCTGGCGGAGGTGCTGTTCGGCCGTGAGGACGCGATGATCCGCGTCGATATGTCCGAGTATATGGAGAAGCACAGCGTGGCGAAGATCATCGGCTCGCCGCCCGGCTATATCGGGCACGATGACGGCGGGCAGCTCAGCGAGAAGGTGCGGCGCAATCCCTACGCGGTTATCCTGTTTGATGAGATCGAGAAGGCGCATCCGGACGTCTTCAACATTCTGCTGCAGGTGCTGGACGACGGCCACATCACGGACTCACAGGGGCGGAAGGTTGATTTTAAAAATACGGTTATTATCATGACCTCCAACGCGGGGGCGAGCTCGATCATCTCTCCGAAGAAGCTCGGCTTTGCCTCGCAGGAGGACGCGAAGCAGGACTACGAATTTATGAAAAACGCGGTCATGAACGAGGTCCGGCAGATCTTTAAGCCGGAGTTTCTGAACCGCATTGACGAGACGCTGGTCTTCCACGCGCTGCAGAAGGACGAGATCGCGAAGATCGCCGGGATGCTGCTCGATGAGCTCTCCGCCCGCTGCCGGGAGCAGCTGCGGGTCGAGCTCTCCTTCAAGGCCTCGGTGACGAAGTGGCTCTCGGAGACCGCTTACGATGCGAAATACGGGGCGCGTCCGCTGAAGCGCGCGATCCAGAGCCGGATCGAGGATCCGCTGGCGGATGAGC
The DNA here is from genome assembly GCA_021202815.1 of Lachnospiraceae bacterium. Classification (GTDB taxonomy): domain Bacteria; phylum Bacillota; class Clostridia; order Lachnospirales; family Lachnospiraceae; genus Hominiventricola. The sequence goes on along the minus strand of JAJQCG010000145.1, from coordinate 5,049 downwards.
TGCTCGCCGGCAATGTCTCGGAGGGCGATCATGTGGATGTGAAAGTGGCGAATGGACAGCTTCGTTTTGCCGTGAGGCCGGAGGAGGCATCATGAAGAAAAATGCGACGCTCTTTTTCTGCCAGAACTGCGGCTATGAGTCGGCGAAATGGATGGGGCAGTGCCCCGCCTGCCGCGAGTGGAACACCTTCGCGGAGGAGCCGAAGGCGCCGTCCGTAAAGGGACGTTCCATGCGCGAGGGGGAGCGGCGTGAGCCGGTGGCGCTGGGGGAGATTCGTTCGGACGACCAGCAGCGGCTGCAGACCGGCATGGCGGAGCTCGATCAGGTGCTGGGCGGAGGAATCGTCCCCGGCTCGCTCGTGCTGGTGGGCGGCGACCCGGGTATCGGGAAGTCGACGCTGCTTTTGCAGGTATGCCGCTCGCTCTCGGGGCGCCTCGACCGGATCCTGTACATATCCGGTGAGGAGTCCCTGCAGCAGATCCGGCTGCGGGCGGCGCGGATCGGGGAGTTTTCCTCCTCCCTGAAGCTGCTGTGTGAGACGAACCTGGCGGATATTGAGACAACAGTGCTGAAGATGAAGCCGCAGGTGATGGTCGTGGACTCGATCCAGACGATGTATCAGGAATCGATCAGCTCCGCGCCGGGCAGTGTCTCCCAGATCCGGGAGGCGACCGGGGTACTGATGCGACTCGCGAAGCAGCAGAATATCGCGGTCTTTATCGTCGGCCATGTGACGAAGGACGGTACGGTGGCCGGACCGCGCGTGCTGGAGCATATGGTGGACACGGTGCTCTATTTCGAGGGCGACCGGCACGCCTCCTACCGCATTCTGCGCGGCGTCAAGAACCGTTTTGGCTCCACCAATGAGATCGGGGTCTTTGAGATGACGGACCGGGGCCTTGAGGAGGTGGCGAACCCCTCGGAGTACATGCTGAGCGGCAGGCCGGAGGGCGCTTCCGGTTCGGTTGTCGTCTGCATGATGGAGGGTACGCGGCCGATGCTGCTTGAAGTGCAGGCGCTCGTATGCAAAACGAACTTCGGTCTTCCGCGGCGCACGGCTGCGGGAATGGACTATAATCGTCTCAATCTTCTGATGGCGGTGCTCGAGAAGCGTCTCGGCCTGCCTCTCTCGGGTTATGACGCCTATGTAAATATCGCGGGCGGCGTGCGCTTAAGCGAGCCTGCGATGGATCTCGGTCTTGTGCTCGCGGTTATCTCGAGCTATCGGGATATACCGGTTCCGGAGCGGACGATCGTCTTCGGCGAGGTGGGCTTAAGCGGCGAGGTGCGCGCGGTCAGCATGGCGCAGCAGCGTGTGCAGGAGGCGAAAAAGCTGGGCTTTACGCGCGTGATTCTCCCGCAGAGCTGCCTCGCGCAGATCAAAAATTGTTCCGGCATCAAGCTGGTCGGAGTATCCGCCGTGAAGGACGCCATGGCGGCGCTCTGATGAAAAATGACCGTTTTCAACCGATTTTTTAGTTATTTTTTTGGCAAAATAATGCTTGCATTTTCGCGGCATATCGTGTATGCTATAGAAAGCAGCAGTTTGAAGCTGTGAGCGAACGAGGATGTTCCACATACGAAAGTGGAGCATCTTCTTTTTTGTAACAGTTCAGAACAGCATCGAGATGGAAAAACAGACTGCGCGACAGAAAAGGGAAAGGATGGAGAAAAGTATGAGTGTAAATGTTGCTGAAGTATTCGGACAGGACGTATTTAATGAAGCAGTCATGAAGGAACGGCTGCCGGAGGTAACTTACAAGCAGATGCTGAAGCTGATGGACGAGGGCGGCGAGGTCACGCTCGAGCTCGCGGACATCGTGGCAAAGGCGATGAAGGAGTGGGCGATCGAGAAGGGCGCGACGCATTACACGCACATCTTCCAGCCGTATATCGTCAGCATCGGCGCGGAGAAGCACGACTCCTTCGCGGATATCCCGGAGGGCGGCAAGATCGAGAACAGCTTTTCCGGAAAGGATCTGATGATGGGCGAGCCGGACGCATCCTCCTTCCCGTCGGGCGGCCTGCGCGCTACCTGCGCGGCGAGAGGCTACACGGCCTGGGACGTGTCGTCGCCGGCCTATGTGAAGGATGGCATCCTGTGCATTCCGACCGCGTTCTGCTCCTACACCGGAGATTCGCTTGACACGAAGACGCCGCTTCTGAAATCCTGCGACGCAGTGAGCAAGGCGGGCGTTCGTTTCGTAAGAATGTTCGGTAATACGGAGGCGAAGAGGGTTCGCTCCTATGTGGGACCGGAGCAGGAGTATTTCATTATCAACAGAGAGAACTATCTGCGCAGACCCGATCTGGTATATGCGGGACGCACGCTGTTCGGCGCTCCGGCTCCGAAGGGGCAGGAGATGGAGGATCAGTATTTCGGACCGCTGAAGACGAATATCGCGGAGTTTATGGCGGACGTCGATGAGCAGCTCTGGAAGCTCGGCATCACGGTGAAGACGCAGCACAATGAGGTCGCCCCGGGACAGCACGAGATCGCTCCGATCTTCGCGCCCTCCGACGCGGCGCTTGACAGCAACTTTCTCGTGATGGATGTGCTCAAGAGCACGGCGACCGAGCATGGCCTTGCCTGCCTGCTGCATGAGAAGCCTTTCGCGGGCGTCAACGGTTCCGGCAAGCACAACAACTGGTCGCTTGGCACCGATAATGGCGTGAACCTCTTTAAGCCCGGCAAGGAGCCGAACAAAAACCTGCAGTTCCTGCTCGTACTCGCCTGCCTGATGGAGGCGGTGAAGAAGCATTCGCTGCTCCTGCGCGCGGCGGCCTCCAACACCGGAAACGATCACCGTCTGGGCGCGAACGAGGCGCCGCCCGCGATCATTTCGATCTACATGGGCGACCAGCTCGGCGAAATTGTCGACGCGATCGTGGCGGGCGTACCCTTCGACGAGCTGCCCTGCTCGCATGTGGGAGTGCTCGACCTGGGCGTCAGCACGCTGCCGGTGCTGCCGAAGGATCCGACCGACCGGAACCGCACCTCACCCTTCGCCTTCACGGGCAACCGCTTCGAGTTCCGTATGGTGGCTTCGTCCGTTTCCATCGGCGACGCGAACACGGTCATGAACTCGATGATGGCGGAGGCTTTCAATAAGGCCTGCGACGCGCTGGAAGGAGCCGAGGACTTCGAGAAGGCGACGATCGACTATATTTATAAAGTGATGAAAGAAAATAAGGACATCGTGTTCAACGGCGACGGTTACTCAGACGAGTGGGTCGTCGAGGCTGAGAAGAGAGGCCTTCCGAACATGAAGACGATCGTGGACGCGATCCCGGCCTATACAAGCCCGAGCACGGTAGAGATGTTTGAAAAGCTGGGTGTCATGACGGAGCGTGAGCTGACCGCCCGCCGCGAGATCAAGCTGGAAGAGTACGCCGGCCTGATCAATATCGAGGCGCGGACGATGATTGATATGGCCTCTAAGCTGTATATCCCGGCGGTAATCTCTTTCGTCAACAGCGTGGCATCCTCGATGAGCACGGTCAAGGGCACTTACGCCCAGGCTGACACCTCCGCGCAGCAGGAGATCCTCGTGAAGGCGAGCTCGCTGCTGGCCGAGACGCAGAAGGCGCTTGACGATCTGAAGGAGAAGGTCGAGCAGGTCAGCACCGCGAAGGAATATCATGATATCATCCTTCCGGCGATGGCGGCGCTGCGTACCCCGGTCGATGAGCTCGAGACCATCGTAGACCGCGAGCACTGGCCGGCCCCGACCTATGGAGAGATGATGTTCGAGGTTTAAAGTTCAGAGCAGCAGCAGAATAAAAAAGGCAGCCGATGCGAATTTATTCGCATGAGGCTGCTTTTTTATTCTGTGCCGGGCGGAACGCCCGGCGAGCCGCAGACATATGACGCCGAAGGCGGCATATAGCCTGCGAAGCAGGTGGTCTGCGGCCTGCGGCTCTGAACTTAGTGCCCCTTTGCCATGCACAATAAATAAGACAGCCGGAGCGAATTTATTCGCGTAAGGCTGTCTTATTTATTGTGAGCCGGGCGGAACGCCCACACTCTTAAAATTCTATCACCCTGAGATACCTCTCCAGCGCGTCCTGCCACGTCGGCAGCGGCGTGAACCCGTTCGCCGCAAGCTTGCTCTTATCCAGCCTGCTGTTGAACGGCCGCGCGGCCTTCGATGCTCCATATTCCGCGGTCGTGACTGGCGCCACGGTCAGATGTTCTGCGTCGTACTCCGGATGCCCGAGCGCGGCGGCCTGCCGGAAGATCTCGCAGGCGAACTCATACCAGCTGATGTAGCCGCCCTCATTTGTCGCGTGATAATATCCATACTTCTCCGTCTCGATCATGTCGACGAGCAGCCGCGCGAGGTCATAGGTGTAGGTCGGCGTGCAGATCTGGTCTTTCACGACGATAAGCCGCTCGTGTGTCTTCCCGATATTCAACATCGTTTTGATGAAATTCTTCCCATTGACGCCGAAGACCCAGGCGATGCGGACGATGAAGTATTTCTCGAGATTGCCCGCCACGGCGAGCTCACCGTCCAGCTTGGTCTGCCCGTAGACGTTCAGCGGCTTGTAGTCCTTGCAGTCCGGCTGCCAGGGATCCGTTCCCTGGCCGTCGAAGACGTAGTCGGTCGAGAGATAGACCATCTTGCAGCCCAGCTTTTTCGCGGCGAGCGCAATATTCTCCGTGCCGCATACATTGACCAGCCGGACTTTTTCGACCTTGTCGTCATCTTCGGCCAGATCGACGGCGGTCCAGGCCGCGCAGTGTACGATGACATCCGGCTGCACGTCTGATAAGATTTTATCCACAGCTCCTCTGTCCGTGATGTCGAGCTGTACATAGGGCATGCCTGTGACGGCAGTGCCGTCCGCAACGCTGCTGTACGCGGGCGCGATATCAGAGCCGACGCCCTCGTAGCCTCGCTTTGCCAGCTCATTCATGACGTCGTGGCCGAGCTGTCCGCCCACGCCGGTGACGAATATTTTCATTTTTGTTTCCTCACTCTCTTCAGGGTAGTGTCAAAAGCTACCTCGTTTTTTGTTGCCTAAACCTTGATTTTCGGGAGT
>JAJQCG010000172.1:16193-19957 GCA_021202815.1 Lachnospiraceae bacterium | reverse complement strand
GGTGTGCCCTTTTAATTAACTCTAAAATAATATAGTGCTAAATCCCAAAGACGGGGGTATCCCGGGGCACAGCCGTTCCCCCGCGCGGCTGTAAGTTCCGAAAATTTTTCTTGCATTTTCCGGGGAACGTGGTATATTTAACGTAACATGATACGTAGACTGAAGAAAGGGGTGGACAAAAGTCCACTCCTTCTTATGTGTAGGAACTGTTAACAGTTCCGTAGACGGGAGGATGAAGCTTGGCGAGAAAGGAAGCATACGAGCAGAGGACCGAGGCTCTGCTGCTCCCCGTGATGGAGGAGCATCATTTTGAATTGGTAGATGTAGAGTTTGTGAAGGAGGCGGGGACCTGGTACCTGCGCGCCTACATTGACAAGCCGGGCGGTATCACGATCGACGACTGCGAGCTTGTCAGCCGTTATCTCTCAGACCGCCTGGATGAAGAGGACTTCATCGAGGAATCCTATATCCTGGAGGTCAGCTCGCCGGGACTTGGTCGGCCGCTGAAGAAGGAGAAAGATTTCGTGAGGAGCCGCGGCGAGCCGGTGGAGGGAAAACTGTTCCGGGCAGTCGACGGAAGTAAGGAATTCAGCGGAATCCTCGAAGACTGGGATCGGGATACAGTGACACTGAAAATGGAAAATGAAGCCACGCTGGTGATCGAACGGGCGAATATCGCACTGATCCGGCTGGCGTTGGAGCTTTAAGGAGGAAAAGAAAAAAATGAACACGGAATTAAAGATGGCGCTCGATCTTCTGGAGAAGGAGAAGGACATCAGCAGGGAGGTCATACTGGAGGCCATTGAGAGCTCACTGGTCGCCGCCTGCAAGGCGCATTTCGGGAAGGACAGCGCGGGTCATGAGCGCGAGAATTTCCGGGCGGAGGTCGACCGCGAGACCTGCGACTTCCACGTATATGAGGAGCTGACCGTCGTGGAGGAAGTGGAGGACGAGGAGAGCCAGATCAGCCTCGTGGACGCGAAGATGATCGACTCCGGCTACGAGCTCGGCGATATCGTCAGCCGCGAGGTGCAGTCGAAGGATTTCGGGCGCATCACGACGCAGAACGCGAGAAACGTCATCCTGCAGAAGATCCGCGAGGAGGAGCGCAGGGTGCTGTATGATCAGTACTATGCGAAGGAAAAGGATATTGTCACCGGCGTCGTACAGCGCCGCATGGGCAAGAATATCAGCGTGAATATCGGCAAGGTGGACGCGATTCTGAACGAAAACGAGATGGTGAAGGGCGAAAATCTGCGCCCCACCGAGCGCGTCAAGGTGTACATTCTCGAGGTACGCGAGACGACGAGAGGACCGCGGGTTCTCGTGTCGCGCACGCACCCGGAGCTTGTCAAAAGGCTGTTTGAGGAAGAGGTCACGGAGGTGCACGACGGCATCGTAGAGATCCGCAGCATTGCCCGTATGGCCGGCTCGAGGACGAAGATCGCCGTCTGGTCGAACGACCCGAACGTGGACGCAGTGGGCGCCTGCGTCGGCCTCAATGGCTCGCGTGTGAATTCGGTCGTGAACGAGCTGCGGGGCGAGAAGATTGACATTATCAACTGGAACGAGAACCCGGCGCTGATGATTGAGAACGCGCTCAGCCCGGCGAAGGTCGTCGTCGTGCTGGCGGATCCGGAGGATCGGACTGCGAAGGTCGTCGTGCCGGATTACCAGCTCTCCCTGGCCATCGGCAAGGAAGGACAGAATGCGCGCCTGGCCGCGCGCCTGACCGGTTACAAGATCGATATCAAGAGCGAGAGCCAGGCCAACGCCATCGAGGGCTTCTATGAAGGCTTCTACGATGACGATGAGGATGAGGAAAAATACGACGACGAATACGGCGCGTATGACGAGGACTACGGGGAAGGCTATGCGGAGGACTATGCCGGGGATTACGGCGAGGATTACGCTGCCCCTGAGGAAGAGACAGAAGAGCAGGAGTGACGGCTTTGGCGGGAGTCAGAAAGCTTCCGGTGCGCCAGTGCACCGGGTGTGGAGAGAAGAAGAGCAAGCTTGAAATGCTGCGGGTCATAAGGACGGCAGAGAATGAGATTCTGCTCGACGCGACCGGGCGCAAAAACGGACGGGGCGCGTATCTTTGCAGAAATCCGGAATGCCTCGCGCGGGCGCGGAAGACGAAGGCGCTGGAGCGCTCGCTGAAGACCGCGATTCCGCAGGAGATTTATGAGAGTCTCGAGAAGGAGATGAGAGAGCTTGCAGAGGGATAAGGTGCTGGCTTATCTGGGACTGAGCTCCAGAGCAGGGCACACGGTAAGCGGGGAGTTCAGCGTTGAGAAGTCATTGCGGCAGCGCAGAGCCCGGCTCGTGATCGTGTCCGAGGAGGCCTCCGAAAATACGAAAAAGAAATTCCGCGACCACTGCGCGTACCGGCAGGTGCCCCTGTATATTTACGGCAGCGGCGGCGAGCTGGGGCGCGCGTGCGGAAAGGATTTTCGAATATCTGTCGCGATTGAGGACGAGGGCCTGGCGAAGGCCGTCATCCGGCAGTTTGAAGAGCAGACATAGGAGGCGGCGTTATGGGAAATAAAAATATACGCGTGTATGAACTCGCGAAGGAACTGAACAGGACAAGTAAGGAGATCATATCCTTACTCGCAGAGAAAAATATCGAGGTGACAACACATATGGCGACATTGGAAGAGAATCAGGCAAATATGGTCCGCGCGCAGGTGAATCCGGAGAAAGAGGAGAAGCCGAAGGCGGACACTCCGCCGACGGAGGCGGAGAAGCCTGCAGCGGCTCCGCGGCCCAAAAAGAAAAAATTTATTGTGGTGCACAACCCGGAGAACAGCCGGGGCCGCAAGAGTCCGGAGCGCAGAGTTCCCCCGGCGAAGCCGCAGGGAACGAGGCCGCCGCAGAGAAGAGAGCCGGGGACCGGCGCGAGGCCGGAGGGCGCAAGAAGACCCGCACCGGCGAGACCGGAAGCGAAGCCGCCGGTGAGGCCGGAAGCAAGACCGGAGATGAAGGCGCCGGTGAGACCGGAGACAAAACCGGAGGCGAAAGCGCCGGTGAGACCGGAGACAAAATCGGAGGCGAAAGCGCCGGTCAGTCCGGAGACGAAGCCGGAGGTAAAAGCTGCGGCAAGACCGGAGACAAGGCCGGAGAGCCGCGTGGAGGGAAGACCGGCGGCGGAGAGAAGGAGCGCGCAGGATCGTCCTGCCCGCCCGGAGCGTCCGCAGCAGGGAAGCCGCCCGGAGGGAAGAGGGCAGGGAGCCCGTCCGACCGGCAGCCGCCCGGAGCGTCCGTCGGGAGACCGTCAGGGCTATCGCGGAAGCGGGACAGGAGATCGTCCGTCCTATAATCGTTCCGACCGTCCGGCGGGGGACCGCCAGGGCTATCGCGGAGGCGGGCAGGGAGACCGTCCGTCTTATGGCCGTTCGGATCGTCCGCAGGGAGGTCGTTCCGATGGACGTCCGTCCTTCAGCCGCGACGGCAGCGGAAGCGGCAGAGGCCCGGCAGGGCGCGGCGGCGCGCAGGGCCGGGGTACCGGCGCGGGCCGCACGGGGAGCAAGTCCTTTGCCGGAGCCACGGAGACGAAGCCGGAGAGCAGGCGGCATGACAACCGCGGCCGCCAGAAGAATGAGAAGCAGTACAAGGACGTGGATATCAGCAAGCTGAAGAATCGTCCGGGCCGCTTCATCCGTCCGGAGACAAAGCCCGTGGAGAAAAAGAAGGATCTGGAGCCGAAGAAGCTGCCGCTGCCGGAGCGCATCCGCATCGGCGAGCTCGCGGAGCGCAGG
>JAJQCG010000172.1:0-16183 GCA_021202815.1 Lachnospiraceae bacterium | reverse complement strand
ATCAAGAAGCTCTTCCTTGAGGGCAAGATGCTGACCGTGAACTCGGAGCTGGACTTCGAGTCGGCGGGCGAGATTGCGCTCGAGTACAACTTCGATCCGGAGCCGGAGGAGAAGGAGGATGTGATCGGCAAGCTCCTCGAGGATATCGAGGATGCGGAGGAGACGCTGGTTGCAAGACCTCCGGTCGTCTGCGTCATGGGCCATGTCGACCACGGCAAGACCTCTCTGCTGGATGCGATCCGTCACACAAACGTGACCGACCGCGAGGCCGGCGGCATCACGCAGCATATCGGCGCTTACATGGTGAAGCTGAAGGATCGGCAGATCACCTTCCTCGACACGCCGGGACATGAGGCCTTCACGGCCATGCGTATGCGCGGCGCGAACTCGACGGATATTGCGATCCTCGTGGTCGCGGCGGACGATGGCGTGAAGCCGCAGACCGTGGAGGCGATCAACCACGCGAAGGCTGCGGGCGTCGAGCTTGTCGTCGCGATCAACAAGATCGATAAACCGGGCGCGGATGTAAACCGCGTAAAACAGGAACTGACCGAGTACGGCCTTGTGGCCGAGGACTGGGGCGGCAGCACGATCTGCGTGCCGGTCTCGGCGAAGTCGAAGGAGGGCATCGAGGATCTGCTGGAGATGGTGCTGCTGACTGCGGACGTGCAGGAGCTCAGGGCCAATCCGAACCGTCAGGCGCGCGGCGTCGTGATCGAGGCGCAGCTTGACAAGGGCCGCGGCGCGGTGGCGACCGTGCTGATTCAGAAGGGTACGCTCCATGTGGGCGACTTCATCGCCGCGGGTTCGGCCTACGGAAAGGTCCGCGCGATGATGGATGACAAGGGCAACCGCGTGAAGGAGGCCGGCCCGTCTACGCCGGTGGAGATCCTCGGCCTGAACGGCGTGCCGATGGCGGGCGAGGTCTGCGTCTCGCCGAAGACCGACCGTGAGGCGAGAGAATTCGCGGAGACCTTCATCAAGGAGAGCCGCGAGAAGATGATCGAGGACACGAAGCTCCGCATGTCCCTCGAGGATCTGTACTCGCAGATCCAGAGAGGCAACCTGAAGGAGCTGAACATTATCATCAAGGCGGACGTGGCCGGAAGCGTCGAGGCCGTGAAGCAGTCGCTGCTGAAGCTCTCGAACGAGGAGGTCGTCGTGAAATGCATTCACGAGGCGGCGGGCGCGATCAACGAGTCCGACGTCATCCTGGCGAGCGCTTCGAACGCGGTCATCATCGGCTTCAACGTCAAGCCGGACGCGGTCGCGAAGGAGACCGCGGAGCGCGAAAATGTGGACATCCGCCTTTACAGTGTCATCTACGACGTGATCGCGGACGTCAAGCGCGCGATGAAGGGCATGCTCGATCCGATTTACGAGGAGAAGGTGCTCGGCCACGCCGAGATTCGCCAGATCTTCAAGGCCTCGGGCGTGGGCAATATCGCCGGCTCCTATGTGCTGGACGGCGTAATCCAGCGCGGCTGCAAGGTTCGTATCAGCAGAGAGGGCACGCAGATCTACGAGGGTGAGCTCGCCTCGCTGAAGCGCTTCAAGGACGATGTGAAGGAGGTACGCTCCGGCTTCGAGTGCGGCCTTGTCTTTGAGAAATTCAACGACATCCAGGAGCTGGATATCATGGAGGCCTATACTATGGTAGAGGTGCCGAGATAATATGAGGAAAAACAGTATCAAAAATACCCGCTTAAGCGGGGAAGTAAAGCGGACGCTCTCCGAGATCATCCGCGGCGGGATCAAGGATCCGCGCATCAGTCCGATGACGACGGTGCTGCGCGTATACGTCGCGCCGGATCTCAAGACCTGCAAGGCCTGGATCAGCGTGCTGGGCGATGAGCAGGCGCAGCAGGATACGATGGAGGGTCTTCGGAGCGCGGCGGGCTATATCCGCCGACAGCTGGCGAGCGAGCTGAACCTGCGCAATACGCCGGAAATCACGTACATTCTGGATCAGTCCATTGAGTACGGGGTGGAAATGTCGAGAAAGATCGACGAGGTCATAGGCGAAATGCCTGAAAGAGGAACGGAAGAATGAGTATAGAGCTTGAGAAGGAACTGACCGGAGTGCACTCGCTCGGGATTGCGGGTCATGTCCGTCCCGATGGCGACAGCATCGGAGCCTGCGTGGGCCTGTGGGCCTACGTGCGGGAGAATTTCCCGCAGGTGGAAACGGTCGATATGTGGCTGGAAAAGCCGGACCCGAAATGCCTGATGGTGGAGGGCTGCTCCGAGATTCGCCAGCCGGACGGACAGGAGCGCAGCTACGATCTCTTCATTGCCGTGGACTGCGCGGCGAGGGATCGGCTCGGCGGCGCGCTGCCCTTCTTTGCGGCGGCGAAGCGCACGCTCTGCATCGACCACCACGTGAGCAATCCGGGCTACGCGGATGAGAATGAAATCGACGGCGACGCGAGCTCCACCTGCGAGCTGCTCTGCCGTCTGATGAATATGGAGAAGATCTCGGCGCGGGCGGCGGCGGCCCTGTACATGGGCATTGCGCACGACACCGGCGTCTTTCAGTACAGCTGCACCTCGCCCGCGACGATGCGCGTTGCGGCGGATCTGATGGAGAAGGGAATTCCCGCCTCGGACATCGTGACGGAAACATTTTTCAAAAAGACCTACAGCCAGAATCAGATTCTCGGCAAGGCGCTGCTGGAGAGCATGCGCATCATGGACGGCCGCTGCGTCGTCAGTGAGGTAAACTTAAAGGAAATGAAATTTTTCGGCGTGGAGCCGCTCGACCTCGAGGGCATCGTCAGCCAGCTCAAGCTGACCGAGGGCGTGGAGGTCGCGATTTTCCTGCATGAGACGGCAAACCTGGAGTATAAGGTTTCCCTGCGTTCCGGCGAAAAGGTGGACGTGAGCAAAATCGCCGCCTACTTCGGCGGCGGCGGACATGCGCGCGCGGCGGGCGTCACGATGAAGGGAACCTTCCATGATATTATCAATAACCTGACCCTACATATCGAGCGGCAGCTTACGGAGCAGGAAGAGACATGCTGAGCGGAATCATCAATATTTACAAGGAGCGCGGCTTCACCTCCCACGATGTGGTGGCGAAGCTGCGCGGCATTTTAAGGCAGAAAAAGATCGGCCATACGGGGACGCTTGACCCGGAGGCGGAGGGCGTCCTGCCCGTCTGCCTCGGTAAGGGGACGCGCCTTTGCGACATGCTCTCCGATCGCACGAAGAGCTACGAGGCGGTGCTGCTGCTCGGCCAGTCCACGGACACGCAGGACACAGCGGGGCAAGTAACAGCACGTGCGGAAGTCTCGGTGACGGAGGAACAGCTGCGCGAGGTCCTGCAGGGCTTTGTCGGGGACTATGAGCAGATTCCGCCGATGTACTCCGCCCTGAAGGTGAACGGGCAGCGCCTCTATAAGCTGGCGCGCGCGGGCGTGGAAGTGGAGCGGAAGGCGCGGAAGGTCACGATCCATGAGCTGCGGATTCTGGAAATCCGTCTGCCGCGGGTGCGCTTCGCGGTCGACTGCTCGAAGGGAACCTACATCCGCATGCTCTGCCACGACGCGGGGGAGCGGATCGGCTGCCACGGCTGCATGGAGAGCCTTGTGCGCACGCGGGTCGGAGAATTCCGGCTGGAGGACAGTCTGAAACTGGCTGATGTGGAGCGCCTGCGCGACGAGGACAGGCTCGATAAGGCGGTGATTCCGGTGGACCGCATGTTTGCTGAGCTGCCGGGGCTTCAGCTTGTGCCCGAGGCGGCCGCGTACGGCCACAATGGAAATCCCTTCCGCCCCTTGCAGGCGCAGCCGCTTCTGGAGGCGGAGCAGGCACGCGTCTACGACGACCGCGGGGAATTCCTCGGGGTATACCGCTATGATGCGGAGAGTGGGCTGTACCGCCCGGTGAAAATGTTTTATCAGGTCTGAGCAGCAGCAAAATGAAAAGAAAGACTTTGCAGATTTATCTGCGAAAGGCTTTGTTTTCATTTTGTGATGGGCATAACGGAGCGAAGCAAAGAAAATCATTCAGCTGTAGACATATGACTGAAAGATTTCGGTATCTTTAGAATATGAAAGCAGAGATTGTGGATGCTGATGAAGGTTGCTATTTGACGTTGCCCTCATGAGTGCGCATATTTATTACATGCTACAGGAGAGAATTCGACTCATATGAATTACATCACAGGAGAAATCACATATCATACAGAAGTCCCCTCCGCCGTCTCCCTCGGCAAGTTCGACGGGCTGCACCGCGGCCACCGCATGCTGCTCGGCGAGGTGCTCCGTCAGCGGGAGAACGGTCTTAAGTCCGTGATCTTCACCTTCACGCAGAATCCGACGCGCATTCTCTCCGGGCTCTCGGCACAGAATATCATCACAAATGAGGAGCGCTGCCGCTTGCTGGAGGCGCAGGGTATTGACTGTCTGCTCGAATGCCCCTTCATGCCGGAACTTGCGCATATGGAGCCGGAGCGCTTCGTGGAGAATTTTCTCGTGGGTCAGCTGAAGGCGCGCTTCATCGCGGTCGGCACGGACTTTCGTTTCGGCTATCAGCGAAAGGGCGACCCGGCGCTGCTTCAGCGCATGGGAGAAGAGCTCGGTTTTCAGGTGGAGATCGTGGAGAAGCTTAAGAGCCACGGGCGCGATATCAGCAGTACCTACGTGCGCGAGGCGCTGCATGAAGGCAATATTCCCCTCGCGAACGAGCTGCTCGGCTACCGCTACTTTGTCGACGGCGAGGTGCTGCATGGCCGCCGGATCGGCCGCACGCTCGGTCTGCCGACGATCAATTTTCAGCCGCCGCTGGAGAAGCTGCTGCCGCCGAACGGCGTCTACCTGACGCGGACGATCCCGCAGGACGGCGACGAGCCTGCTTACTACGGCATCACCAACATCGGCTACAAGCCGACCGTGGGCGGCGAGAGCCGCAAGGGCGTCGAGACCTATCTCTTCGACTTCGAGGGCAGCCTCTACGGACGGCATCTGCGCGTGGAATTCCTCGAATACGAGCGCGTGGAGCAGAAATTCACTTCGCTCGACGCGCTGAAGGCACGCATCCTCGCGGACGTCGACTGGGGGAAATCCGAAATAAAACAAAAGAAACTCTTGTAAGCGGCGTGAAAATCATGTAAAGTATAGGTAGAGCGTATGTTAAACAGCATACGCTTTCTACTTTTGGGATAAAACCGTGGGAGAGAGAATAATATTATGAGTGTGAGTATAGTGGTGACGCTGCTGGGAGGCCTTGGCCTCTTTCTGATGGGCATGCATCAGATGAGCGACGGCATGGCGAAGGCCGCCGGCGCCCGGATGAGGGGCATCCTCGAGGCGGCGACCTCGAACCGGATCAAGGGCACGCTGGTCGGCATCGTGTTCTGCGCATTGATTCAGTCGTCCAGTGCGACGACGGTGATGGTCGTCAGCTTCGTGAACGCGGGCATGATGACGCTCTACCAGGCGGCAGGCGTGATCTTCGGCGCGAATATCGGTACGACGATCACCTCACAGCTCGTATCCTTCAATCTCTCCGAGTACGCGCCGCTCATCCTCTTCGCCGGTGTGATTATGACGCAGTTCATCAAGGACAGCCGCGTGAAGAAGGTCGGCGAGGTGATTCTCGGTTTCGGCGTCCTGTTCATGGGACTCGACCTGATGTCGAGCAGTATGTCGAGCCTGAAGGATTCCCCGCAGATCGCGAATATCCTCGGCGGTCTGACCAATCCGCTCCTCGCCGTACTCGTAGGCACGGTGATCACGGCGATCATCCAGAGCTCGTCCATAACAGTCAGCATTATCCTGCTCATGGCCCAGCAGGGGCTTCTCGAGCTTCCCATTTGCTTCTATATTATACTCGGCTGCAATATCGGCGCCTGTATGTCGGCGATGATCGCTTCCCTGACCGGCAAGAAGGAGGCGAAGCGCGCGGCTCTGATTCACCTCTTCTTCAATATTATCGGCACGGTGATCATCTTTATCGTCCTGACGGTGGCGGGAGGCCAGGTGCTGCGTCTCATCCAGGCGATCTCCGGCGACGACCCGGGGCGCTGCGTCGCGAATGCGCACTCCCTCTTCAAGATCTGCCAGGTTATCCTCCTGCTGCCCTTTACCAACGGCATCGTGAAGCTGACCTATCTGGCCGTGCCCGGCGAGGACGCCGCGAAGGACCAGGAGATCGAGCTGCTCTACATCGGCGACAAGGCCATGTTCTCCCCGGCGACGGCGGTCGTCGAGGGCATCAAGGAGCTCGAGCACATGGCTTCGCTCGTCTATGAAAATCTGAACCGCGGCCTCGACGCGCTGATCGAACAGGACAGCGCGAAGATCGAGAAGGTCTACGAGGTGGAGAAGCAGATCGACCTGATGAACCGCGCGATCACCGACTACCTGGTCAGCATCGGCCAGATGGCGCTGCCGATCGACGACCGCCGCAGCATCAGCGGCCTGTTCCACGTGATCAACGATATCGAGCGCATCGGCAACCAGGCGAAGAACCTCGCCGACGAGGCGGCGGAGCGCGTGGAGGAGCAGATCGTCTTCAGCGACGAATGTTACGATGAGCTCCGTCAGATGCGCGAGAAGGTGAACCTCATCATGGAATACTCCGTCGACGCCTTTGCGCACGGCGAGCGCGAGCACATGCACATGCAGGATATCCTCGACCTCGAGGACGAGATCGACGAGATGGAGCGCGCCTTCCAGAAAAATCACGTCGAGCGCCTCAGCCGCAACGAGTGCACCGCGGCGGCGGGCCTCGTCTTCTCGGACGTGCTCTCCGGTCTCGAGCGCGTGGCGGACCACGCCACGAACATCGGCTACTCCATGATGGACGCGCAGGAGGAGGACGAGAACTGAAAATAATCTGAAAAAAATCCGGCCTCTTCCCTGATCTTTTTGGGGGAGGGGCATTTTTGTACAAAAAGTCACAGAAAATTCGTTAAATTATGTAATTTTTCCCCTTGCAATGTGTGCCTTGATATTTTAAAATGAATGTGAGATAGTACGTTCATTTTGTGTTTACATAAGAGCGGGAGATGGAGACTTCGTATGTTCCAGTTATTTTTGAAAAATAAAAAGGCGATAGCCCTGACGGCGGCGGTGGCGCTGCTGACGGTCGTGATGCTTGCATCCGGGATTGTGCTCGCGGGCAGCAGCCGGGAGCGCTTTGAGACGGAGGGCACCGTGTACACGGTGGATGCGGACGAGGACAGCGTGGCTGTGGTGAATGGCAGCTACTTCTCCTCCGGCACGACCGTGACGAAGAATGCCTCCTCGACCATCAGCTTTATGAGCACCGATAGCATGGCTGTGACTGCGGATGATACCAGTTTTGTCCATTATGACGACGGCTCGGTCACCTCGGTGAACGGCATGATCCTGACCGATCTCGCCCGTTTCCCGGAGGGCCTGATGGACAGCTATTATCTGGACGCCGTGCTGGCGCTGCAGTACGCGGACGGCGCTTACACGATACAGAATAATACACAGCAGATGTCTTTTGATAATTTTATTCTGAAGACCGGCGACAGCGACTACATGCTCGTCTCCCCGACGCTTGTGCTCAGCCGCGCGGACGGACAGGACACCGTCGAGGACGGCTTTCTGCAGGTTCATTATGTGAACGGCGAGGCGACGACGGTGAATCTCACGGACGGACAGAACGCCTGGCAGTTCCTCGCGACGACCGGTACGGTGACCTTTGAGAACGGCACGGTGCTGCATCTGGGCACGATGGAGCTGGATAATTCCGAGATCGTCACGGGCACGGCCAGCGGCAGCGCCCTGCAGCTGACGGTCGCGCTCACCGACCTGGAGGTCAGCCCGGACGCCGCGATCAATGTCGCTTCCTCCACATCCTCCTCCGGCTGGACGCTGCCGACCTTTATCATTCATACGATTAACGGCGCGGACGGCACGACCGGACTGGATGGCGTGGACGGAGAGGACGGAATTGACGGTGAGGACGGCGAAGACGGCGAGGACGGCGAGGAAGGGACGGCCGGTGAGGCCGGGACGGACGGCGGCAGCGGCGGCAGCGGTAGCGAAGGCACGCACGGCAGCAACGGCAAGGACGGCGAGTCCACCGATGAGGATGACGCGTCGATGGAAGATACCGCCTATCTGAATATCATCTCCTGGGATCAGACGTCGGGCTCGATCGACTTCACGATGCGCGCGTACAATACCAGCCTCATCGAGGCAGGCACGACGACCATGTATCTGGTCAATGTGGATACCGGTGCGGTGCTGCAGACGAACTGGTCGCTCGATCTCAGCACCTGGGAGGACGGCGAGGTCTCGGGAACCTTTTCCTGCGATGATCTGGAGGCCAATACCCAGTACAAGCTGGTCGTGACGGCCAATGTATATAAGTCCGACAGCGGCGACGGCACCTACACGAAGACGGTGCTGCTGTCGCGTACCTTCAGCACTGACCAGTACGGCTTCTCGGTGAAGAAGATGAAGTCCGACTACATCTCCGGCTCCAATTACGATGAGTATTACGCGGAGGACGGCGATAATGTCGTGAAATACAAGGCGGCGCTCGGCCTCACGCTGAACATTCCGGACACGCTGGAGGTCGAGTCGGTTACCTCGGTTGAGATCACCTACGTCGACTCGAACGGTGACACGCAGACGCTGATAGGTCACCAGCTCACGTCCAGCAGCGAGATGGAGGCTCTGGCCGAGACGGCCCAGACCGGGGATATCTATATGCTCTACGGCCTGGACACCAATACGAGCTATACGATCAGCGTGACGGTCGAGCTCAGCAATGGCGGGAGCAGCACCTATACCGACACCTGGCTGACGCTGAAGCGCACGCCGACGGTCAAGGACGCGAATTTCGAGACCAGCTCGGATAAATTCTTCGTGTCCTCTGCCACAGTGAGCTCGGACCCGGACAGCGCGATCGTCTACTTTACGCACGAGGTCTACCGCTATTACGGTTCTCTCGCGGACAGCCTGGAGGGCGAGTGTCTGAAGCGCAAGACGACGGAGGACAGCGAGGCCTACATCTATCTGAGCGACACGATCCTGGCCGGCCAGGACGACTCCGGCGTGGATTGCTACTACAGCAATCTGATCAGCGTGACCTGGTATGACAATGAGAAATACGTGACCGATACGGTCAGCTACATATCCGGATGGAGCGCGCAGCACATCGCGAACAGCGACAGCGCGTATATCTATTTCAGCGAAGGCAGCACCACAGGTGTGACGGACGATACGATTGAGGGCGAGCTTCACGTCTATCCCGGCGCGGGCAATACGATCTATGTGGGCGACAGCAGTGTCCACCGGATCCTGGTGACGATCACCGCCGCGGGCAGCTCGAAGCTGCTCTACTACTCGAGCCTCTCGAGCTGGTACAAAGCAGGAAACGACACCTCTCTGGATGGTAGCACTTCCTTCAGCGAGGAGGCATATGTGAATCTGGATTTGACCGGCCTGCAGAACGGCACGACCTACACCATTACGGTGACGGCTTACTTTGACGCAAATACAAATGATCCTCAGACGGTCGACACGATCGTGGTGCGCACGGAAGATTAGTGACGCAGGAGAGAAACGGCCTGGAAGGAGACGGCGATGTTGATAAAATCAAAAAGTTTAATAGCGGCCGTAGGACTGGCGCTTGTCGCGCTGCTGACCTTTGCCGTGGGGGCGCGGATTCTCGGCACGAAGGAGAAGACCAGCTTCGCGGAGGATGGCTATATTCTGAGCGCGTCGGCGCAGGACAGACAGGAGAATGTGACGGTCAGCGATCAGCTCTGGTTCAGCGCCGGTACAGTCTGGACCTCGAGTGGGGAGACGATCGCCTTCACCGGCTCCGAGGGCAGTGCGATCGAGACGGCCGCGGACAGCTTTATCCATTATGAAGGCAGCTCGATTGCGTCGGTGACAGACACCTCCGTCATGAATCTGGACGAGTTCACGGACGGCGTGATCCAGTATTATGGCATGGAGCAGGGCGAGACGCTCAGCCGGACGGCGGACGGCAGCTATTATCTGGGAGACGACACGCAGGAGACCTTTGAGAATTTCCTGATTAAGAGCAGCGATATCCGCTATATCTTCGGATCCTCCATGATCACGCTGATGCGCTCCGCCGGGAGCGGGGACTCGATCGACAGCGGTTTTGCCGAGGTCGAGTATCTGTCGGATGACAAGAGTATTGTGCTGATCAATGACGGCGTGAACGCCTGGCAGTTCCTGTCGGAGGGAGCCTGGCTGCAGCTGGCGAACGGCGTGTGCTTTGACCTCGCGTCCGGGGAGCTCTATGTCCCGGCCGATGTGACGGAGATCGAGACCGGTGAGCTGAGCTCTTCGAGTGCGCTCACGGAGGCGCTGCTGAACATTTCGGTGGACGACATTGAGATCGATGCGGGAGCTTCGAACGCTTCCTCGTGGACGTCCTCCGGCTATCCGGTCTACCGCTTTACCGTGATCAACGGACTGGACGGCGCGGATGGGGAGGACGGCGCTTCCGGCGAGGATGGTGCGGACGGTGAAGACGGCGAGCAGGGTGAGGACGGACAGACCGGCGAGAGCGACGTCTCCGGCGAGGAAGGCGCGACAGGCACGACCGGCACTGCCGGGACCGAGGGTCTGAACGGCGCATCCGGCGGGCTGGTCTCCGGCGTGGCGATGGCGACGAGCGTGCCGACGATCACCGTTTCGAGCTGGGTCGTGGACGGCCAGGTACTGAGCTTTGAGCTGACGATGGATGAAGTGTCCTGCGACAGCATCGAGGAGGGTACCACGGTGATCACGCTGACCGATCTGGACACCGGCGAAGTGATCCGGGTCTGGACCTCCGACTCGAGCTATGACAGCGATTATTACTATGAGCTGGCGGATGTGCTGGACTCTACGAATGACAATGACGCCCTTGCCTACAATGGTCTGGAGGCGGGGCATCAGTATCAGGTCACCGTCTACGCGGAATACATCCTGGAAGGCCTGGACGAGCCGGTCGGCCAGGTGCTCCTGACGCGCACCTTCACGGCGGACGACTATGGTATCTCCTTCGATCTGATCGACCGGACGGAGGACAGCTTCACCTTCACTCTGAATACGGAGAACCGCCTGGTCACGATGGAAGAGGTTGTGGTCTATGTGGACGGCGTCTATTACGATACCTTCAGTGACTTTGACGAGATCGAGATCGACCTGGCCCAGCTCAGCACTTCGTCAGAGTACGACTATTCGAACCAGAGCTTTACGATCACCTTCCAGCCGACCTTTGTGGTTATGACCTATACGCTTGATGAGAATAATGAGGTGGTGATGACGACCACGACGATGTCGGACATTACCTATGAGTAAACCTCCACGACTCTGAAGCAGAGCCCGACGCTGGGCGGCGTGAGCCTGACGGCGTACAATACCGGCTATTTCCTGGCGCAGGCGCTGGGCGAATATGACAGCACGGCGAAGGCCTACACCTCGCCGGACGACCCGGACGATACGATCACGAGCATTCGCTTCGAGCTCTATAAGAGCGCGGCGGGCATGGCGGGCGCAGACAGCAGCGAGCTGGTGGCCAGCCAGACCGTGACCTCCGGCTATATCACCTACTTCTCGGTGTCCTCTGACTCGACAGATCCGATCCACACCGGGGATTACTACTGGCTGCGCGCTTACTATATCTACAATGACGGAGAGAAGGAGGTCGAGCTGCCGATCTATGAGTCGAATAGCAGTAAGCTCGGGGCTTTTGCGAGCGTCGACTCCAATGAGACTACGGATGACAGCTTCACAGCTGCCTGGGACGGCGCGCGGCTGTTGACTATCACGAATGTCAGCCTGACCTTCACGGGTGATGAGAATACCAGAAATACGACGACCGATACCTCCAGTAATTACGGCATCACCTTCAACTCGATCGAGGGCACACTGACCGCGGAGATTGGGGCAAGTAATGGTTACGTTTTAAACGAAGATTATCCGATGGAGCTTCAGATTTCCGCGGAGCCGGATTACTATGTGTCCACGGAGTACACAGCCGTTTCGAACACGTATCTCTATACTGCATCGGCCGGTGTGACCAGTGACGCCGATGGGAATACTGGCAGCATAGCCGCGGTGACTGAGCTGAACATCCCCCTCGATCTTACCGGTCTGAAGGCGGACACCACCTACATGTTTACGCTCTATGGTTATGACTCAAACTATAACCGTGTGACGATCGGCTCTCTCTCCCTGAAGACCGCCAGTGAGCGCACGGTGAAGATCGCGCTGGCTGTGACTTCGAACAACAGCGGGATCGGCGTGTATTTCCGACTGGGAGAACAGGGCGCTACAAACTATTATAAGGAATACGGCAGCAGCTACTGGACTTATGCAGACTATCAGGAAGAGTATCTGCAGAATACGAACGCTTCCTACCGCAGTCTCTACAGCCTGACCTTCGAGCTGTACCGTGCGGACGACAGCTCGACGATGCTGGGCTCCGTGACGCTCTACGACGAGTCGGATCCGATCGAGGTCGGCAGGAATACGCTGTATGAGCAGTTCTATGGGGCAAATGCTTATTATACGATGCAGAGCTATGCAGCCAGCGGTTACGAAGGCATCGTGGGCGTCGGCAGCAAGTATGTCTACCGCTTCGTGAATTCTGCGGGCGTCGAGCTGCAGGAGAGCTCGCTGACGAATGGTTCCTACTACATCACCGTGATCGCGGCCTACGACTACACAGAGTATCGTTACGATTACATGGACTACAATTCGGATTCCGGCGTGTACGACTACTACGCCTGGACCTCCGCCGAGTCCGCCTATGTGAACAGTCTCCCGCTCTCCGGCACGGTAAAATACTCCAATCTGGAGCTGGTGGCGGCGCCCTATCTGGAGCCGGACGAGATCGTCTCGTCGGATGGCAGCTACATCACGGTGACGGAGCTGCTGAACTCCGAGGTCGGTGAATTCAACGGCGATGATGACGATGACAGCGTCTACAGTCTCTTCTGGGATGACGACACAGTAGCGGGTCTGAAGCTGACGACCTCCTATGTCGGGGATACGACCTATCCCACGCAGACCTTCACCTACTATGGCTTCAGTTATGACGTCTGGAGCGGCCTTGCCTCCAGCACGACGCCCACGCAGGAGACGGACGAGGCGGGCGAGGCGATCTACGATATCAAGATCACGATTACGCTGAATGCGCTTGGCACGGAGAGTCCGCGGACCACGGTGCCTGAGGTGTACCTGCTGTTTTATAATGAAGACGATCTTCCGTATATCGCGAATATAGACGGAATCACACCGTCTGACTCGAACTACATCGGCGCGGATTTCGTGTACGACACGACGGGCAGCGAGGACGGCTACCTGGTTCTCTTTATGAATGAGAAATCCTTCTATCGCGGGCAGAGCTATGTCTTCGCCTTCGAGGCGGAGCTGACGGAGGATTACGAGTTCGCGACGCAGGAGAGCGCGAGCGACGCCTTCCAGTATCCGGAGGACTACTATGCGCTGCAGGGTGAGGATTACACGAAGAGCAATACCCTCTGCTCCAATGTGATCTCCATCTACCGGCAGGAGCCGGTGGTCTACTCGCAGCTCGTGTCCACGACGGGCGGTGAGCAGGATGTCTGGAGCATCTACATCGATGACCCGGACGACGCGATCCAGTGGAAATCGATCCTGGACACCTACAACACGACCTCGCCCGTGAGTCAGGCCTCCGACCGCGGCGGCATCACGAATCTGTTCGGGGAGAAACTGGGTGCAAATTCGGAGGGCTATTATCTGGCCTTCGACTTTGTGAGCGCGACGGACAGTACAGACGTCGTGGCGCTGAACGAGCTCTACGAGTATTATGACACATCGTCCGATGAGACGGCGCCGTCTTACTATCTGGTGGATGAAGACCTGGAAGACATCCGCAAAGCGGTGACCTATCTCTATTTTGACAGCGACGACAAAGAGGTGACGACGCGCGGCACCACCGTGAATGTGTGGAATCTGGACCCGGAGGGCGATTCCTACCGGCTGAGCGCGGACTATATCCTGCTCGACGACGTCGGCTACAACGCGGCGACCAGTTATACGAATATCTCGCTGCTCGAGCACAACTACATCTCCGTTATGAGTGCGGATGATGAGGACGATCAGCTGGATGTGAAGGACGTGCAGCCGGATGACGACAATAATACGATCTATGTTTATCTGAGCGCCTCGGAGAATGACCTCACGGAGTGGGGCACAGCCGGAGAACTGTCGGAGACAGACGATTATTACCTGTCCGCGGACTACCTCAACAAGGCGCGGCAGATCGCGGCGGTGAAGTTGACGGCAGAGGTGTCGGATGACGGCGGGGAAACATACACCTACATATATGACAGAAACAGCTCGGGAGATATTCTTGACGGAACGAAGAAAGAGCTCTGGCTCTATCCGGTCGCTCCCTCGAGCGGAGCCTCGGACTACCGCTATTATCTGAAGTTCAAGATCACCGACCTGGACAGTGCGAGCGACAGTACGCTGCAGTATGAGATCGGCGATCTGCTGACCTTCCATCTGGAGGTGTACTACCTGACCGGAGACGGCGGGTTCAGCGACACCGGCGACACGGTGAAGACGTCCGAGTACTACGCGGTGAAGTATGTCAACGCGATCGAGAACGCGAGCCTCTATGGCACCACGACGCGCTACTACTCCGAGCGCTACCTCTACACCTCGAGCCGCACGGTGAACCGGACCTACGCGGGTGCGGGCCGCTCGCTGTTCTACGTGGGCGCGTCCTATGTGACCGGGAGCACGCTGCCCTGGCAGCAGACGATCACCCTGTCCTCCGACACCTTCGACACGGCTCTGGGCACGAATAACCGGATGCTCAGTTATTATCTGACGAACCTCGACGGCTACAGCGCGACGGACGTGCTGGAGATCATGGAGGTCGCCACCTATGAGCAGACGGACATCGGCGCGACGGAGGTGGCCTCGGCGGTGCCTTCGCTGAACTCTACGACGACGACAGGCGGCCTCACCACGGTGAATATCTCCGTAACGCTGGAGAACTGGAACATGGTGGAGCTCGCGAGTGACGAGGAGGTCATCCACCTCTACTATCTGATCTACAGCTATACTGTGGATAATAGTGGTACGGCGACGAAGGGGAGCCTTGTGGGCGCCTGGATCGGTTCTGAGAATGATCTCGACACCTCAGACGGGACGATCAGCGTCGACCTGACGGGCCTGAGCGGCGATACGTCCTATTATATAGAGGTCTTCTATAAAGATGCGGACAATGCAGGGAGTAGCGCCTGGACGGATGACGATTTGTTCAGCAGTTATGACAAGAATACACTGTATACCGGCAGCGGCGCGGTTGACATTGCGCAGACAATCTGGG
Source organism: Lachnospiraceae bacterium (assembly GCA_021202815.1). GTDB lineage: Bacteria > Bacillota > Clostridia > Lachnospirales > Lachnospiraceae > Hominiventricola. The sequence continues at coordinate 835 of JAJQCG010000172.1, read as the reverse complement.
GTGGCACGGACTACCTGACGGGCACTCTCAGCGACGATAACCTCTTCCAGTATGTCGTCAACGGCAAGAAGGTCTTCGGCGCTACGACCGAGGGCGTCACGATCTCCGCGGTGAGTCTGAGCCTCGGCAACAGCTATTCGACCTTCACGACGACGAAGACCCTGAAGGCGACGGCGACGATCTCCTCGGAGATCCTGAACGCGGAGCAGGATTCCCTGTATGTGTGCTACAAGCTGGAGCGCTATCCGGAGGATCCGACCTCGAACGATGAGTGGACGGTCGTGGCCACGGACACGCAGATGTATGACGGCACTGCATGGGACAGCGCCGCGACGAAGTACCCGGCGAATACGACCAAGGGCGAGAACACGCTGAGCTGGACCTATGAGGCGGGCAACGGCGTGATCAAGCCAGGCTACAGCTATCGGGTGACGGCGGACGTCTACCAGCTGCAGAGCGGCGGCAATTATGTGAGTGTGAGCAGCAAGGACGATGGGGAGGACACCGGCGCGGTCACGAGCGACGCCGTGACCTGGAGCTCCGTGTCGCTCGATGATGACGAACAGGCGCTGATCCAGACCGCAAACATCACCTACAGCGACACGACGATCTCTTTTAGCTACCACATGAATGATGTGAACTACACCAGCCAGGACAACACCTACTATGTCTATCTCACACAGAAGAGCGGCGACAGCTATACCTTATTGAACGATACGACAGCGAATTCAACGCTCTACAGCGCGCCGACGATCGGCACGGCGCATCAGATGGGCAGCACCTATTCGGGCAGCTTCCAGAATCTGAGCTACAGCACGACCTACCGCCTGCAGTT
>JAJQCG010000066.1 GCA_021202815.1 Lachnospiraceae bacterium | reverse complement strand
GAGTATCCTGTGGCCTATGATATTGAGGATTCTTCGCAGAAGTCACTTTCTAAAGATCTTCGGACGGAGATTGCCGCTACTTGGCTTCAGAAAGTTGAAGACGAAGGATACTATGTTATGCTTTATGCTTCGGCATCATGGCTCGGTTCCAAGTTTAATATGGATGACCTAAAAAGCTATGATGTCTGGTGTGCAGCTTACGTTAGCTCGCAGAGCAACATCTCTAAATACTATAAAGGCAATTACGGCATTTGGCAGTATTCATCGTCAATTACATTGTCAGATGTGTACAAATCCAAACTCGACCACAACTATGCTTTCAAGGATTATGCAAAGATAATCACTTCTAAGCATCTTAACAATCTTTAATCAGGAGGAAAAGCTTATGGCTTACAAAACAGTTGATAACATTATTATCGAAAACGCACGAATTATATTTAGGAATTTCAAAGGAGCAGAATCTAAATACAATCGTGCCGGCACTCGCAATTTCTGCGTAATTATTGATGATTCCGATATGGCGCAGAAGTTGATTGAAGACGGGTGGAATATACGAGCATTACAGCCAAGAGATGAAGACGAGCCGGTTCGTCACTATCTGCAAGTTGCCGTCAATTTCAGTAATAACCCTCCCAAGGTTGTTTTAGTAACCCGTCATAAGCAGACAAAGCTTGATGAGGATTCCATCGATTCTCTTGACTATGCCGAAATTAGGAATGTTGATCTGACAATTCGCCCTTATAATTGGGAAGTCAACGGGAAAGAAGGCGTTAAAGCTTATCTGAAGACCATGTATGTGACCATCGAGGAAGATGATTTCGCAGATAAGTATGCGGAAAAAGAAGGTCCTGATGAAGTTCCATTCGACTAAGGAGGTCAGTCATGCAACAGTGGATTAAGTTTAACCCGAAACACGCTCCGCCTTATGGAGAAAGAGTAATGGTTATATTTGACAACGAGATTCTCAAATTCGGAAGATACAGCGCAGTCAAAAGAGACGGCTGGGTTGACATTGTTCCTAGGTTCCCCGAAGGAAACAAAGTCACTCATTGGGCACCTTGCCCTGAGTTGCCGATTTGGGTATGCGACCATGCGGGAAAGTAGCTTAAAAGGCTCTTTAATGTTCATCATAGCGTTGATTGGCATTTTAGCAATGATATTTTGCCTTTCAACGCTTTTGTGTGCAGACGAGCCAGAAGAAATCGAGGAAGAACCAACACTAATTATGGAGGTGGTTACGATGAACGAAAACAGTGCATCGCTTGTAACAGATACTGCTACGGACGTGTACGAACGGAAATATTATGACGTCCCGCTGTCTCAGGAGCTACAGGACTACATAATGGACTATGCTGAGTACTTAATAAACTGCACAAGTGTAGAAGGCATCTCTGTTCCATTGATATTTGTAATCATTGAAGTTGAGAGTAATTTCAAGGAGGATGCCGTTAGCAGTACTGAAGACTATGGTTTGATGCAGGTAAATGTCATCCACATTGAGAAGTGCCGAACCGTGTATGGGGTTGACGATCTTTTAGACCCCTATCAGAACATCAAGGCAGGCGTTGAAATTCTATGCGAATGCCTTAATGAAGCAGATGGAGATGTCAAGAAGGCATTGATATTCTACAACTGCGGAATTACTGGAGGAAAGAAACTTTGGGAATCTGGTACGCATGATACACATTATACGGACAAGGTTCTTGCAGCAATGGACAACTACTAAATCTTAGGACAGGAGAAAAGAAACATGGACAACAAAATTTCATTAGGCGACCTCGTGGTTACACGCGCAGTCGATGAGCTTATGCAGACAAGACCGCTATTCAAGCTCTTTGTAAATCGGTCAATCCAAAGATTCTCGCAGTGTAATTGGGGCAACAGGTGCGACCGAGAAACACAAGAACTTAATAAGCAAGCCATGGAAACCAACACTGGGATGATTCACGGCATTTATCACGATGTCAGGCAGCATGAGCCGGTGCTATGGATTATCCACAACTGCGATACCAACATAACCACGGTACTATTACCCTCAGATTATTGACAAGGAGGTATTAAAATGCAGAAAAATCGTAGTATAAGAGACCAGTTTCTTGATGATTTCAAGGTCTTGGCATACCGCTATAGAGCTATAAATGTCTGGAGCGATTTCATTGTAATGTTTGCTTGTGCTTTGTCGAGGATGGACAAAAGCCACTTTGACGAACGAGAAGCGTTATATTTGAAAACCATTAAGAAATATCGCAAAAAGGAGCAGGAGATCTTCCCGAAACTTGCTGCATACGTTATTGAGGCATTGGATGAAAACTCTGAACAGGACTTTTTGGGGGAACTCTATATGTCTCTTGGTTTAGGCGATGGGGCTCATGGACAATTCTTTACCCCGTACCATATGTGTGAGTTCATGGCTGAAGTCTTGATGCCGGAAGAATCTTATATGGAAATTGCGAAGCGCGGATTGAAGTACGGTGAAAGTATCTCTCTAAATGATCCTTGCTGTGGTGCCGGAGCTACTCTGATTGCTGGTATCAATGTTGCAAGAAAGCGGCTCGATAAGCTCGACTACAATTATCAGGAGTGTTTGTTAGTTGTCGGGCAGGACATCGACATGATTGCAGCGTTGATGTGCTACATTCAGATCTCGCTTCTTGGAGTAAGAGGCTATGTGAAAGTCGGTAATTCGCTCACAGATCCGATTGCGCCTAATGATTCTAAGAAAAACTATTGGTATACACCAATGTACATGAGGGAAAAGATGATGAACGACCAGTTGAGAAAGATATTTGGAGCCGACGAAGACTTGATTACTCCGATTGCAGGGGTGATGCAGTAAAGATGGCTGGCATATCTCTTAGAGACTATCAGCTTGATGCCGTTAAACGGATGAAAAACGGGTGTATTCTTTGCGGTGGCGTCGGAAGTGGTAAGTCTCGGACGGCTCTTGCCTACTATTATATTTGTAATGGTGGTAAGCTTGAGACGGACGAGTATGAGCCTATGGAC
>JAJQCG010000213.1 GCA_021202815.1 Lachnospiraceae bacterium | reverse complement strand
ATGATATACCGGGCCACTGCCGCAGCCCGTTCTTCCAGATCCTGCTTCATGGCAACCACTCCAGACCGCCGGGCAAAAAGCCCGGCTGTTGGAGCCTATGTGGAGAGGGGCGGGGTTATGACTGCTATGACCGTTTGACAATGTGTCATCTCTGCCAGCTAATGGCGTTTACCTCAATAACGGACAGACAGGCAGGGAGCGCAGCGCAAGGAGAAGCGAAGCTTCGGACGTACCCCTTGAGGGTAGAAGTGCTGCTTGACAGCGGAAGTGCCCCTTAACAGTAAAAGCCGACCACACTTTTACGAAAAAATTGACAAACAGCATCAAATGGTGTAGGATGGTTTTGGTAAAATTAACAATTTAACCTGGACAGCGCACACAGAAACGGCTGCTCGGCCATAATTGCTGTCGATCACACATGGACCGGACAGGAGGCAGTTATGAAAAAAGACGAATATATCGCCCATCGCGCTGAGGATGGTCACACTCAGACAGTAAAAGCTCACCTGGAGGGGACGGCAGCCCTGGCAGAGCAATTTGCCTCCGCCTTTGGCGCTGCGGAGTGGGGCCGCTGGGCAGGACTGGCTCACGACATCGGCAAGTACTCCCAGCCCTTCCAGCGGCGCATCCGAGACCCGGACCACGCTCCACGCACCGATCACTCTACCGCAGGTGCGCAGGAGGCATTTAACCAGAGGCTTTTGCCCATATCCTTCGCTGTGGCGGGGCATCACGCCGGTCTGCCGGATTTCGGTTCCAGACAAGACACGGCAGACAACTCCACTTTAGCAGGCCGTCTCCGGCGGCAGGTGCCGGATTGCAACGCCTGGCGGCAGGAAGTGACACTGCCTCAGGTCTCCCCGCTGCCCTTCCTTGATCGAAACGGCTTTACCGACAGCTTTTTCACCCGGATGCTCTACTCCTGCCTGGTGGATGCGGATTTTTTGGACACGGAGACCTTCATGCAGGCAGGGAGCGCAGCGGAAGTGCCGCTTGACGGCGGCCATCAACCGCGGGGAGACTATATGTCTCTGTCGGTCCTGCTGGACCGACTCACAGCCAAAACAGACCGCTGGCTGGCCACAGACACTGGCAGCACACTGAACCGCAGCCGCAACGACATCCTTCGCGCTTGTATTGAGCACGGGGAGCAGTGGCCCCGTGGCCTCTACACCCTCACCGTCCCCACCGGCGGCGGTAAGACCACTGCGTCCCTGGCCTTCGCCCTTCGCCACGCCCTGGCCCAGGGGTTGGAGCGCGTGGTCTATGTCATCCCTTATACCTCCATCATCGACCAGACCGTGGAGGTATTTCAGGAGATTTTAGGGCCGGAAAACGTCCTGGCCCATTATGGGGAGGCCGCTTTCCGCCAAAAAGACCCGGAGGATCTGTCCCCGGAGGAATATCGCCAGCTTCTGGCCGCCGAGAACTGGGACGCGCCCCTGGTAGTCACCACCGCCGTCCAGTTCTTTGAATCCCTCTACGCCAACCGCTCCTCCCGGTGCCGGAAGCTCCACAATCTGGCCCGCAGTGTTGTCATTTTTGATGAGGCGCAGACCCTTCCCCTGCCTTACCTGCGGCCCTGTTGTGCCGCCATCGCCCAGTTAGTGGAACATTATAGGGCTACCGCAGTGCTGTGTACTGCCACCCAACCGGCCTTAGGGCCGCTGTTCGCGGAATTGGCGCCCAGCCTGCGGTTAAGGGAGATTTGCCCCGGCGGGGAGGCACTCTATTTGGCCCTGCGGCGCTGTCATGTGGAGGATTTGGGCAATCTCAACATGGAGACGTTGGCCCTTTGTCTGCAAGCGCACAGACAGGTGCTGTGTGTCGTCAACCGCCGCAAGACCGCCCAACAGCTCTACGCCACTCTGCCCAAAGATGGAGGCAGCTTCTGCCTGACTACATTGCTGTGTGCAGCGGACCGCCGGGCCAAGCTGACCGAGATTCGTCAACGGCTCAAGTCAGGGCTTCCTTGTCGGGTGGTGTCCACTTCACTGATTGAAGCGGGGGTGGACGTAGATTTCCCCGTCGCGTATCGGGAGGAAGCCGGCCTGGATTCTCTTTTGCAGACCGCAGGCCGGTGCAACCGGGAGGGAAAGGAATCAGACCCTGCCCGGTGTCCTATATATCTCTTTGCGTTGGAGGACTGCCCGGCCCCTGTGATGCTGAGACCCCAGCTCACCGCTCTGCGAGCCGCGCAGCGGCAGTGCGGGGAACTGGACCAGCCAGATGCCATCTCGTACTATTTCAAAACTCTGTACAATGTCAAAGGACCAGAAGCGCTGGACCAAAAGAACATCATGGCAGCCTTCGACTACCAAAAGGGGTGGAAAGGCGTACAGTTTCCGTTCGCCACTGTCGCCAAGGAATTTGTCCTGATCGAGTCCCCCACCAAGACAGTTTACCTGCCTATTGACGAAGGGGCGGGCCTCTGTGAACAGCTCCAGTCCGGGCAAAAGAGCCGAACGCTCTACCGGAAGCTGGGTCCGTACAGTGTGGAGGTCTACAAAGAGCAATATGAGGCCCTTTACCAGGCGGGAGCGCTGAATCCCGTTGACGAACGCTCTGCTGTGCTGACCTCCCTCACCTGGTATGACCGGGAGACCGGCTTAAAATCTGACGCGCAGGGAGGGCAGGGATTATTCCTATAAGATAACATAACACGCTATGCTGAGTGGTGGTACCAAAAGCAATCGCACGGCGAGGCGGCTCGCCGTGCGACCGGATGGAAATCACCATCCTGCAAATATTTCAATCCACAGCTTTCGCTGACCTGTTCATTATAATCTTCTTCCTACCTCTTGACAAGCAAAATCTCTTGTGCTATATTATCACCATCCTACAAATGAAAAAGGAGATGAGAACCTATGAAACACCATTTATACAAGAAAGGAGTGAACGCGATTGTCCATCAAAATCGAAGTCTGGGGGCCTTACGCCTGCTTTTCGCGTCCGGAGATGAAGACAGAGCGTGTAAGTTATGACATCATTACCCCCAGCGCAGCGCGGGGCCTAATCGAAAGCATCTTCTGGCAC
>JAJQCG010000101.1 GCA_021202815.1 Lachnospiraceae bacterium | reverse complement strand
TTCAATCGCTATGGATTTTTTAGGTGTTCAACTTCATTTTACAATCGACCTTTATTTTTGTTATAGAAGTAGACCGTGCCGCCGTTGATGCCCCTCGCGATGAAGACGTCGTCCGCCGTCAGGTCGTCCGCCACGCCGTCATCGTTCTTGTCGTAGCGAAGCTCAAGATAGGGCGTCACGATATAGGAGGTATCTTCCGTCACGCTCACGCCGTCGCTCGTCGAGAGCGTGCCGACCTCCCAGCCGCCGGTGCCGCCCGCGTCCAGGTCGTCCTCCATCGTGGTAAAGTCGATCAGCTGGTTCTCGAGCGTATAGGGATCTTCCGAGAACACCTCTTCGAGCGTCAGTCCGGTCGTCATCGAGGATCCACAGGTCACCTCCCAGACGCCGGTCGAGCTGAAATAGGTATCCTCGCCATCCGCCTCTGCGCTGGACTCTCCGATCAGGACGCCATACGTGGTACTGCTGCCATCGGGCGTCGTGTCGTAGGCGTCCGCGGTCACCTTGATGCGGTAGACCTGGCCTTCGGTCAGATTGCTGAAAGAGATATCCTGCGCGTACGTCTCCGCGTCATCGAGATCATCGATGATGCAGTCCGTGAGGCCGGTGATCTGCTCGATCAGCGTCTCCGTGCCCGTCTCCTCATCATACTCGTACAGGTTGACCGTAACGGAGCGCATGCCGCTGTGCTCCACGATCGCTTCATCCGGATCGTATACATAGAAATCATAGAGCACCAGATCCGAGGAGTAAGTGAAGATCTCAATATTTACCTCGGGCGCGCTCTTCTGCGTGCTGAGCGTCAGGGTCGTGCTTGTGGTCGTCACCGAGGTGATGACCGGCGCGCCGGACTCGTCTTCCACATTGCCCTCGTCGTCCACCGTGACGCCGATATTTCCGGACTGATAGGCGTAGGCCGAGGCTTCCGCCACGTAGGTGTGCTTACTCTCCAGCCCGGAGAGCTCGACCGAGAGCATTGCCGCCTGGGCGGACAACGCGTTCAGCCACACGTCGCAGAACTCCTTGTCGTCATCCGACGCAGTCGTATCGCTGTCCAGCACGCTCAGCGCGTCGCAGAGCTTCTCCGCCGTGACGCCGATCGAGCAGACGCTGTTGACGTCCAGCGTAATATTGCCCTCGCCGTCCACCTGGTCCACCTGGGACGGAAAGTCCAGCGTGACCATCGCACTCTGCTCGACCGTCACCGAGGAGGCAGTGGGCAGCGCGGCGGTATCAAGCGTCGGATTCATCTCTTTTATATACTCACTATAGTTCCCGATCACATCGGCGTAGGTATCCATGTCGAGCATCACCGCGAAGGCGGAGAGCAGCGCATCATCGTCAACTTTCTCAGCCTCGCTCTTATCCGTTGTAAGGCCTTCCTCCGAGTAGTAGAGCGTCGCCACCAGCACGCCGTCCAGCTCGATCGTGCGGACCAGATATCCACTGTCGTCCAGATACACCGAGCCGGTCACCGTATACACGGTCTTGCTCGAATCGGTTCGGTCGCGGTACTGGAAGGAGTAGTTCACCGACCACTCGTTCGCGTAGATGGTGTCCCCGTCCTCCAGCGTCAGCGCGATACCCGTGCTGCCGGTTTTTTCCTTATCGCCCTCAATCTCTTCATAGTTCTTTGTGACGCGCAGCGTCAGCGCGGACGTCGGGTTATCACTGTCCGTCGTGTCGGTCAGCGTGTAGTCGTATTCATAGATCAGCGGCAGCAGCTTCGAGGACACGGTGGAGGAGGTGTAGCTGTAGGCCACCGAATCCGAGCCCACGTCGCCCGCCGAGCGCGTGAAGGAGACGTTGCCCAGGGTGCTCAGCGAGGTCGTGCGCGCGTTGCTGCGGGTCGCGAGCGCCACGGTATAATCCCCCTGGCGGTCGCCGATATTGTAGACCGCGGTCAGCGTGATTGTATACGTATTATTCGCGAAGGCCGGCAGCTGCAGCTTCTCCCAGGACATGCTCTCCGAGCCGTCGTAGCCCTCTTTCCCGGTAACCTTTACACCGGCATAGAGCGGCAGTGTATCTCCAGTATCCGCGTCCTTCCCTTCCATCAGACGGAAATGCGCCGCCTCCGTGAGCTTCGAGGTTCCGACAGCTCCCGTGATGTCCGAAGCCGTAACTCCGTCCGTTGTAGTCGTATCCCACTCCACATAGCGTCCATAGCTGTCCGCCTCGGTCAGATAGAGCTCTGATATCTGGGCGCCACCGTCCTTGTTCGTCAGCGCCACCGTCACGGTCTGGCTCTCGTAGGTCGCCGTGCCGAGCGTCAGCTTGCCGGTCGGATGCGCCGCGCAGGTCCAGGCGTGCCGGTCGCTGGCGGTGCCGGTGATCAGGTCGCCATTCTCATAACGGCTCTCCCCGTCCACGTCGACCATATAATCGACCATCAGCGCGTCGCCGTAGCGGTCCACGATCTCGAACTCGTAGACATACTCCTTGCACTCGTCGAGCGAGGCGGTCGAGCTGTCGGAGGTCCAGGTGAGGCCCTCGGAAGTGGTCGTGGAGATCACATTGCCCTCCTCGTCCGTCTCCTCCGTTGTGGTCGTCTGCGTGAGCTTCGAGCGCTCCGAATTGCTCAGTGTATAGACGATCGGATTGTCCTCATCCACGATCTTTCCTGTATCATCATCCAACTCATAGACATAGATCCGGAAGTAGCAGATGCTGTCCAGCGTCGAGGTCGAGGTGGGCACGATGGCGTCGTCCTGCTCCTCCAGATAAATATTCTTGATCTGGATCTGGTTCGGGTAGATCTGGTCGTAGCCATCATTGCTGCTGGTTACATCATAATACGTATCCTGCAGATAGCTCAGGCTCAGCGTGTTCGTGCCCTCTTCAATCTTATAGGTGCTCAGATCCACGGTCTTGTAGACCTCCTCCACCGTATAGCTACCGTCCGCCGTGCGGTACTTCATCGTGACGACAAAGGTAATCGTCTGGCCTGACTGCAGGTTGCTGATCGTGTAGCTGCCGGAGGTCTTCGCCGACTTTCTCTGCGAGTTGCTCATATTGTTCCAGTAGGCGGTCGCGGTCACCTTCTTGAGGTTGCCGCCCTCGTCCACGATCTCGATGTCGAAGTCCAGGGTGTAGACGCCGATCTTGACATTCGAGACCTTTACCGTCGGCTTGATATAGGAAGCGGAGGCCGTGCCGCTGCCGCCCGAGCTGCCGCTCGTGCTGCTGCCCGAGCTGCTGCCGTCGTCGCCCGAGCTGTCGCCCGACGCGGTATCGGAGGAATTGCTGCCCGAGCCGGAGCCCGAGGCGCTGCCTGAGCCGGAGGAGCCCGCCGTCGTACCGCTCGCAGAGCCGGTCGAGCCGTCGGTATCCTTCTTTACTTTATCATTGTCCGCCTTGTCGTCGTCCGAACCGGAGGTACCGCTCGCCTCCGCTTTTCCGGCGTCCTCGGCTTCGACGGTCCCGCTCTCCTGCTCCTCTTCCTCCTGCGCGTCATCGTCGTCATCGGAGGAGGACTGCGGCTGCGTCACCTCGTATTCCGAGGCCCCGTTCAGTTCTTCCAGAAATTCGCTGTAGGGGAATTCGACGCCGTCGATCGTGATCGTCAGACCGGAGGGGTCACTGATCTCATGATAGACGAGCGTGTCGCCGAACACTGAATACCAGCGCAGATAATCATCCCCGAAGAGGATGGTCGAGTTGACACTGATGGAATTGGAATAGCCGCTCCCCGTAAGGGAGATCGTGAGGGCATTCTGGTAGAGCCCGTTCTTCAGCTTCACGAGGTAGATCGTCTCGATATCCGCCTGGGTGCGGTCCGCGTTGAAGGAGGTGCCGCCCGTCACGAACATGCCCTGATAGGTGCTCAGCAGCTCAAAATCCTCCGTGACCAGCATGGAGGAATCATTCATGAAATAGAGCGCCTGTCCGTCGTTCGCGAACAGCGGATAGACCGACTGATACTCCGCCATATCCTGTCCGACGTAGTAATTTCCCGCGCGGGAGAAGATCTCGTCGTTGCTCTTCACGGAGGAGAGCTGGATCGCCGAGCCCTCCTCGGCTCCCTTGTTCAGGTAGCCGTACAGCTGCGAGGAAGAGACCACGTAGCCGTCCTCCTCCACATAGCCGACATGAATCTGCCGGAACATCCAGGCGAAGATTCCTATGGCGGCCAGCACGATGAGCGCCACCGCCAGCAACAGCCTCAGATCGATCGCCACCCCCAGAATCCTTCTGCGCGACGACGACTTCGGCGTCTGTTTTTCAGCCTTTTTCATCTTCATGCCTGCCCCTCCTATTCTGCCGAGACCGGGTCAAAAATCGCCGGATCGTTGAAAAGCAAATATTTCGTACCATTGGGTTTATAGTAAATGTCGTTCACCAGATCGACGTCAATTCCGTTTTCCATATAGGCCATGGCGCCGCTCTCATCGAGCTCGGCGTAGGTCGCCTCCGCGTCGCCATAGTTCCAGATCAGGATGCTCTCACCCTGGAAGCACACGACATAGGAGAATCCGCTGATCTCCTTTGTCAGGCCGTTGTACTCGATTTCCGTATCCTCGAGGAAGATGTAGACGTCGCTGCCATCATGCAGCATGCCGCCCGTCAGCTTTCCGCTCTCCCCGTCGTCCAGCAGGTAGCTCGTCCCGCTGCCGGATATCGTCGTAAAATACTGCACTCTCCCGCCGAAGTCGCCGGTCTGCATCAGATACAGGAAATCGTCGGTCAGGATCAGCTTATCCTGGCCCCTGTAGTAGAAGGGATAGCCGTTCGTCTCCGTCGTCTGATGCCCGTAGTCGATCATCACGGTATCCTCGGTCTTCTTCATCGCCACCCCGTCCGGATAGCTGTCCGCCTGCTCGAAGACGTACTGGTAGAGCGGCTCATTGATCGTGACGCGCTCCGCCCTGCCCAGCAGCTGGACGACCACAAAAAGAATCACCAGCAGCCCCGCCATCAGCGCAATGGGCAGGATCAGCTCCCTTCTCCTCTTTTTCAGTTCCGATAAGTTCAGCGACAGTTTCATAATCTCCTCAGACTCTCCTAAAACAAAGCTCTTATATTTCTTCCTCGTCCAGATTGATGAGGCCGATGTCCTCCCCCGGCTCCGGCGTCTTACGGCGCCTGCGCTCGCGCTTCTCTTTTTTCGGGCGTCTTAATACCGCCGTGTGGCGTGAGGCCAGGCACTTGATGCTGTTGATAAAAAAGTACAGCGAGTACAATACCAGGAAGGCGCACATCAGCGCGAATACAAAGGCGATGCGCCAGTCAAAGCGCAGCGCGAAAATGTAGGTGCGTAAGAGATCCACGATCAGGAAGGCCGCGTACAGCAGCACGCTCCCGAAGAAGGAGCGGACACTCTCCGCCGGTTCTCCGATCGCAACCGCCTGGATGAGACCCAGCAGCACGAGCAGCACCAGGTGCGAGAGCTGTACCTCCTGCATCGTGATCAGCATCGACAGTACGAACATCAGCTGGATGTAATTCGCCGCCAGGTAGACCATGTAGCGCGGCGCCATGTTGAAAAACAGCGTGATCACCAGCAGACGCCTGCGGCTCGTCCAGGAAAAATCCCGCATCTGCAGCAGCAGAAAGGCCGTCACCACGATCAGGCTGAACACCGTAAAGATAATCAGCTGCCTGAACTGCACGATATAGTAGAGAAATCTACTGTACATCGACGCTCTCTCCCTCCTGTATCATCACGCGGAACACGTCCTTTTTGTGCAGGTAAAACCCGCGGATATTTTCCAGCTTCACCGACTGCGTGTCGGAGACGATCGTGACCGTCCCCTCGATTTCGCCGATGCTGGGCGTATAGCCCTCCATGATCAGCAGATTGTAGTACCTGCTGCGGATATGGATGACGCTGACGTCCGTGTACTCCTGCATGCCGCCCTCGAGGCTGACCACGCGGGCCGTCATCCTGCGACTGTTCTGCCGCGCCTGTTCCCTGACCTCCGACGCCATCGCTTACGCCCGTCCCTTCTTTTTTCCGTAGGAGCCGATGAAGGAAAACTCCGTCTCATCGACGTCGTCATAGGTACCGCTTAAGATATTCTCAACGTCGTCCAGCACGTCCACGATCGCGACGAACTCGCCCGGGATGCCTGTAAAGTTCTCCGCGACAAACATCGGCTGCGTGAAGTAGTTGCGCAGCTTACGGCTGCGGTAGAAGATCCGCGCGTCCTCCTGCGAGAGCTCCTCGATGCCGAGCACGGCGATGATCTCCTCGAGCTCCTCATAGCGGGACAGGTAGCGGATGACCTCATTGACCAGATAATAATGGCGCTCGCCGATCTTCTCGGCGTCGATCATGCCGGAGGTCGTCTGGAAGACGTTGACCGCCGGATAGATGCCCTTCTCCGCGACCTTACGGTCGAGCACGATCTGCCCGTCCAGATGGCTCTGGATGACCTGCACCGCCTCGTCGGTGATGTCGTCGGCCGGGATGTAGATCGCCTGGAAGGAGGTGATCGAACCGCCCTGCGTGGAGTTGATGCGCTCCTCGACGGAGCTCACGTCAGTCTCGATCGTCGCCGGGTAGCCGTTCTCAATCGGCATGCGGTTCAGCTCGGCGTTGATCTCCGAGGTCGCCTGCACGTAGCGGTAAATATTGTCGATGAAGAGCAGCACGTCCTGCTGCTTCTCGTCGCGCAGGTACTCCGCGAGTGTGAGGCCGGAGAAGGCCGCCTTGTTTCTCGCCACGGAGTTCTCGCCCATCTGACCGAAGACGATCGCCATCTTGCTTAAGAGGTCGGCCTCGACCATCTCGTCGTAGAGCTCCTTGCCCTCGCGGCTTCGCTCGCCGACGCCGACGAAGACGGAGTTCGAGTTCGAACTCGTGTAAACGTTATTGATCAGCTCCTTGATGAGCACGGTCTTGCCGACGCCCGCGCCGCCTAAGAGTCCCATCTTATAGCCCTTCTGCATCGGCGCGAAGAAGTCGAGCGCCTTGATACCGGTCCAGAGCGGCTCGCCAGAGATATCGATCTCGCTCATCGTGAGGTTGCGCGCGTAGACGGAGCGCTTCGGCCTCTCCACCGGCGGCTTCTCGTCGATCGGGTCTCCGTAGGAGCTGAAAACTCTGCCCAGGATGCCCTCATTGTAGGCGATGTCGAGGGAGTCCGCCTGCTTGAAGACCTCGAGCCCTTTTTTCAGGCCGATCACGGACTTGAGCGGGATGCAGGAGACGAGCTTCGCGTTCACGTCACTCACCTCGAAGAGCTGCTTCTCCCCGTCCAGCTCGGCGTACAGGATATCCCGGTTCTTGACGCTGCCGCCTGTGGCCAGCACGGTCACATTCAGATCGGATATCGCGATAATTTTTCCTATGGCTGTCTCAGTATTTGTCTGCATTTTCCTTATCTGCCTCCCTCGCTAACGCGCTTTCTTCTGATAATTTTCTATGACCTTCGAGAACTCCGCGGCACGCTTCTCGCGCCGCTCCTCCATCAGCTGCTCCTCCTCGATCTCCTCGATCTTCTTTAAGGATTCGCTCGTCGTGTTCTGCCGGAGAATATTCTCCGAGGCATAGCCCGAGGTGCGCACGATCTGCAGCTGATAGATCAGATAGCTCGCCATCAGATTGACGAAGAGCGTCTCCACGTCCCCGTCGATCATGAAGTCGTCCTTATAGTCGTCCGGGTCCGCGTCCTTCGGGATCTCGACCGGGAAGATGCGCTTGATGTCCTTCTGGCTCTCGGTCGCGTTGATATAGCGGACGAAGATGACGTCGATCGCGGAGTGCTGACGGCGCAGGATACTCGTCTTCAGGATCTCCTCAATCTCGCGCACGCGGCCCTCCATCTCGTCCTGGTCCATGCGCAGCAGCACGTGATCCACGTTGTGCCGCAGCTTCTTGCCGATCAGGATCTTGTCGCCGCTTTTGTCCTTCTCCAGCTCCCCGTTCACGAGGGAATTGTAATTGCTGCAGAAGCCGAAGTCCGAGCCGAGATAGATCGTGAGCCGGGGCTTATCCGGATTCGGCGTCAGGATATTTTTGTCCAGCAGAAGGTTGCGGTTGTTCATGATCTGGTCGAGCATGGACATAACCTCGCGCTCCATCAGCATGTAGCGCTGCGCCTTGCGCTTCGCCGCATCCACCCGGATGAGGGCATGGAAATTCATGACCTTCACGACATTCTTGATTCTCATGACTCTTCCTCGTAGATTTCTTCAAATTTGCGGATGATCTCCTCCTGGGAGAGCGGGCTGTACTTGTACTGCCCGAGTCCTTTCAGGAGCTTCGCGCCGCGCTTCAGGCGGTTCTGCAGCTCCGGACTCATCTCGTCCATATTCGCCAGCTCATAGACCTCGCGGGTCTCGAGGTAGCTCAAAAGCTCGCGGCGCACCCGCGCGCCCAGCTTCTTCATCGGGCCGGTCTGCACCGCGCCGCCCAGACGGGAGACGGAGAGACCATAGTTGATGGCCGGCTTCTCGCCGCGGTCAAAGCTCTTCTTCGAGAGCACGATCTGCCCGTCGGTGATCGAGATGATGTTCGTCGAGATGTAGTCGGTGATGTCGCCGCCGCGCGTCTCGACGATCGGCAGGATCGTGATCGAGCCGCCGCACTTGTGCTGGCAGCCCTTCTCGAGCAGCCGCGAGTGCGTATAGAAGATATCCGGCGGGTAGGCGTCTCTGCCCGGGACCTTGCCGGTCAGCAGGCTGATTTCACGATAGCAGTCCGCGTGGCGCGAGAGGTCGTCGATCACGACCAGCACGTCGCGGCTCTGCATCATATATTTCTCCGCGATCGCCAGGCCCGCGTAGGGCGTCAACGAGAGGATCGGCGGCAGGTCGTCGTTCAGCACCGCCAGGATCAGCGTGTACTTCATCGCGCCCTTGCGGTTCAGCTCGGAGTAGACCTCCTTGACGTTCTTCTTCGTCTTGCCGATCGCGATGTAGATGCAGAGCTCGTTCTTGCCCTTCTGATTGAAAATGGCGTCGAGCGCGATCTGCGTCTTGCCCGTCTTCTTGTCGCCGATGATCAGCTGGCGCTGCCCGCGGCCGATCGGGTAAATGAGGTCGATGCCCGAGAGGCCCGTCTCCAGCGGACGGTTCACGCTCGTGCGATCCATGATCGGCGTCGTCGGATTCTCGATGCGCATCTCCTCGGTGTGCTCGAACATCTTGCCCGCCAGGATATCCTCGCCGTTCATATTGACGACATGGCCGATCGCCAGCTCATCGTAGGCGAGACAGAACTCCTTGCCGGTCGCGATGACCTCGTCGCCGACATAGACGTCGCCGCCCTTCTTGACGAGCGCGACCATCACGGAGCTGCGCCGGATCCCGATCACATAGCCCTCGGATTTGCCCGAGACGAGCACGCGCTCGTAGAAGCGGACGCCCTCGAGGCCGCTGACCTCCAGGATGTACTCGCGCACCGAGACGACGTGCCCGACCTCGTAGCGGCCGCCGCCGGATTTGATCTCATTTAACTTGTTTGCCACCAGTTCTTCCACGTAATTTCCCATTTTTAACGCTATCTCCTAACTATAAGCTGAAGTCGTAAACCGTATTTTTCCAGGAGACGCGCACGCCCTCGTGCACTCCCTCGTCGTACAGCACATGCACCCGCTCGCTCTCCAGATCCGCGAGCTCCTCCGGGTTCCCCGTGCGGATATAGACCTGATCCTCGTGTGCGCGAATGTAATCGCAGAGGTAGGTCTGGAACGCGATCAGGTCGCAGTCGTCCCTGCCCTCCAGCCATTCGCTGAGGAAAGCGCGCTCCCGCTCATCGAAGAGCTCCGCGAGCAGCCGCGCCTGGTCCTCGTCGCTCAGCGTCACCATGTCATAGAGCCGCTCATCCGGCAGCTTTTCCAGCATACCGCGACAGAGTGCAAGCTGCGGGTCCGCCTCGTCCTTCAGGCCTTCCAGGAGCTTCTTCACGCGCGCGCGCCAGTCCAGCTTCATCCCGCGCCGCACGCGGGCGTAATCCTCGAGAAAATTCGCGTCCCGGTAGGCGGCGCCCGCCGGGGTCTCGACCGATATGACGGACTGCGCCGCCGTCCGGCCGCGTCTGCTCTGATCGGCCTCCGCCATCGCGTCCATGCGCTCCTGCAGGCTGTCTATGCGCTCCTGCAGCTCCTCCTCCTGCTGCCGGAGGCCGTCAATCTCGGCGTTCTTATGCTCCGCCAGGCGGTCGTAGGTCTCCAGGTTCTTCAGGAAGTAGCGGTTCAACTGGTCCTTCGCCTGCCCGGCCAGCAGCCGGATCGCCAGCAGCAGGAACACCATCAGTGCCGTGATCACGAGAACCACCACGATAAAAATCAACCACATAAGTATCCGTTTCCTTTCACAGTCCCTTTTGCTTCCCCGTCCGGCTCATCAACTGAGCAGCGGGTTGAAGAACAGCAGCAGGAAGAGGAAGGCGAACAGCAGAAGCAGCAGGATGACGAGCACGATCGCCACCATCATGACGCCCTGCATCACGTCGCTCTTCGTCTCGGGGTTACGCCCGATGGACCCCGCCACCTTGCTCTCGAGGATGCCCAGTCCGATACCGATACCGAGGAACGCCAGCCCCAGCATTGTGCCAATCGCCTCTACCGTAGATGCCATTACCGATTCCATAACTCTTTACTCTCCTTGTGTGTTAATTATTATTAAAATGTATGCGTAAATATCGTATAGCTCTGCGTCTCGCTCTGAATCGTCGCAATATCGTCATCAGCACTCAGAGTATCACTGTAGCCCGTGCCGTAGCAGAGCGCCACATAGACCGTGCTGCCCGCCTCATCAGCGTCCAGTGTCGGATCCAGCGCCAGCTTCGTCGAAAGCCCCGAGGAGGACTTCAGCGCGGTCAGGCTGGTTCCCGTCACGCTCTCCGCCGCATAGATCACATACTCGGTGCTGCTGTAGGTTTCATCGCCTTTTCCATACACAACGATATAGAAGCTGTAGCCGCTCTCCACCGTGAAGTCGCTCGCGACCGAGGCCGTCACCGGGATGGAGCTGTTCGTCACCGTGCCGGTCGAGCTGCTGCTGATCGCGATCGAAGCGGACATGTCGCCCGTCGTGAAGGACACCGTATCCAGCGCCGTGAAGCTGCCGTTGTCCGCGTTGCCGATCGCCATGATGTAGCGCGTGCCGTAGGTGAGGCCCGTGATCTCGACCGCCGAGCTGTCCGCGGAGACGATCATCGCGATGACCTCTCCGTTTCCGACACAGCTGTACAGCTCATCCTCACTCATACTGGTATATGTGGTCGTGTTCGGATAGACCAGGATCGTCGGTACCGCGTACTCACCGATATTGTCGACGATGACATAGCTGACGTCGACCGTCGTCGTGCCGGGCTCCACACTGCGCAGATACATATAAGCCGAGGAGGTGGACACGGTGACGTTGTTATTCGAGAGGCCGTTGCCGCCCGCGCCGCCGGTTCCACCTGTGCCGCCTGCGCCGCCGGTTCCGCCCGTGCCGCCGGTTCCGCCGTTGCCGCCCGCGCCGCCGTTGCCGCCCGCGATCGTGATATCATAGACGCCGTCGACCGCGTCCTCCGAGGTGATCACGGTGCCCTCTCCGCTCGATGCGTAGGAGCTGATCGCGTTCGCGACGCTGATCAGCGCATCCCCGATGGCGAGCGTCGACTCCTGCGGGTCGTAGGTCAGGCCGCTGTCATTCGACACCGACACCGTGCCGACGATCTTCACATTGATATCAATGCTCATCAGCCGCGTATTGTTCGAGCTGTCAAGGCTCATGTAGAGGTAATCCGTCGTCTCCACATAGCCGCCGCTGTCCGTGATGCTGTCGCCGGTGATCAGATAGTCCTTGTCGGACATCTTCACGTAGTTGGAGGTCAGACAGGAGACCGTCGCAAAGTCGTCAAGCACCCGCACGCTGCTGTCCTCATAGATCTGATAGCCGCCGCCCAGCACCAGCGCCTCCGAGCTGTCGGCCATGTACACCACGTTCCGCGAGCCCAGGCTGTACTTTGTCCCTCCCGAACTCAGATAGTAGCTGCCGTCCCAGCTCTTGCTGACGACGCCGTCCTCCTCCAGCTCCACCGGACTGTAGGCGTTGTCGTAGATCACGCTGTCCGCGGACACGGTATAGCTCTCATCCTGACCGCCTACCACCTTCGCAACCGCCACGCCTACCAGCGAGAGGCACGCGACGGTGATCACCGCGAACACCGCAATCAGTCTTTTCACCTGACCGCTCACTAGTCTCATGTCCTGTTCCTCCTCTTACTTTTCTTGAAAATGCAGTCTGTTCCTTCGTCCGTCCTAGACGTCGAACGAGAACGAATATTTCTCCAGAACATCATCATATACACCATCACCATCACTATCACCATAGAGTACCAGCTGCACCTGCCACTCGCCTTCCGCGTCGGACGAGGTCAGGCTGAGGCTGCTGTTCGTGATCGTCAGCTCGACGTCACCCTCTGTCGCTCCGTCGTCCATCGGGGACGTTCCATCGCTGTACACAAAGCCCTTCACCGTATCCTGATTGAGATGCACCATATTGTACTCGATGTAGTAGACCTCCCCCAGGCCGGAGGCGTTCTCGAAACGGAAGGTCACCGAACGCCCTGTACTCGTATTGACGTCCGCCTGGTAAAAGGTACCGATCGTCGTCTCATAGCCATTGGCAAAGGTCGTGATGCTCGAGGACTCGCAGAGCAGGACGTCGTTCGCATGGGCCGCAGTGCTGTTGATGTTCAGATCTGCCACTTTCGATGAACCGCTGATACCCAGGAAATAATTGTAAAGTGTCGTCAGGTTCGCACTCGCATCTGAATCTGTGTGATCTGTGAGATCGCCAAAGATTGCAGTATCTTCATAGTTTGCTGCCAACGGCACGGAGCTCGTGCCCATCACATTCACATAGTTGTCATAGTCCGTATCCGTCAGGCCGTAGAAGCGCAGACAGTAGGTCGTGCTCTCGTCCAGATTCTGGAAGCTGATCGAGTAGGTCGTGCCGACCGCGAAGGCCGTATTATTCCAGGTGGTTCCGGAGCCGTCGTCGCCGTAATATGTATTATCTTCAAGGACTTCCCAGCTTGTACCATTCCACTCGCAAAGCCGCATGTAGAAGTAGCGGTCGAGCCAGGTGTAGTAGGTCTCCACGCCGCGGATGCTTAAGGTAAACGAATCGCTCTTTCTCACGATGTTCGTCACCTGCACGAGCGGATTCAGCTCGGAGTAGCTGTAGGACTTCCACCCCTTATAGTTCGAGACCCGGTACTGCGCGGTGCTCGAAGTGCTCGCGAGGCTGACGAGCTCCGGATCCAGCAGATATCCGGTCGTATCATCCATGCCGCTTCCCTGGAAGATCAACGTCTTTATCCGATAGTAGTAACCAGGCTCGATGATGCCGTCCGGATAGTAGGTGAAGTTCAGGGAGACCGTGTAACGGCTGCTGCCCTCACTGGTCTCTACAGGCGTCGCCACCCAGGTCAGGTCGCCCAGTGCCTTATAATACTCATAGGTTATTTTTGCAACGTTACTGCCAGCAGCGTCGCCGTCCATATCACAGTAGATGCCCGCCTCTTTCACCTGCTCTTTCATCTCATTATTATCATCGTAGTACTGCGACGGCGCGAGCACGGTCGTCCAGTTGTCGGACGAGGATGTACTGTCGCTGGAGGAGCAGCGCTCCAGGATGAAGTAGACCCAGGTGTACTCGTCCTGAATGTAATAGGTCACCGCCTTGGACACCAGCGTCTTATTGCTGGTATACGCATCCTCGTCGATGGCGAAGTAGGTGTTCGTATTTCCGAGGTCGAAGCTCAGCGACTGGATCACGATGCCGCTCTGCGTCTCGATCGTCTCATAGTAGTCGTAGACCGCCGCCGTCACCGTACCGTCGCTCGCCATGCTCGCAGCGGTCACGAGGTGGCTCGTCCCGCCCATGATCTTCTGCATCGGGCTTAAGGCAGCCGAAGTGGGGTCGAGCGAGCTGTTGCTCGTCGCCGTAAAGCAGGCCACGATCGACTCGATGTCATAGCCGTCGTCCGCCGTGACATATTCTCCATAATCCGGCAACGCCAAGCCGGAGAAAATATTTTCGTCCTTATAGTCCGATTTCGTCTCATCCGTCATACTCGACGTATCTTTATAATAGATATAGAGCCGATAGGTCTTCTCCGACTCCAGACTGTCGATGATGAGGGAGCGCTCGCCCGAAGTCAGATCGTCCAGATCCTCCGCCTCGGCCCGCATAAAGCCGACCAGCTCCAGCTCCGTGACCGTGCCGTCGGAGCTCTCCACCTCCACCTCCTCATAGACCGCGTAGTAGAGGTAGAGCACGCCCTCCGGATACTCCATCAGCGTGTAGTTGCCGATCGTCAGCTCTACGTTCGCCTGCGTCAGGCCGCTGACCACGCTGATCTTGGTCAATGTCGGCGCGATGGCGCCGACGATCGTGCTGCTGCCGGTCTCTACGGTC
Source organism: Lachnospiraceae bacterium (assembly GCA_021202815.1). Classification (GTDB taxonomy): domain Bacteria; phylum Bacillota; class Clostridia; order Lachnospirales; family Lachnospiraceae; genus Hominiventricola. Next base: position 5,840 of record JAJQCG010000101.1, on the reverse strand, counting down.
TTCAGTGTGCAGAACTCTGTGACGGCTCCGCCCGCGTAGCCGTCCGAGGCGCCGACGCTGTATTCAAGACTTTCCTTTCTCTCATAGCTGCTGCCTGAAGTCATCTGTGTCGCCGTATAGGACTGCGTCAGCGTGTCCGCATACCAGTTATCCCAAGTTGGACTGCGCCCAGACCTCGTCGAAGCTCACGGCGCTCGTGCCGTCTGTGTAGAGACTGTAGAGCGATGCGGTCGCATAGCTGTGCGAGGTATAGCTCGAGCTTGTCAGAGTGCGGTAGGAGCTGTACTTGCCGTCGCGCACGAGATTGGTGGCCTTCAGTGCATAGTACGTGTCATCGTCCTCACCCACCTTGGCGAGGCAGCTCTCCCCGCCGTCATAGTACAGCGTGTAGGTGAAGACCAGCATGTCGCCGGTCTCAAACTGCGGATTGGACGCGGAGGTATCGTCGAAGTCGCTGATATTGAACTGGAAGCTGTAAAGCTCCGCGCTGCTCGAGCGGCTCAGTGAGCTCCAAAGTTCCTTCTCTGTGGTGGTGATGCCATTCGCATCCCGCGTATAGATCGGCGTTCCCTCCGTCCCATTGCTGCCATCCGCTTTGATCACCTTCGCCGTGATCTTCACGCCGGCGATGCGGTACATCGCGGCGAGGTAGTCAGAGGCGTTCGGATGCTCCGAGTCGCCGATGCTCACCGTCACGATATCGTTCGAAACGGAATCCACGCTCGGCGACAGCGTGTAGATGTAGGAGGTCGCCGTATTACTGTCGGTGTTCTTCACTGTCAGGCTGCTCTCCGTCGCAGTCCAGAAAGCGCTGCCGGCATACTGGTGCTCCGCCAGCGGCAGCAGCTCGGCGGAATAGGCCGCCGTATAGTCGTCCACGAGCTGATAACCTACCTGCCAGGAGTAGCCGACGCCGCCCGCGTAGAGCTTGCTGAAGGTGACGCTGACGCCCTTCGTCCCGGTCTCTGCCGTCTCATCGTAGTCTGTCTGGCGCATCAGATCGAGGAAGCTCTCCATGAGCTCTGTATACGTCTCCCGCTTTGTGGAGTCTGTGGACGCATCCGGATCACCGTCTACTACCGCGGTGATCTTGTTGGAGTATGTCGTATTGCTGCTGCTACTATTCAGCATATAGTAGAAGCTATGGTCGTCCCCACTACCGTCTTTAAAGCCGATCTGGATATAGGCCTGGGCCGAGCCTCCCTGCGAGTCCGTCAGATAGCTGCCCGAGGACGACAGGGAATAGAGCGCGCCCACCGCGGTCTTGTAGTCCGCGCTGTAGCCGAGCAGCGTCTCCGCCTTCACCGCCTCGTCCGGGTCGTTCAGATAGATCTGCCAGGTGTCGGTGCCGGCCGAACCGTCCGTCGTGCTGCTCGTAAGCTCCAGCTCCACGCGCGGCGTCTGCCGCTCGAGCGAGACATACTCCGAGCGCAGCGTGGTGCTCTTCGTGTAGGTCTTGCCCGCGATCCAGTTGTTGTCGTAGTAATCCTCCGGCCAGGAGAAGCCCTCGCCGTCGAAGGTCATCATCACATCGTAGGCGAAGACGTAGGTCGTGCCGCGGCTGAGGAAATCGCTGTCCACGTAGACGATCCAGACGTCGTTCGTGGAATCATATTTCCGGTAGGAATAGCCGCGGTCCCCGTAGCGCGTCTCCCAGACGGAGTCTTCCAGCACCGTGAAACCATTCTCATCGTCTTCCAGATACGCTTTTAATGTAGCGTCATTCTCATCGTAAATAAACAGGTAGAGATGCGGTGTGCCCGAGCTGACCGAGCGCTTCGTGGCGCCATCCTCCGTCCCGTCCGCCATCATCGGAACCGTGAACTGGAAGGGAATGATTGTCGCATTGCCCTCCACCTCCGAGAGGTTCAGGCTCTCGTCCCAGCCGCCGTCTTCGTCCGTATTGTTGTATTTCTTATAGGTCGTGCCATAGAAGGTCACGGTGTTCGCGCAGAGCTCCGTACCGGTCTCCTTGAAGTAGCTGTAGACGTCCAGTCCCACCACGGTGTCGGACTCCAGCGCCGCGTCAAAGCTGCTGTTCAGCTCGTCGTTCCCGTTATAATCGCCGGATTCGCTGTTCGTCAGCTCCGTCACCTGGATCCCGTAGTTGTCGATCGTCACACTGGTCGGGGAGACCGGGCGGTCCTGATACTTGATCACGCCGGTCGTGGTCGTGCCGCTGATCGTGGGCTCATTCACATAGTCCTCCATCTCCAGCGTGGTGTCCTCAAAGAGGAAGTAGTCGTAGAGACTGCTCGTCGACTCATCCCCCATGGCCTCGTAGCGGTCGTAGGTGTAGTCATAGCAGGTGGCGACCTCGATCACATAGTAGCCGGACAGCATGTTCAGATCCGCCTCCGGGATGAGATCACTCTTCCGGGTCGTCGCATAGTTGTACTGGAACTGGTAGGTGAAGGACTCGCCGACGCCCACCGTGTTGGTACCGCTCGCAAAAGCCGCCGCTCCATAGTAATTCTTGTAGAGCAGGCTGTAGCCGTCCGTAAACTCCGCCTTATCGCCGTAGAGATCCTGCACATAGACCTCGCAGGTTCCCACGAGCTCGTCCTTATTTCCGCTCGAATCCGAGGTGTAGAGGTAGAAGACGATGCTGCTCAGATTGCGGTAGGCCGCGTCCGTATACTGGTAATAATCTTCATCATCATACAGATTCTCGAGACTCGCGGCCTCCGACTCATCCTCCGCGCCGAGCCAGAAGCTCACGCCGATCCCGGAGCTCGAGGTGCTCATGCCCATCATGATCTCGGCCACCTTGTCCGTGTGCAGCGCGACCGAGCCGATCGTCTGGTAATTGTAGCTTCCGTCCGCCTCATTATAGACATAACCCTTGAGCGTCAACGTATAGGTCGTATTGATCAGCAGGCCGTTCAGATCGACGGGCAGCGAGAAGGTGCCCTGGACCAGGCCCTGGCTGCCATCGCACTCCGAGAAGCTGAAGGTCTTGCTGTAGGTAAGATTGTCCGTCACAATCATGTCGAGCTGCCGCGTATCGCTCACGCTGATCTTCGTGTCGTTCAGGTTGACCGTCAGCGTGCCGATGACCGACTCGTAGGTAGTGCCCTCCGAGGTATCCGACGACTTCCCTGTCGTGGCGTCGAGCGCCAGATTGTACAGTTCCGTGCCGGTGCCGCTGAAGGAGATGCTGACGCCGCTGCCGGACTGTGCAATGGTGCAGTTCGAATCATTATCAGGATCCGCGTCATCAGAAGCCGATACTGCCTGCTCGATCGTGGAGGAGCCGTCGCTCCAGGTATACTCCGCGAGCACATAATAGGTCGCGCCGTTCTGAATCAGCTCGCCGTCCACGTAAAAGTACACACTGCCGCCCGTCGAGGTGTCCGTCGCGACCACATTGCCGTCCTCGTCATAGAGCGTGTAGGTCACGGACTCCAGCGTTCCGTCCGGGTCCTCGATATTTCCGACCGAGGCGACGAGGTAGCCGCTGTCCGAGACAAGTGTCAAATTCGAGAGCTTTGGCGTCTCCTTGAGCGTCGTCCAGCCCAGTGTGAAGCTCTTCGAGGCCGTGACGCCGTCCACCGTGCAGTCCACATCCAGCACGATGTTGTAGTAGGTATTACTGTCGAGCGTGTAAGTGACGCCACTCGACGAGTCAGTATATTCACTGAGGAGGAGGCTGCTGTAAGCCCCGCTCTCGATCTCTGTGTCCAAAAGTTCGTAAGTGAACAGCAGCGTTCCGCCCGCCGTGTACACGGAGACGGTCACTCCTGTGATTTCCGTATAATTATACTCGGCCGCCTGGCTCAGGCCCACCGTAATCGAATCCGAGGTTCGCGTCAGCAGCGACGCACTGAGGCCCGTGGAGTCCATCGTGAAGATGTGATCCAGTACCTTCGCCGTGTAGGTCGTGCCGCTCAGGGAATAGGTATCCACGACGACCAGGCCATAGGTCTTATCCATCTCCAGGCCAGAGACTGTAAAACTCGCCGGAGACGGATCCTGACTATAAGTTGTTCCATCCTCGCTCATCTGACCGAGCGTCGCGCCGGAGCCCTCCGCCACGACCTCTCCGGTGCTCACGTCATAGATGTACCAGTAGGCGCTCTCCGACTCGGGATCGATCGTGTCGAGCGTCGTCGCGTCATAGTAGAGTGAGAACGTCAGCTGCGCGGCGCCGTCTCCGTCACTTGTGATCTCCCAGGTGTCGATCAGAGCGGTCGGCGTGCCCGTGGCGATCTCCGTCCCGGTGTCCACCGTGCCCGCGCTGCCGGTCGCACCGGTGCCGCCGCCGCTGCCCGCGCTGCCTGCGCCGCCGTCCTCACCGGCGACTCCGTCCTCGCCGTTCTCTCCGTCTTCGCCGTCTTCCCCATCTTCGCCGTCCGCGCCGTCCTGTCCGTTCTCACCGGTCAGTCCGTCCGCGCCGTCCTCCCCGTCAAAGATCGTGAAACGGAAGGTAGGCTCGACAGAGCCCAGCGTCGTATACTCCGTGGAGCCAAGGTCGATGCCCGACAGAGACAGCGTTACCGTGCCGGATACCGCACTGCTGCCGCTGGAATCGTCCCCGTCCGCATCGGAGGCCACATTCTCCTCCGGAAGCGCGAGCTCGCCGCTCTCACAGTCCAGCACGACGCCGTTCGCGAGCGTCACCGTACATCCCTTCGCCACGACCTGCCAGGCCGTGGTCCCGTCCGTGAGCTGGATCACGCCCACGTCCGAATCCAGATAGTACAGCTCGAGGAATCCGCCGTCCACGCTCACCGTGCTGCCGTCCGCGAAGCCGATCGTCATCAGGGAGGAGCCGATCAGGTAGCGGCTCTCACTGTTCTTCCACACAAAATTTTCAAAGCTCGCCGTCGAGTCCCCATAGCTGATCTCGTAGGCTGTGCCGTTCCAGCTTAAGGTATTGCCCGCCGAGAGGCTGTAGCAGCCGATAACCCCGTTCAGATAGTCGTCCATATCCGCGATCGCCGCGTCGGTAACGGCCGCAATAGAGCTGCTGTCATAGTGGAGGAAGCTGTCGGAATCCACCACGACCTGCTCGCCGTCCTCAGAGCGGAAGGTGACCGAGCTGAGACCGGAGCTCTTTACCATAGTACCAGAGGAAAAACGATACTGCGTTCCCGTCACCTCATCGTCCTCATCCTGTTCCACAGCCATGATATAGCCCGACTCCGCAAAGCTCTGCTCGGAGGCGTGCTGCCTGACAGATGAGATCCCCAGCAGCGCGCCTGCGAGCACTCCGCCCGCCACTGCCAGGATGATGCATATTTTTTTCGATGAAAGCAGTCGCATAGTAAACTCCTCTTTCCTTAAATCACTGTCTAAAAGCTCGTCGAATTGTAGAAGGTGATGGAGTAGCCGGTCGATTTCACGTACTCTCCACTATCATCCGTCGTGTACATCTGTACAGTCAGGTAATATTTTCCGATCTCCGAGACGTTCGCCGTGCTGGTCTCGTCCGCCGCCAGATCGAGGGTCAGGTAGATCGTGCCGTCGGTGCCGTCTCCCGCTCCGCTGCCGGCCGTCGCATCAAACATCGAGGTCGCACCGTCGGCCTTCGTCAGCGTCACCATATCGTACACCGAGCCGTCGGCCTTCGCCAGCATGTAGTCGACGCGCGTGATGCCGCCCGCGTTGAACGCATTCGAGAAGCGAAGCGTCAGCAGGGTCGAGCCGCCCACGATCGTACGGCTGTAATCGCCCGCGCCGCTGCTCACGCCCTGCTCACGGGTCGTGATGTCGTCCGAGTAACCGGCGAGCACCAGGGTCTCGCTGCCGACCGTGATCGTCTCGCCGTTAATACCAGTATCGGCCTTTCCGTCATAGTCAAGGTCCAGCACCGCGTAGAACTGCAGGCGGTAGGT
>JAJQCG010000104.1 GCA_021202815.1 Lachnospiraceae bacterium | reverse complement strand
AACGGGAAGGTGATCAAGCGTGCTTCGGCGGTCTGGGCCATCGCGACCATCACGCTGGGCGTGCAGTTCCTCTCCGCGATTCCCATCACGAAGGCCTTCGGCTTGCTCGACGGCTTTGCCCTGCTCCCGCAGTCCGCTTTCTACGGCGGTCATGGCATACCGGCCGTACTGACCGGTATCTGGGAGAATCTTGGCTACTGGGATTCCACAGAAGCGCTTACGGTAGGCACAACCTTCGCGACCATCGGTCTTCTCTACGGCGTCATCGGCGGTATCGTGCTGATCAACATCGCCGTCCGCAAGAACTGGCTGACCGGCGGAAGCAATATCGGAAAGCTGAGCGAGGAAGAAGCAACCGGTTATATCCAGCTGGAAAACCGCCAGAAAATCATGACCACCGTGACCAGAAGCCAGACCATGAATCCCATGGCCTTCCATGTAGCAATCGTGTTCGCACTGATGCTTGCTGCATATACATTGCTGAATGGATTCAAGTGGCTCGCTGCAAACGTCCCGCTCTTCTCTTCGCTTGCGAACCTGAACATCATGGTTCCCACGCTGATCGTCAGTCTCGTGTTTGGCGCCCTGGCGTCCAAGACAAGGCTCGGTGAAGTCTGCGACGAGGATTCCCTGAAGCATGTGGGAAGCACCTCGCTGGAGTTCCTGATTGCATCCTCCATCGCAATCACGGATCTGGACGTCGTCATCACCTACGGCGCACCCATCTGCTGATCTCCGTAATCGGGCTTCTGCTGACCACGCTCTGCACTCTGGGGCTCTCCAAACTCTGGCTGCGCAGCAACTGGTTTGAGCACGGCGTCTGCATGATGGGCGCTTACACCGGCGTCCTGGCCACCGGCCTGATGCTCCTGAGAATCGCGGACACCGATATGAAGACGGACGCTTCCATCGATATCATCACAGCCAGTCCCTTCTGGACGATCACGTCACAGAACTTCTATCTGGCGATCGCGCCCATGATGATCGTGACGGCAGGCGGCTTCACAAATCTGTGTTCCATCAGCGCCGCCCTGACCATCGGCCTTCTGATCTTCGGCACCATCTTCTACCGGGTGCTGGGACAGGGAAGCAAGTAAAAAACTGCAGTAACAAAGCTTTCACTTTGACAGGAACCCGGGTCGCGTCCTGACAGACGCAGCGCGGGTTCCTGAACTTTCCGTCATGATTCTATCGCAGATTTCATAAAATTCCATGAAGAAATATTCCCGGAGTCTCTATGAAAGTTTCCGCAAAGCTTTCCCAAAGAAAATTTTCCGGCAGAAAACTCATCGTCCCGGCGCTCTGCGCCCTGATCGCCGCGGCGGGCGCCTTCGTCGTCGGCGGACAGCTCAGCCCGGTCTTCAGCGAGGTGCAGAGCCGCAAGCTCCCGATCTACTGCGTCAGCACGGAGAAGGCGCAGGTCGCGCTGAGCTTCGACGCGGCATGGGGGAATGCGTGATTGCGGAAAAAAATGACAGCCTGGTGTCAGGCTGTCTCGATCTTGCAAGTGTGTTTCTTCATCCTGGGGTCATAGTTGATGCCGACCAGAAGGATTTCCTTACAGTTCTCAACTTTCTGGATATACTGTTGCTCCCGTATCTGCGCAATGGCCTCCTCGCTGGACTTTCCATATTTTAATTCCAGGATAATCGCCGGGCGCTGAGAACTCCTGGGAGTGAAAATATAATCGCAATAGCCCTTTCCTGCCTTCGCCTCGCGCTCCATCCGATAATCCTTCCGCGCATACAGATAACATAGTGTAATTACGCAGGATAATGCATTTTCATCGTTATACTCCAGGAATGGGATCTCCCTGTCGTGCGCCTGTTCCAAGAGCTCCGCGACGCGCGCGGCATCCTTCCGAAATGTTGCTTCCAGTACCTCTTTCGACTGGCTGACGATCTCCTTCACTCCCGCCATGCTGTCACGGGTCAGAACCTTCTGATACTTCTCCATCAGCTCATAATTGGGTATGGAAAGCTTCCCGTCATGGTAAGCCAGGAAGCCATAGACGACCATCGCCGACAAAATCTCATCCCTGGAATTCAGCTGCAATTCCGCCGCACTGTAACCACCAAGCTCTGTCTCCACCGGAATCCCGGCGACCATTTCCACAATATCCCCGCGCACTTCATCCACATTATTCTCAATGCAGTCCGCGATCTCATTCATCGGACCTGTCTCCGTCCAGTAATTCAGGCATATGCCGCGATCCAGCGCCCTGTTCACGGAACGCGGATTGAACAGGCTGTCCCCGTTATAGAAATAATAGCCGTCGTACCACTCTTTCAATTCCGTAAAAGAGACGCTTCCATACTTCTCACAGAGTCTGTGCACTTCTTCCTCGCTGAAGCCAAAATACTGGTCGTACACGTTGTCATTCATGAAATTATACTCGTCAAACATATTCAGTTCCGAGCCACTGGAGTATTTCGCGATCGGCAGTATTCCCGTCATGTAGGCGAGCTCCACGTAGGGCTTGTCCTTCAAAAGACCTTTCAGCCATTTCAGGAACTGAATCCGGTCGTCCTCCTCCATAAATTTCTCATAAAACACGGAGTCCCATTCGTCAAGTATGAAAATGAACGTGTCTCCCGTATCACGGAACATCCGGCTGATCTGCGCGTAGTCTCTGCCCGCAACAGACGGGTAAGCCTCCGCAAGATCTTCTTTCAGGTTTTCTATAATATTGGAAATGTAATCCCGATAGCACTCACAAAAATCAGGCTGTACGCTGAAATCAATATGGATGACATTGTACTGGTTCTGCTTCTCTCCATACACCGGAGAATCGTGAATCTTCAGACCGTTGAAAAGCTCCGCACTGTCACAGCCTTTTGTAAAATATGCCGCAAGCATGTTGGCGTTGATCGTCTTTCCAAAACGTCTCGGGCGTGTGATACAGATATACTGCCCTGCACTCCCCACTTTGTCCGAGATCTTCTCTATCAGCATACTCTTATCGACATACAGCCTGCCCTTACACTCTTTTTCAAAAGGTCGATTGTAAAATGAAGTTGAACACCTAAAAAATCCATAGCGATTGAAT
>JAJQCG010000177.1 GCA_021202815.1 Lachnospiraceae bacterium | reverse complement strand
ATTGAAGCTTTTCGCGGATGTGTTCAACTTGCACTTGCAATTTTCGATTTTTTTCTATGCTTTTACCAGTCCCTGTAGGAAGTTGTCGATGATCTCATAGACTTCTTCCTGGTAGAACCGCGCGTCGCCATGCCCTGCACCCTCAAAAATATAAAGATCCGTTTCCACTCCAGCCTTTTCAAGCGTCTCATAGTAACGTACACTTTGGCTGATTGGGGCCAATGCGTCTTCTGCTCCGTGGAGAATGAGCGTTGGTGGTGTATTTTCCGTCACCTTTGTGATCGCGCTTGTCTCCACCTCCACTCCCTCAAAAAACGGAGCCGTGATTTTCATCAGCGTGCGCGGCGGCACGTCCTTCGCCCCCTCATAGATGGATTTGACGTCCGAAATGCCGTAAAAATCGACCACGCCCTGCACATCAGATGAATAGTCCAGATATTCTCCAACTTCAAATTCCCTTTCGCCGCTTGTCACGGATGTAAGAATTGCGAGTGTCGCCCCGGCGGATTCCCCCATGATAAAGATGTGATCCGGATCTACCCCATAGCAATCCGCATGCGCGCGCAGGAAGCGGATCGACGCCTTGATGTCCTGTATCGCGCAGGGGTGCATCCCCTCGTTTACCGTGCGGTACTGCGGGCTCGCGATGATGTAGCCCCGTTCAGCCAGATGCACCAGTTGCGGCAGCCAGACATTGCATTCCATCGTCAGGAATCCCCCGCCGCACAGCCACAGAATCACCGGACGCTTCATCTCCTTCGTCCGAATCTTCGGGAAAATCAGGCTCATCTTCATGTCCCGGTAAGTCGCACCGTCAAACCAGTAGTCGACATGCGCGTAAGCTACGTCGGTAAGCAGCGTCAGAGCTTCCTGTTTCGCTTCCACCTTAATTTCCTTTCTCATAGAATTATACATATCCTCCTTTCCTATTTGTGGGAGCGCGCCCATATTATTTTCAAAAAATCCCCCGTTTCTTTTTAGTGTCAAACAGGAAACGGGAGCGCCCCCATATTTTATAAATATAAACCATTGCCATTACGCGTTTTCTGCAACAATGATTTCTATTTTCGTGAACACATCCTCACTGATCGGCTCGTCAAACAGCAGGCATTTACACAATCTGCTGACTGCCTCGTATCCCTGCCGCTCCGGCTCCTGCCCGATCAGCACATGAACGACATTCTGTTTCAGATATCGCAGACTGGATTCTGTCTGGTCATGTCCGATCAGAATCACCTTTCCGGCCAGGCCAAAGTCACTCACCACCCGCGCCACGATATCAGTAATGCCATAGGTAACATAGATCAGCTTTACATCCGAATTTTCGAGTCCCTTTTCTATATCTCTGTAAACCTGCATTTCATCCTGACTGGCCAGATAATATTCTGAAGCCTGAAGATCACTCCGGAGCACACGCAACGTATCGCGAAATCCCCGATAGCGATCATCCAGCTGCGTCATAATATCAGGAAAACCAAGCACTGCCAGATAAGAACTATTTTCTGGGGCGATCAGGGAAGCCATCCTCCCCGCCGTTGCGCCCGCTTTATAAAAATCCTGTCCTACATAACAGTCCCGTTTGCATTTTTCATCATTGTTGACCGTGATAACACGGATACCTCGCTCCACTGCCCGATCAATCGCAGACGAAATCTCTTCTGAATAATAGGGAACAATCGCAATACCATCATAACCCGCTTCCACTACGCGGTTCAGCGTCTCAAGCTGTTCCTGCGTGTCAAGACGAGTAAGCACATATCTGTCAATCGTGACGCCGCCCATCGAGCCGAATTCCCGCTCCGCCCGGTCAAAGCCGCTCTCTACCTGGCTCCAGAACTCGCGCTCGTTGTTGTGATAGATAATTGCAATCCGATACTGTTTCCGCTTCGCCAGCGCTCGTGCCGCGCTGTTCGGTTTATAATCAAGCTTCTTGATTGCTTTCAGGACGAGCTGTCTCTTTTCCTCCGAGACATAGCCCCGATTGTGGAGCACCCGGTCGACGGTTCCTTTCCCGACTCCCGCTTCTCTTGCGATATCTTCAATTCTGGCCTGTTTTTTCATTGTGGGTGCGCTCCCTCATTTGTTATCTACAGAATATTTTATTTTGTGAATCAATAATAGTAAATTCCGTTCAAATAATAGAAAATTTGTGTTTTTTATCAGGAAAGCGCAGGGAGCCGCTTCCCTGCGCTTTCTTATCTCTTAAACCTCCGGGCACTGATCGATAAAATTCAGTCTGGCCTGATAGGTCCTGCTCTCGCCCGGCTTCAGCACCGGCGCGTCGCAGCCCTCCTCCCCGATCTTCGGTCCGTCCAGACTGGTGTTCAGGGGCTCCAGACCCAGCGCGTACTCTCCCTTCCCCAGCATCTTCCACTCGCAGAAATGCGGGAAATCGTTGCCACTATACTGGACGTTGACGCCGATCTTACGCTTCTCATTGAAAATCGTATACTGCGCCATCCCCTGCGCGTCCTTCTTTATCTTATGGAAATAACAGCGCTCCGGATAAGGATAATCCGGCGCCTCGATTTGCCGCCAGGTGTCCGCGTATTTCGCTGCATGCGCTTCGCGCGGCGTCATCTCCAGGCTGTCGAAGATCAGCTTCGTCCCCTCCTCCAGCAGCGGATAGCCATAGTTTAGATGAGGCGCGTACATAAACTGCTGCTCGCCGAAGCCGTGGTTTGTGATCGTGTCAGTCAGAAGGATGCTGTCGCTCTCATATTCGAATTCCAGCTTTCGATGAAGGCTCAGATTCTCGCCGAACAGGCGCGCCTCGCGCATCGTCCCCTCCAGCTTGATCGTCGGTACTCCCCCGTTCAGGCCGCGCCGAAAACTGACCTGCTCCGCCGGCGTGTTGCCAATCCTCCCATGCAGGCCGAGCTCCTCGCCGTCCTCACGGATCCGCGGGACGCCGACATGCGCCAGGCCCAACGTGGTCAGCATACCGACAAAGAAGCTCCGCAGCCAGCGCGTTCCCTGCGCGTCATAATACTCCGGCGCGACAATGCCGCAGGGCGCCAGATAGTTCATATTTTTCCCCTTATAACGGACCTGATA
>JAJQCG010000158.1 GCA_021202815.1 Lachnospiraceae bacterium | reverse complement strand
CAGGAACTGCATACGGCTGGAAGCGACCAAAGACGGGTTCAAAACACTTCTTTTTAATCTGTTTTGAACCCGTCATTCGAAAGGTCGCGAGGCCGTATGTGTAGTTCCTGTTAAAATCGCCATCTGGGAATCGGAAGGACTTATCGGGCGGCAGGCTGTGCCACGACTTGCCCCTGAGGCTCATCTGTTTCTCGCTCGCAGATGATGAAAATCCAGCGAAGCCGCCTCCCATGCTTCTCTCTGCCAGGGTATCCCAGGGTCTCGCCGTCACCCCGCGCGGTCGTCGGGGAAAGTACTCGCGCAGGTGTTGCGGCGCATTTTTTTCGATGCGGCTGATGTAGGAGCGCGAGATGCCCATGCGCTCCGCGATTTCCCGCTGCGTGTACTCGCGACCGCGGTAGAGGCCGTAGCGCATGATCAGCACCTGGCGTTCCCGCTCGGGGAGCACACTCTCCAGCAGGCGGTAAACCTTCACCGTGTCGTCCTTCAGGCCGATCTGCTCGAGAGCCTCCGGCTCTCCGCTCTCGAGCACCTCCAGGAGGCGGATCTCGTTCCCCTCTTTGTCCGTGCCGATCGGCTCGTAGTACGAGGCCTCGCGCAGATGCTTTTTTCGGGTGCGGAGGTACATCAGCACCTCATTCTCCACGCAGCGGGCGGCGTAGGTGGCCAGCTTTCCGGCCCGCTCCGGGTCAAAGGTATCGACCGCCTTGATCAGCCCGATCGTCCCGATCGAGATCAGCTCCTCCATGTCCTCGTCGGCGGAATGGTATTTCTTCACGACGTGCGCCACGAGCCGCAGATTGTACTCGATCAGAACCTGACGTGCCTTTTCGTCGCCCTCCCGCAGCCTCCCCAGATAATATGTTTCCTCCTCTGCCGTAAGCGGTTTCGGAAAAGTTCTCAAAAAAAAGACACCTCAGCGCGGATTTACTACATTTTATGAAAAAATCCGTCGGAAGTGCCTTTCCATCAAATATTACTCTCGTTTATCTGCCGGACAGCGCGCGCACCCGCAGCACGCCCTCGATGCCCCGTATCTTCTCGATCTCCTCCTGTCCGGCCACATGGGACAGATCCATCATCATGTAACCGTAGTCGCCCCGCGTCTCATTGGCCATGCGCTCGATATTGATGCCCAGATCGCCGAAGGCCGCCGTAAATTTGGTCAGCATATTCGGGATATTCCGGTGGATGACCGTCACGCGCATCGCCCCGCGGCAGACGCCCATATCGCAGTTCGGGAAGTTGACCGAATTGTGAATATTTCCATTTTCCAGGTAATCGCGCAGTTCCCGCACCGCCATGACCGCGCAGTTGTCCTCGGACTCCTCCGTGGAAGCTCCCAGATGCGGGATGACAATCGCATTCTTCAGGGAAGCGATGTCCGGCGTCGGGAAGTCGACCACGTATTTGCGGATACGGTTCGTCCGCAGCGCCTCCACCATGGCCTTCTCATCCACCAGAGGGCCGCGCGCGAGGTTCAGCACCACCGCCGTCGGCTTCATCATCGCGAGCGCCTCCGCACCGATCATGCCGCGCGTGCTGTCCATCAGCGGCACATGGATCGTGATGTAATCGCAATTCTGATAGATCTCATCCACGTCCTTGATGTGTGTGACGGAACGGGAGAGCTTCCAGGCTGCGTCCACCGCGATAAAAGGATCATAGCCGTAGACGTCCATGCCGAGCGCCTCCGCCGCATTCGCCACGAGAATGCCGATCGCACCCAGGCCGATGACGCCGAGCTTCTTGCCCTGCAGCTCCGTCCCGGCGAATCTTTTTTTTCTCCTTCTCCGCGAGCTGTTCGAGCGCCTCATTCTGCCGCTCGGAACGCACCCAGTACATGCCACCCACGATATCCCTGGCAGCCAGCAGCATTCCGGCGATCACCAGCTCCTTCACGCCATTGGCGTTGGCGCCCGGTGTGTTGAAGACCGGGATGCCTCGCTCCGCGCATTTGTCGAGGGGAATATTGTTGACACCGGCACCCGCGCGTCCGATCGCACAGAGTTGCCCCGGCAGCTCCATGTCGTGCATGGCCGCGCTGCGCACCAGCACCGCATCCGCCTCCGCGATCTTCTCCGTCCTCGCATAATTTCCGTCAAATTTCTCCAGTCCTACCTCCGCGATCGGATTCAGGCAGTGATACTGATACATAGCGTGTTTCCTCCTATTGTAGGTCGTCCTGATCAAAGCTCTCCGCGATCGGCGCTCCCGCCGGAACCATCGGAAATACTTTGTCGTCGCTGTCAATGATGCAGTCGATCAGCACCGGAGAGCCGCAGGCGATCGCCTCCTCGAGCGCCGGGGCGAACTCTTCCTTCTTCGTCACGCGCATGCCGCGGCAGCCGAGCGCCTCCGCCACCTTGACGAAATCAACCTTGTCCTCCAGCGTGGTCGCCGCGTAGCGATGATCATAAAAGAGCGTCTGCCACTGGCGCACCATGCCGAGCACGTGGTTATTGATGACGACCTCCACGACCGGAATATTGTAACGGGACGCGGTCGCGAGCTCATTCATATTCATGCGCAGGCAGCCGTCCCCGGCCACGTTGATGACCGTCTTGTCCGGCCTCGCGAGCTTCGCGCCCATCGACGCGCCAAGTCCGTAGCCCATCGTCCCAAGTCCGCCCGAGGTGATGAGCTGATGCGGCTTTTTATACTTATAGTACTGTGCCGCCCACATCTGATGCTGCCCGACCTCCGTGCAGATGATCGCGTCGCCCTTCGTGACGCGGTAGATCTCCTCGATAATATAGGGACCGGTCAGCCGACTCTCGTCATACTTCATCGGGAAGCTGGCCTTCAGCTCCTCCATGTGCTCTTTCCAGTCCTTATGATCCTCCTGCTCCAGCATCGGGTTCAGCCTGTGCAGCACCTCCCGCGCGTCGCCGATGAGGCTGACGTTCGTCATGATGTTTTTATTGATCTCCGCCAGATCAATGTCGATCTGCAGTACCTTTGCGTGCTCCGCAAATTTTTCCGCGTTTCCGAAAATGCGGTCGCTAAAGCGCGAGCCGACCGTGATCAGCAGATCGCAGCCGACAACGCCGCGGTTCGCATACTTCGTGCCGTGCATGCCGAGCATACCGGCGTACAGGGGATGCGTGCCCGGGAAGGCGCCCTTGCCCATCAGCGTGTCGCAGACCGGCGCGTCCACTTTCTCCGCGAATTCCAGCAGCGCCTCGCTCGCCTCCGAGGCCGCCGCGCCGCCGCCCACGAAGATCATCGGCTTTTTCGATCCTTTGATCAGGGATACCGCCTCCTCCAGCGCCTCGTCCGAGATCAGCGCCGTGTCGCGCAGCAGAATATCCGGCACCTCCGGGACATACTCCGTCTCATTTGCCGTCACATCCTTTGTGATGTCCACAAGCACCGGCCCCTTGCGCCCCGACTGGGCGATGCGGAACGCACGGCGGATCGTCCGCGCCAGTTCTTTTACATCTTTTACGATAAAATTGTGCTTTGTGATCGGCATCGTAACGCCGGCAATGTCCACCTCCTGAAAGCTGTCCTTTCCCAGAAGAGACGTTCCCACATTGCAGGTGATCGCCACAAGCGGCACAGAATCCATGTAAGCCGTGGCGATACCCGTCACCAGGTTCGCCGCGCCCGGACCGGAGGTCGCCAGGCACACGCCAACCCTGCCGCTCGCCCGCGCATAGCCGTCCGCCGCGTGGGAGGCCCCCTGCTCATGAGAGGTCAGGATATGCCGGATCTCCGGATGTTTATAAAGTGCATCGTAAATGTTCAGGATCGTGCCGCCCGGATAGCCGAACACGGTGTCCACGCCCTGCTCCTTGAGGCAGGCGATCACGATCTCCGCTCCCGTCATCATCATAATAGCATCACTCCTCTTGTGTATTGTCCTACGCCTTCGGGATCTCGAGAATCGCTCCGCGGTTGCCCGAGGTCACCATGGCCGCGTAACGCTTCAGATACCCGCTCGTCACCTTCGGCTCTCTCGGCTGCCGCTTCGCACGCCGCGCCGCGAGCTCCTCATCGGACACCCGCACGTTCAGCGAAAGATTCGGGATATCGATCTCGATGATATCCCCCTCCTCGACGAGCGCGATCGGGCCGCCCACCGCCGCTTCCGGGGATACATGGCCGATCGAGGCGCCGCGGCTCGCACCGCTGAAACGTCCGTCCGTAATCAGCGCCACTGTGGAACCCAGACCCATACCGGCGATCGCCGAGGTCGGATTCAGCATCTCGCGCATGCCGGGGCCGCCCTTCGGGCCCTCGTAGCGGATGACGACCACGTCTCCCGCGACAATCTTTCCGCCCTTGATCGCGTCAATCGCGTCCTCCTCGCAGTTGAAGACGCGGGCCGGACCCTCGTGGACCAGCATTTCTTCCGCCACCGCCGAGCGCTTCACGACGCTGCCGTCCGGAGCAAGATTACCCTTGAGCACCGCGAGGCCGCCGGTCTTACTGTAAGGATGGTCGATCGGACGGATGACCTCCGGGTTCTTATTCTCCGCGTCCGCTATATTTTCCCCGACCGTCTTTCCGGTGACAGTCATGCAGTCCGTATGCAGAAGTCCGACATCGGCCAGTTCCTTCATGACCGCGTAGACGCCGCCCGCCTCGTTGAGATCCTCCATATAGGTCGGGCCTGCCGGGGCGAGGTGACAGAGATTCGGCGTCCGCTCGCTGATCGGATTTGCAAAGGAAATATCAAAATCGAAGCCGATCTCGTGTGCGATCGCCGGGAGATGCAGCATGCTGTTCGTCGAGCAGCCGAGCGCCATGTCCACGGTCAGCGCGTTCAGGATCGCTTCCTCTGTAATGATATCGCGCGGACGGATATTTTTCTTCAGAAGCTCCATGACCTGCATACCGGCGTGCTTTGCCAGGCGAATGCGGTCGGAGTAGACCGCCGGAATCGTCCCGTTTCCGCGCAGGCCCATGCCGAGCACCTCGGTCAGGCAGTTCATGCTGTTGGCCGTGTACATGCCGGAGCAGGATCCGCAGGTCGGACAGACCTTCTCTTCATACTCGCGCACCTCTTCCTCCGTCATCGTGCCCGCCGTATAGGAGCCGACCGCCTCAAACATGCTGGAGAGACTTCTCTTGCAGCCTCCCACATGGCCCGCCATCATCGGACCGCCGCTGACGAAGATCGTCGGCACATTGACGCGCGCCGCCGCCATCAGAAGCCCCGGCACATTCTTATCACAATTCGGGATCATGACAAGCGCGTCGAACTGATGCGCGAGTGCCATCGCCTCGGTGGAGTCCGCGATCAGATCCCGCGTCACCAGCGAGTATTTCATGCCGACATGGCCCATCGCGATGCCGTCGCAGACCGCGATCGCCGGGAACATGACCGGCACGCCGCCCGCGAGCGCGACGCCCTGCTTCACCGCCTGCGTGATCTTGTCCAGATTCATATGACCCGGCACAATCTCATTGTACGAGCTCACGATACCGACCAGCGGCCGCTCCATCTCCTCCTCGGTGAAACCGAGCGCATTGAACAGGGAGCGGTGCGGCGCCTGCTGCATACCTTTTTTTACTGCGTCACTCTTCAAAATCTATCCCTCCTGTATTCCTTATACTCTGGCTGCGATCAGATCGCCCATCTCACAGGTGCCGACCTGCGTGCAGCCCTCCGACATAATATCCCCGGTACGGTAGCCTTCCTTCAGACCCTGACGCACCGCGGCCTCGACCGCGTCCGCCTCCTCGTCGAGATCGAGCGAATAGCGCAGCAGCATCGCCGCCGAGAGAATCGTCGCGATCGGGTTCGCCTTATCCTGCCCCGCGATGTCCGGCGCGGAACCGTGGCTCGGCTCGTAAAGCCCGAATTTCGTCTCATTGAGGCTGGCGCTGGAAAGCATACCGATCGAGCCCGTCACCATCGAGGCCTCGTCGGAGAGAATATCGCCGAACATATTTTCCGTCAGAATCACGTCGAACTGTGCCGGATTCATGACGAGCTGCATCGCGCAATTGTCGACGTACATATGAGAAAGCGCAACCTCCGGATACTCCTTCGCGACTTCCTCCACAACCTGTCTCCACAGTCTGGAGGAGTCGAGTACGTTCGCCTTGTCGACGCTGCAGACCTTCTTCCTGCGCTTCATCGCAATATCAAAAGCGCGCTTCGCAATGCGGCAGATCTCGGTCTCGCTGTAGCTCAGCGTGTCGGTCGCCACGCGGACGCCGTCCACCTCTTCCGTCCTCCGCGCGCCGAAATACAGGCCGCCTGTCAGCTCACGCATGATCAGCATATCAAAGCCCGCGGCGCTGATGTCGTCCCGCAGCGGGCAGGCCGCGCGCAGCTCGTCATAAAGATACGCAGGGCGCAGATTTGCAAAAAGATTCAGCGCCTTGCGGATGCCGAGCAGCCCCGCCTCCGGCCTTTTGTCCGGCGGCAGCTGATACCAGGGGGAGGTCTTCGCGTCCCCGCCGATCGAACCCATCAGCACCGCATCGCAGCCCTTCGCGGTCTCAATCGTACCTTCCGTCAGCGGCACGCCGTGCACGTCGATCGACGCGCCGCCGAGCAGCAGCTCCGTATACGTAAAATGATGGCCGTACTTCGCGCAGACGGCGTCCAGCGTCTTACGCGCCTCGCGCACGATCTCCGGACCGATGCCGTCCCCGGGAATCACCCCGATCCTGTAATCCATATTCTGTCTCCTTCCACATACACAGAAGGGCGGAAGAAGTCTCCCGCCCTCGTCTGCATCCTCGCTTCGCTTAATCCTGTTTTTCCACTTCCGCGATTGCCGACTTCTTCATCGGAATGCGGCAGTTGCGGTTGCTGCCGAACTCCACAATCACGTCCTCATCCGTGATGTCAATCAGTACCCCGTAAAATCCGCTGGTCGTCACGACCACGTCGCCGACCTCCATCGCGGAGAGCATCGCGGAAACCCGCTTCTGCTCCTTTCTCTGCGGTCTCATGACCAGGAAGTACATAAACGCGATCATCACGACGATCCAGATGATCAGCGTGAATGTAGAAGAACTTGTCGATGTCAGTACCATAAAAATTTCCTCCTGAAAAATAACCTAAAGAGTATTCTACACAATATTTCCGCGCAGGGCAAGTATAAATTTTTCAGATAACCACAAACCCAATAATCAGATACAGCACCGTCGCCAGCGTGCCGCAGCACAGCGCGTAGGGCAGCTGCGTCTGCACATGGTCAATGTGGTCGCAGGCCGAGCCGGTCGATGAGAGCACCGTCGTATCCGAGAGCGGCGAGCAGTGGTCGCCGAAGACGCCGCCGCCCGCCACAGCCGCGAAGCTCGCGTACACCAGCGGCGTCAGTGTATTGCCGGTGAAGGCGAAAGCCAGCGGGAGCGCGATCGGCATGCAGATCGCGAAGGTGCCCCAGGAGGAGCCGGTCGCGAAAGCCATGATCGCGGAGATGAGAAAGATGATCGCCGGGAGCAGCGCCGGGGTCAGGAAATCCTGACTCAGGGAAACGATGTAGTTCGCGGTTCCCATCGTGCTCGAGAGCGAGTTGATCGAGTAGGCCAGCGCCAGCAGCGTAACCGCCGGGACAGCGCCCTTGATGCCGTCCGTAAAGGTGTTCATAACCTCCTGGAAGGGGATTCCCTGGAGCACCATGCTGATCGTCATAAAGATCACGGCAAAGAGGAAGGCTTCCATCGTCTTCGCCGAACCGAGCGTGATGTAGGTGCCCAAAGCGATCGAGATAATCATCAGCACCGGGAGAATGAAGTTGAGGAAAATCCGCGGCTTCAGACCCTCGTAAGGCTGCATCTCCGTCAGTTCCTTGCCGATCAGCGGTATCGCGCCGTCACGGAGCACCTTGCCTTCCTCCATGGCACGCTTCTCCGCTTTCTTCATCGGTCCAAAATCCTTCACGATGCCGGAGCCGATGAGGCCGACCATGATAACAGCGAGAATCGCGTAAAAGTTGTAGGGGAGCGCCTTCAGGAAAAGCGCGGAGCCGTCCTCCGTCGTGGCGATGCAGCCGATGCCGACCGCGAGGCCGCTTAAGTACGCCGCCCAGCCGGTGATCGGGACGAGCACGCTGACCGGCGCGGAGGTCGAGTCCGCAATGTAGGCCAGCTTTTCACGCGAAATCTTCGCCTTGTCCGTGATGCTTCTCATCGTTGAGCCGACAAAAAGCGGGCTGAACGAGTCACTGAAATACACGAACATGCCGAGCACCCAGGCCATGAGCTGCGTGCCCCTGCGCCCCAGATTCTTATCGTGAATCATCTGCGAAAAGCTCTGGATCGCGCCGGTCTTCTGAAAATAGGCGACAATGATCGCGATCAGCGTGTTCAGCAGCATGACCCAGGAGAAGCTCGTCGTACCAAGGCTCTCCTTCAAAAGGGTCGAAAATCCGAAGACGCCCTGCCCCGCCAGAATCGTTCCGACGATACAGGCCACCGCCAGCGAGATGATCGTATTACGAATCGCAAACGACAGGATAATGGCGATGAGCGCCGGGATGATCGAGATAAACCCCATGCTTGCCAGTTCTTCCATAAGTTACATATCCTCCTTTGTATTTACTATAAAAGTCCCGGACGGCGGCTGCGTGGACTGCATGCTTGCATGCAAGGACACACAGACATCGGACGGGCTAGCCTGTATGAGCAAGTAGCGCGATAGCGCGGATTGCGAATGCAGGCGGCGATTGCGAGATAAGTGAGGCAGAAAATCTTTGATTTTCGTAGCCGAACTTATGCGGTAGCTGCTCGAAGAGCGTAGCAATCGATTTTTATATGCTCCCTCTTTTGCGCGAAGTTCCCGCGCTCCGTCTGTCAGCTGACCCGCCACGCGGCAGAAAGCCGTTTACTGTAAATGGATCAGGTTCTCCGAACGGGTCACGGTCGCCGGCGGCGCGGGGTCGAGCGCCCGGTCCGCGATGCCGAGAATCTCCTCCGGACGGATCCACGGGCGGTTCTGCAGCGCGCTGGTCTCCTCGTGCGTCAGATAGCCCTTATAGGCCGTCAGGCTTCTGCGCAGGAAACCGTCGCGCGCGCAGGCCTCCGCCACGCCGTTCTTCGCGATGCTGCGGAAATGCGGCAGCACGGACGCGGCGTAGGCGATCGAGGTCGAATTCGCGATCGCTCCCGGAATATTGCTCACGCAGTAATGCACGATTCCTTCTTCAATATAGCGCGGATTCTCGTGCGTCGTCTCGTGGAAGGACTCGATTGCTCCCTGGTCATCATTGCTGATGTCGACGATAACGGAGCCTTTTTCCATGAGCTTCAGCATGGAACGGTCGATCAGATAATCCTTGCAGCCCTTCGGCCACTTGACGCAGTTCAGCACCATGTCGGTCTGGGGAAGGATCTTTTTGATATTCTCCTTCGTGGAAATCATCGTGTTGACCTGCTCCTGATACTGACGGCTTAAAGTCCTTAAGATTCCGATATTGATATCCGCCACCGTGCACCAGGCGCCGAGCGCGTGCAGCACCGAGAGCGCGGCCTGTCCGACCGTGCCGCCGCCGAGAATCAGCACATTCATGCCCGGGGCGCCGCCCAGACCGCTGACAAATTTTCCTTTGCCGCCGTTGATCGTCAGCATCGACTCAAGACCAAAGAGTGCGCCCTGCTTGCCCGCCGCCTCGTAGTTCGGCGAGCCGTAGCGGTGAGAGTCCTCCGCAGTGAAGGCGATGACCTTTTTGTCGAGCAGCGCCTGCACCTCCTCCGGATGCGCCGCCGGGTGAATGCAGGTGAAGACGATCTGTCCCTCCCGCAGGAGATCATACTCCGACGTCTCAAACTCCTTCACCTTCGCGACCATGTCGCAGTTTCCGTAAATCTCTTCCGCCGTGTCAACGAGCACCGCGCCCGCCTCTGCATAGGCCTCATCCGCAAATCCGGCCTTCTCTCCGGCGCCCTTCTGCACGCTGACCAGGCAGCCGTCCGCTTTCAGCGTCGCGATCTCCGCGGGGGTCGCGATCACGCGGTTCTCTCCCTTCTTGATATCCTTCAAAATACCGATGTGCATTTTTCATTTCCTCCTCGTGTTTTTCTACGATGCCTGGCGCATTCCGTCCAGCTTCTGCTTTTTATACTCCTGATAGCGCCCTTCCTCGATCGCGGCGCGTATCTCCTCCATCATGTGATTATAGAAATAGAGGTTGTGCAGCACGCACAGCCGCATTCCGAGCATCTCCTTCGCCTTCAGAAGATGGCGGATATAGGCCCGCGAATAGCGCCGACACGCGGGACAGCCGCAGCCCTCCTCGATCGGACGATCGTCCAGCTCGTACTGCGCGTTGTAGAGATTCAGCTTGCCGTAGTTCGTGTAGACATGCCCATGCCGCCCGTTCCGGCTCGGGTAGACGCAGTCGAAGAAATCAACGCCGCGGTCCACCGCCTCCAGGATGTTCGCGGGCGTTCCGACGCCCATCAGATAGAGCGGCTTATCCACCGGCAGCTGCGGCGCAACTGCCTCGATGATCGCGTACATCTCCTCGTGGCTCTCTCCGACCGCCAGCCCGCCGATCGCGTAGCCCGGCAGATCGAGCTCGGCGATGCGCTGCGCATGCTCAACGCGAATATCCTCGAAGACCGCGCCCTGGTTGATACCAAACAGCAGCTGTTCTTTATTGATTGTATCCGGCAGGCTGTTCAGCCGCACCATCTCCTCCTTGCAGCGGCAGAGCCAGCGATAGGTCCGGTCCACCGAGCGCTGCACATAGTCCCGCTCGGCCCGGCTCGACGGGCACTCGTCGAAGGCCATCGCAATCGTCGAGGCCAGGTTCGACTGGATCTGCATGCTCTGCTCCGGCCCCATGAAAATCTTTCGACCGTCGATGTGGGAGTGGAAATAGACGCCTTCCTCTTTGATCTGTCTCAAGTTTGCGAGGGAAAATACCTGAAAGCCACCGGAATCGGTCAGAATCGGCCTGTTCCATGACATGAATCTGTGCAGGCCGCCCAGCTTCTTCACGACCTCGTCGCCCGGCCTCACGTGCAGGTGATAGGTGTTCGACAGCTCCACCTGTGTGCCGATCGTCTCCAGGTCTTCGGTAGACACCGCGCCCTTGATCGCGGCGACTGTGCCTACGTTCATGAACACGGGCGTCTCAATCACGCCATGTACGGTATGGAATTCTCCGCGTTTGGCGTGGCCGTCGCGGGTGATCAGTCTGTATTCGTGCATCGCTTATCTCACAATTTCCGCCTCACGGGTGGGGTATGGTATTTTGAACCCGCTCTCGCTCAGCGGTCGGACGCAGCGGACACTAAGCTCCCCCGTCGCCTTACGGCTCGGGCTCGCTAAGTGCCGGCGCCTCCCGATGGTTTAAAATACCATACCCCACCTGCAAGGCTGCTTTATTGACGTGCGCCGATTCACCATTCGTTCAGCAACTCGGATTCGCTAAGAACCGACGCCGGTGTTCGGTTTTGTCAACTGTTTTTTCAGTATATTCTATCTTGTGGGATTTCGTCAAGTAAAGCGTGGCGCTTTGCACAAATTCCGAAAATTTTATGGTACAAGCGCCTCTTTCCGGATCAGGCAGGAGGCGCTGTTCGGGCAGCCCTCAAAGTCGCAGTCCGACTCCTTGAGTACCAGTCTTCCGTCCGACTGCCTTTCGTACTCGCAACAGACGGTCTTTGTGCAATTGCCGCTGCGGCAGAAGCCGCTGATGAATTTTTCGATGATTTCACCCATCATACTCCTCCTGGTCCGATAAAATGCCGGGATGCCCCGGCCGGACAGGTTCAGTATAACACGTCCTTTCCTTTATGAGAAGAGCACCCTGCCTGTTTTCCGGCTGCGCAGCAGCGCTGCTTCCGGATAATTCTCTTTTTCTGCACAGGAGGCATACAACGCCCGCTCTACCATCGGGATCAGATCGATCAGGGCAGCGTAAAGCGCCTCGTCCTCCTCAGCCTTTCCGGCCAGTCCGGTCAGGAACTCACGAGGGCTCTCCCCTGCTCCGTCCCTCCAAGAGCGGCCATAGGCGTGCCGAAGCAGAGCATAGAAAACGCCCAGAACCGTGTCCCGCTCACGGCACAGATACAGCCGAAGCCGAAGTCCTTCCGCCAGTCGGCCAAGCCTTCTTTTCAGAGCATTCCACAGAGAGATACGCCTGCGCACAGGCTTCTCAGGAGATTGCAGCTTTATCCTTTCTCCCCGCATGCGGAACCTTCGGGCATAGCGCAGCAAAATTACCAGGGCGACTAATACCAGCAGCACAGGCAGAACATACACGAAACGGGGAACCGTCATTTCCGCATACTCCGTCGAAGCCGCATTCAGCGCTTCCATCTCCTGCTCGGCCTCAAGTACACTATAATCCAGCCCGGGCAGGAGCGATGTGAACCATTCCACAAACCGGTAGACGCCCTCATAGGCAGCGATTCCGGCAGTCTTTAACGCGTTCCAGAAAAACAGCAGCCCTTTTCCGGCTCCCCGGGAAAACATACGGACTCCCAGCCAGACTCCGCCGGTGATAAGCGTCAACAGGGCTGTCAACAGTCCCCATCCCCGGGGGGGGGGGGCCCGGCGGCCTCCTGCCTGAACGGCCCGCATTCCCAGAATCGCCGCGACGCATCCGATCGCAGAGGGAAGCGCCCATACCATGGACATACCGAGCGCACCCAGATAGGCGGAAGACACCGCCAGAAGCGCCAGCCCGACATCCAGCAGCTGAAGGACGGAGGACAGCCTGACAGGCCGGGTGCAGAGCGTGGCAGCCTGGGCAGACAGAACTATGCAGCCCGTTCCGGTGGTGATCAGTATCCACACTCCCCTCCAGCCGTCCGCCAGCATAAAGACAATAAGCAACGCCACACCGGCTGCGCCATTGAGAAGCGCCAGATCCTGCGCGGATCGTTCCTGACGCAGAAAAAGACAGTCCGCTCCATAAAGCATGGGACCATAGCACAGCCACAGCAGAGGATACCACAGCCGGAAAGTCCGGTTTCCCAGGGTCATAAACAACAGCAGCGTGGCAGCGATTGCCCCGGCGGAGATCAGGATGGTCACCGTCGTCACAGTATTTTGTCTCTTCATGACTCTTCTCCCTTCCGAAGAGAACGCAGGCAGACCACCTCATAGTCCCCAAAGTTCCGCTCTTCCTGCCACGTCAGTAATGTCATGCAGGAGGAATCCAGACTTCTCAGTACCGGCTGCTGCTCCAGCATTTCGCTGCTGTAGGCAATATAATAAAACCTTCCCACGCGTCCGGCCTCCTCCAGCAGCGCATGTCTGTCAAACGCAGCTGTCCGACGCAGAATCCGGCTGCTTTCCCCTTCTTTCAGAGGCGGAGCCGGCTTCCAGGCCGCCAGCATCCGCAGCAGCGGAAAAATATCCTCTCCGATGCCGCGATGCATTGCCGGGGCCGCGCCCCTGCAGACGCTCAGTCCACAGGCTACCTGAACCTCAGACAAGCCCACCAGCACAGACGCAAGGACCGACAATGTCTCCTCCATCTCCTCCCAGTGAGGCGCCAGTCCGCCGAAGCTTTCCCCGTCCAGCAGAAAATGGACGCTACGGGGCAAAACGTCCTCGTAAACATTGACGGACAGAGGCTGGCACCTTGCCGTCAGGCGCCAGTTGATATGGCGAACCTGATCCCCCGGCTGATAGTCCCGCGTGGATCGAATCACCGTGACATCTTCCATCACTCCCCGCGCGCCCGTGTCGGCATTCCACAGATTGCGCAGAAAGGGCTCAACCGTCACCGACGTGAGCGCGGGGTAGACCGCAAACTGCCGCACATCATCAGGATTGACCTCCTGCTCCACCTGAGACATGCCAAAGCCGTCCCCCGTACGCAGCCGCCAGCCGGAAATGCTGTATATTCCCCGACGGCGCGCAGTCCAGACAGAGCTCACTTCCAGCGTCTCATACCAGAGACAGAAGGGAAGCTTCTTCTCCCCCAGCAGCCGGACAGAGTAACCCTGCGCCTTCAGGGCCGCCTGTTCTCAGTCGTCCGGCGACCGGGTCTCCTCCGGCGTCATGCACAGATCGGGCGACAGCGGAAAGGACAGCTCCATCCACGCCAGGGGAAGCAGCTTATCATTGTGAATCCGCAGATCAAATGTCAGCGTCTGTCCGGGAAAAACTCCCGTCTGCCGACTGTTCACAGTCAGAGACAGCCTTCTCAGCGCCAGCGCTCCCCAGAGCCGGGCACAGGCTCCCAGCAGGAATACCAGCATCAGCATTCCGGCAGCTCCTCCGAACCCCATCAGCATACACACAGCACTCAGGAAGAGAGCCAGCGCCAATGCCGGCAGTGAGGTGAACATGCTGGAGCGATGATAAACCCAGTTGCCGCGCCTCATTGCAGCACCCGGGACGGCTCCGGCGTAGCCTTGATTCCATCCAGAATTTCATCTAAAACCGAGGCTGCAGTGACACCGGAAAAACGGGCCTCGCCGCCGACCACAAGCCGATGCTCCAGTACCGGATGAGCCAGCTCCTTCACATCGTCCGGCGTAACAAAATCCCGTCCTTCCATGGCCGCCCAGACCCGGGACGCCCGATAAAGCCCCAGGCTCGCCCGCGGACTGGCCCCCATGGAAAGCTGCGGATGGCTGCGCGTAGCCTGCGTCAGCCGGATCACATAGTCCGCCGTCTGATCGGAAACATACACCTGCTCAGCCTGCTTGCGGGCGGCAAGCAGCTCCTCCGGCCCCACCACCGGCTCTACCTGTTCATAAGGAATGTGATTTCCCGCCCGGCTCAGCATCTGACGCTCCTCCTCGCCGTCCGGATAGCCCACCGTCAGACGCACCAGGAAACGATCCATCTGCGCCGCCGGCAGACGGAAGGTGCTCTCCATTTCCACCGGATTCTGGGTGGCCAGCACGACGAAAGGCTCCGGCAGGGGGGTAACATTCTCCATCTATGGAAACCTGATGCTCCTCCATGGCCTCCAACAAGGCCGCCTGTGTACGGGGAATCGCCCGGTTAATCTCGTCAGCCAGAAGCAGATTGGTCATCACCGGCCCGTGCCGCAGTTCAAACTCACCAGTCTTCTGGTTAAAAATACGCATGCCGGTGATATCGCTTGGCAGCAGGTCGGGTACGAACTGCACCCGCCGCATCTGACAGCCCAGCGCGATAGATATGGTCCGAACCAGCGTCGTCTTGCCCACGCCGGGATAATCGTCCAGCAGGACATGTCCGCCCGCCAGCACCGACATAATAAGCAGGCGGATGAGCCTAGATTTTCCCACGATCACCTTCTCCGTCTGAGCCTGTACCATCTCTGCCAGCGTCTGAATGCTCAGAGAGACCTCCTGCCTCTGTCCGCTTTGCATTGCCTTTTCCTCATCCATCGCCTGTAATCCTTTCTGTCCCGTACACTCTTTTGTATCGAATCCTTTCGGACAGATTCAGTATAACATCTTCTTTCCGAAATAAAATCAATTCTGTCAAATAAACCGGCTAAAGAATAAACGTTCAGACGCGAAAATGATGATTGACGGATTCCAAATCTGTGGCTATACTGTTAATGATGCGGATAATCAGGCTGTTTTAAATAAATCTGGCAGTTATGTGACACTGTCTCTGAGGACGGTATTCACTATAATTAAAAATGAAAATGGAGGAAGAAAAAATGTTGGATTTTGACGGACAGGTAGTATTGATCACAGGAGCAGGTTCTCCCAAGGGGATCGGACGCACGATCGCCCATACGTTCGGAAAGCAGGGCGCTCAGGTCGTGATCACGGACATCAACCAGGCAGGGCTTGACGCCAATGTAAAAGAGATGGAAGAGCTCGGTTACAAGGCATATGGCATCGCCGGAAATATCACGGAGAAGGAATCCGTGGATGCGCTTGTGAAGGAAGTCGTAGATAAGTTCGGCCGCATCGACGTACTGATCAACAATGCCGGGGTATCCCAGAAGGTTACCGTGGCTGATATGACGCTGGACGACATGAAACGGATTTTCAACGTCAATATGTTCGGCCTGTTCCTGATCACGCAGGCTGTGTGCGAAGTCATGAAAAAGCAGAATTACGGCAGAATCGTGAGCCTCAGCTCTGTCTCCGGCAAGCGCGGAGGCGGTGTATTCGGAGGCGCACATTATTCGGCATCGAAGGCCGCGGTGCTGGGCTTCTCCAAGAATCTGGCCAGAGAGATTTCCCAGTACGGGATTACCACCAACTGCGTGTGCCCGGGACTGATCAACACGGATATCTGGAAATCCATGGCAAAGGAAGACGCGGACAAGGTCATCGACGGAATCCCGATGGGACGCCCCGGCGAGACGCAGGAAGTGGCAAACGCCATCGTATTCCTTGCTTCCAGGGAAGCGTCCTATATCACCGGCGAAGAGATCGATATCAACGGCGGCTCACATATGGACTAAGGGATTGTTCCTGTAGAATCTGAAAATCTGACGAGGTGAATGATTAGCAATAACCATTCACCTCGTATTGTATTATCTGCTGTCACCACGACGTCACTTTAGAAGAACAGGAGTTTCAGACATGGCTGGTTCAACATTTGGCACGATATTCCGGGTCAGCACCTGGGGCGAGTCCCACGGAAACGGCATCGGGGCCGTCGTCGACGGCTGCCCGGCGGGGCTGCCGCTCACGGAGGCGGACATTCAGGCCTATTTAAACAGAAGGAAGCCCGGACAGTCGCGCTTCGCGACGCCGCGCAAGGAGGACGACACGGTCGAGATCCTCTCCGGCGTCTTCGAGGGGAGAACGACCGGCACGCCGATCTCCCTGCTGGTGCGGAATACCTCGCAGCGCTCCAGGGATTACAGCGAGATTGCCTCGTACTACAGGCCGGGGCACGCGGATTACACCTACGACTGCAAGTACGGCTTTCGGGACTACCGGGGCGGCGGGCGCTCCTCCGGGCGCGAGACGATCGGGCGCGTCGCGGCGGGCGCGGTCGCGGCGAAAGCTCTTACCGAGCTCGGCGTGACGGTTTCCGCCTATGTAAAGTCCATAGGACCGGTAGAGATCGACTATAAGAGATTTGACCTGGCGGAGACGGGACAGAATCCGGTGAGCATGCCGGACCCCGTTGCGGCGCAGGCCGCCATGGAATATCTCGACGAGTGCCGCGCGAAGCAGGACTCCTCCGGCGGTGTTGTGGAGTGCGTGATCCGCGGCGTGCCTGCGGGCACAGGCGATCCCTGCTTTGAAAAGCTGAACGCGAAGCTCGCACAGGCCGTCTGCTCGATCGGAGCGGTGAAGGGCTTCGAGATCGGGGACGGCTTCGCCGCGGCGAAAGCGCTCGGCAGTGAAAATAACGACGCCTTCGGTCTGGATACAAACGGAAAGATTGTAAAGAAAAGCAACCACGCGGGCGGGATCCTCGGCGGTATCAGCGACGGCAGCGACATTGTGCTGCGCGCCGCTTTCAAGCCGACCCCGTCGATCTCCTCCACGCAGCAAACGGTGAACCGCTCCGGTGAAGAGATCAGCGTTTCCGTCCGCGGACGGCACGACCCGATCATCGCGCCGCGCGCGGCCGTCGTCGTCGAGGCGATGGCCGCGCTGAGCGTGCTGGATGCGATGCTGGTGGGGATGTCAGCCCGAATGGACAGGATACGAGACTTCTATCGCCAGACCCCGCCGTACAGCCGTGAATAAACGAAACGATATTCAAAAGTGCATGCATGCGAACATATTCATCTATTTCCAAAATGGCCCAGGGGCGAGAGAAGAACTCTTCGCCCCTGAGAATTGTGTTTTTACAGCATGGATTCCGGTCCGAACAGCGATTTCACGTGTTCGATGTCCTCTTTGCTGGCCTTCGCGGCCGGTACATAATAGGACTTCTCGCGGGCTATCTGGTAGAGCTGCTCCTGTGAGGTCTCGGTCTTGTTCCTCATCTGCTTGAGTGTCTGTTTGAGCTGCGGATCCTCGCTCTGCGCGATATAGTCCGCGTACATTTTCAGCTCACTGTTGATACCGGTCAGCGCATCGCTGACCATCGTCTTTTCATCCATCATTTTCATCGCCCTCCTACTTTAAAAATCCCATCAGCTGCTGCCGGTTTTCCTTCGCGGACTGGACAGCCTGCTGAAAATACTGTTTGACCTCTTTGTCCGACGCGGCCTCCGCGTAGGCGCTGTACTTGGCCTCGCAGGTCTGGGTCCCGCCGATCATATGACGAAGATTCTGGACGTCGAGTTCTGACAACTGTGACATAGAAAAAACCTCCTTGTTTTCATTTGCTGGTACAATCCCAGTATGTGAAAACAAGGAGGTTTTTATTCGTTAAGCAGTCACCGCCCCGTAATGAGCACTTTTAGCCCTATCCCAGCTTTTCATACAATGCCTCGTACTGCTTCGAGGAATTGCTCCAGGAGAAATCCGCCGCCATCGCGCGGTCGACGATCTTATTCCAGTTGCGCTTTTTCTCATAATACACGCTCAGCGCGTAACGAACGGTGTCGAGCATCTCATGCGCGTTGTAATTCGTGAAGGAAAATCCGGTACCGGTTCCCTCGAATTCATTGTAGGGCTCGACCGTATCCTTCAGGCCGCCGGTCTCGCGCACAATCGGCAGCGTGCCGTAGCGCAGGCTCATGAGCTGGCTCAGGCCGCAGGGCTCGAAGAGCGAGGGCATCAAAAAGGCGTCGCAGCCCGCATAAATCTTGTGCGAAAGCTCATCGGAATAATAAATGCAGGCAGCGACCTTGTCATCGTATTTCCAGGCAAAATGGCGGAACATATTTTCATACTTCTCCTCGCCGGTGCCGAGCACGACGATCTGAATATTCTCCTGGCAGAGCTCGTCCATCACGCAGTCGATCAGGTCGAAGCCCTTCTGATCCGTCAGTCGGGAGACGATGCCGAGCAGCAGCGTCTTCTTATCCTCCGGCAGGCCCAGCTCCTTCTGCAGCGCCAGCTTATTCTTGAATTTCTGTTTGCGGAAATTTTCCGCCGTATAATTCGCCGCAATCTTCGCGTCGGTTGCCGGATTCCACTCCGTATAGTCCAGGCCGTTGACGATGCCGCTGAGCTCCGCCGAGCGCGCGCGCATCAGGCCGTCCAGGTGCTCGCCGTAGAACGGCGTCTGGATCTCCTGCGCATAGGTGCTGCTGACCGTCGTGACAAGATCCGCGTAGACGATGCCGCCCTTCAGGTAGTTCGCGTCGCCGTAAGCCTCGAGCTTGTCCGAGGTAAAATATGACATGTCGAGCCCAGTCGCGTCCTGCACCGTCGGAATATTCCAGACGCCCTGGAACTTCAGATTGTGGATCGTTATCACCGATTTCATGTTCGCGTAAAATTCGCTGTCGTGGAAACAGTCCTTCAGATAAACCGGCACAAGACCGGTCTGCCAGTCATGGCAGTGCACGATATCCGGCTGGTAATCCACCACCGGCAGGATCGACAGCGCCGCCCGCGAGAAGAACGCAAACTTCTCGATATCCTCGTGTATGTACCCATAGGGTTTCTCGCCCGCGAAATAGTATTCATTGTCAATAAAATAATAGTGAATTCCCTCGTAATCCATCTCCATGACGCCGACATACTGGCTTCGCCAGGCCATGTCCATGTAGAAGTTCGTGACATACTGCATCTCATCCTTCCACTTCTGCGGGATACAGCGATAATTCGGGATAATGACACGCACCTCGTATTTTCCCTTGTCAAAATATTTCGGCAGGGATCCGATCACGTCCGCAAGCCCTCCGGTCTTGATAAACGGCACGCACTCCGACGCGATAAACAGTATTTTTTTCATGACCGACCTCCAACATTATTTGAATTCATCATAACACATCCGAGAGGTCTTTGAAAGCATTTTTGAAAATGGACGCTCATGCCCTCTTCTTGTAATCCAGGCGAATCCGGTCCGCAATCAGGGCGATGAACTCGGAGTTCGTCGGTTTTCCCTTGCCAATGCTGACCGTGTAGCCAAAGAGCTCATCGATCGTATCCATCTTTCCCCGGCTCCAGGCCACCTCGATCGCGTGGCGGATGGCCCGCTCGACGCGGCTCGGCGTCGTCTGGTGGTTCTTCGCGATCGTCGGATAGAGAATCTTTGTGACCGCGTTCAGCATATTCATATCCTCGACCGCCATCATGATCGCGTCGCGCAGGTACTGATACCCCTTGATATGCGCCGGGACGCCGATCTCGTGGATCATATTCGTCACATCTGTCTCCAGATCACGACCGGTGTCGACGGCCTTTGTCTCCGCGGCCGCGGGCCGGCGCAGCTGCGGCTTTCCCCTGTGGCGATCCCCCTTCAGACTGCGAACCCGGCTGAGCACCATGTCATGATCGAAGGGCTTCATAATATAATAGCTCGCGCCGAGCAGGAAGGCGTCCTTCGTGATGCGCTCCTGTCCGATCGCGGAGACGACGATGAAGTCCGGCTTTTTGCGGAATTCCGCATTCTGCGCGACTCGCTCCATGACGGAGAGGCCGTCCAGCTTCGGCATAATGATATCGAGCAGCATGATATCCGGCTCCTTCTCCTTGATCAGGCGACAGGCCTCCTCGCCGTTGCGCGCAGTACCGACGACCTGCAGTTCCTCGTCCTCCCGCAGAATATTGCCGAGAATCTCCACCATTCTCTCATTATCGTCCGCGATGCCAACGCTCCATTTCCCCATTATTTTGTCCCTCCTTTTCCTTCTGTGAGCGTTCTCGGAAACTCAAAACCTCCCGAGATTCCGCTCTTTTTTACATGTT
>JAJQCG010000216.1 GCA_021202815.1 Lachnospiraceae bacterium | reverse complement strand
CGTGGATGAGAACGGGCTGCATGTTGCCACGGATTCGTCTGCTCTGGAGCTTTCGGAGAACGGGCAGCAGATCCTGAAGGGAGCGCTCGGCATCTCCGGAACGTCGGCCCTCTACAGCGATATTAAAAGCTGGTTCTTTCCCATCGGAATCGTACTTTTGCTGATCACACTCTTCATCGTACAGAATCTGGTGAATTCGCGCAGCGGCCGCGCGATCATGGCGGCGCGCGATAATCGGATCGCGGCGGAGTCGAACGGCATCAATGTGACGAAGTACAAGCTGATGGCCTTCACGATCTCGGCGGCGCTGGCCGGCGTCTCGGGCGTCCTCTACGCGCACAACATTTCGATGCTGAAGGTGTCGGTCTTTGACTATAACATGTCCATCCTCATTCTCGTGTACGTGGTGCTGGGCGGCATCGGAAATGTGAGAGGCTCGATCATCGCGACGATCATCCTCTACGCACTGCCGGAGCTGCTGCGCGGTTTCTCGACCTACCGTATGCTGATCTACGCGGTCGTGCTGATCGCGATGATGCTCTTTAACTGGGCGCCCGCGGCGCGCGACTGGAGGAGCAGGGTGCTGGAGAGAATCAAGTCTCTCCTGCCGAAGAAGGGGGTGGAGTGACCATGGCGATGCTGGAAGTGAAAAACCTGGGAATCTCCTTCGGAGGACTGCGTGCGGTCGACGACTTCAATCTGAAGATTGAGGAGGGCCAGCTCTATGGCCTGATCGGTCCGAACGGCGCGGGCAAGACGACGGTCTTTAACATGCTGACCGGCGTTTACAAGCCCACGGACGGAAAGATCTTTCTGGACGGCGTGGACATCACAGGGAAGAACAACGTTGAGATTAATAAGGAAGGCATTGCCCGTACTTTCCAGAATATTCGCCTGTTTTCCGATATGACGGTGCTGGACAATGTAAAGGCCGGTCTTCATAACCAGAAGGAATATATTTACTCGACGATCACCGGCATCCTGCGGCTGCCGCGCTATCACAGGGTGGAGCGGGCGATGGACGAAAAGGCGATGGAGCTTTTGAGGGTCTTCGATCTTGACGGGGAAGCCGATTACAAAGCCTCCAACCTGCCCTATGGCAAGCAGCGCAAGCTCGAGATTGCCAGGGCGCTTGCGACGAATCCGAAGCTGCTGCTCCTGGACGAGCCCGCAGCGGGCATGAATCCAAACGAGACACAGGAGCTGATGAAGACGATCCGCTTTGTGCAGGACGAATTCCACATCACGATCCTGCTGATTGAGCACGATATGAAGCTGGTCGCCGGTATCTGCGAGGAGCTGACGGTGCTGAATTTTGGACAGATTCTGACGAGCGGAGTGACTTCCAAGGTGCTGCAGGATCCGAAGGTCATCACGGCCTATCTCGGAGAGTAGGAGGGACGTAAGATGGCAATGCTGGAAATCAAAGACCTGGAGGTCTATTATGGTGTGATCCAGGCGATCAAGGGAATTTCTTTCGAGGTAAATGAAGGAGAGGTCATCGCTCTGATCGGCGCGAACGGCGCGGGCAAGACGACGATCCTTCACACGATCTCGGGCCTGATCGCTCCGAAGAAGGGCAGCGTGAGCTTTGAGGGAAAGGAAATCACGAAGACGCCCGCTCACAAGATCGTCGAGGCAGGCATCGCGCAGGTGCCGGAGGGACGCCGCGTGTTCGCGTCTTTAAGCATCCTGCAGAACCTTCGGCTCGGCGCTTACACGAGGAAAAATAAGCAGGAGATCGAGCAGACGCTGCAGATGGTCTACAGCCGTTTCCCGCGTCTCGAGGAACGTAAAAATCAGCCGGCCGGCACGCTCTCTGGCGGCGAGCAGCAGATGCTCGCGATGGGTCGTGCGCTCATGTCGGAGCCGCGCATCCTGCTGATGGATGAGCCCTCTATGGGACTCTCCCCGATCTTCGTCAACGAGATTTTTGATATCATCCAGAAGGTCAGCGAGGCCGGGACGACGGTGCTGCTCGTAGAGCAGAACGCGAAGAAAGCCCTCTCCATTGCGGACAGGGGTTACGTCCTCGAGACCGGCCGCATCGTGCTGGAGGGCAAAGCCTCCGAGCTGATGAACGACGAGTCGGTGAAGAAAGCGTATCTCGGAGAATAATTTGGACTGTCAAAAAGCGTCGGCATGTGATAGAATGAAAGAAATCACATGCCGGCGTTTTTTGGTCTCGTCGGCGGAAGGGGTGGCTTATGGGAAAGCAGTCATTGAGCGAAGCGTCCGGAGGAAAGCTCTGGTGCGCGGTCACGGACATGGACCAGTATCTTTTCGGGCAGGGAACTCACTATGAGATCTATAAAAAGCTGGGGGCGCATCCGGCCGAGTACGAGGGCGAGCAGGGCGTCTACTTCGCGGTGTGGGCTCCGAACGCCAAAGGCGTGCGCGTGATCGGGGATTTCAACAGCTGGGGCAGCGACGGCTATAAGATGCAGCGCCTCGAACCGCTCGGTATCTACGAAGTTTTCGTGCCGGGCCTGAAGCCGGGGAATCTCTATAAATATCTGATCGAGACGAAGAAGGGCGACTATCTCTACAAGGCCGATCCCTTTGCCTTCTATGCGGAGATGCGTCCGGGCACGGCCTCGCGCATCGCGGATATCGATCATTTCACCTGGAGCGACGAGCGCTGGATGGAGAAGCGGAAAGCATGGAATGCCGTGGAGTCTCCGATGTCGATCTATGAGGTGCATCCCGGCTCCTGGAAACGCCATGAGCACGACGAGGATGAGGACGGTTATTACAACTACCGCGAGTTCGCGGTGGAGCTGACAAAGTATGTGAAGGAGATGGGCTACACCCACGTCGAGCTGATGGGGATCGCCGAGCACCCCTTCGACGGCTCCTGGGGCTATCAGGTGACCGGCTACTTCGCGCCGACCTCGCGCCATGGCTCACCCGCGGATTTCCAGTATATGATGGATTATTTCCATAAGAATAATATCGGCGTTATCCTGGACTGGGTGCCGGCGCATTTCCCGCGCGACGCGCACGGACTCGCGAATTTCGACGGGACGCCGCTCTTCGAGCATCCGGATTCCAGGAGGGGCGAGCACCCCGACTGGGGCACGAAGATTTTCAATTACGAGAAGTCGGAGGTGCGGAATTTCCTGATCGCAAACGCGCTCTATTGGCTGAACCACTACCATGTGGACGGGCTGAGAGTGGATGCGGTGGCCTCGATGCTCTACCTTGATTACGGCAAGCGCGACGGCCAGTGGCTGCCGAATAAGTACGGCGGAAATCAGAACCTCGACGCGATCTGGTTCTTCAAGCACCTGAACTCGATCATCCGCGGCCGCAAGGACGGCTCGATGATCATCGCGGAGGAGTCGACGGCCTGGCCGGGCGTCACGAAGGACCCGGAAGAGGACGGCCTTGGCTTCACCTTTAAGTGGAATATGGGCTGGATGAACGATTTCCTCGAGTATATGAAGCTCAACCCCTATTTCCGCAAGGACAATCACAACAAGATGACCTTCGCGATGAGCTACGCCTACAGCGAGAATTATATTCTCGTGCTGTCTCACGACGAGGTCGTTCACCTGAAGTGCTCGATGCTGAACAAGATGCCGGGTTATCTGGTGGACAAGTTTGCGAACCTCAGAGCCGGATACACCTTTATGATCGGTCATCCCGGCAAGAAGCTGCTCTTTATGGGCAATGAGTTTGCGCAGCTGAGGGAGTGGAGCGAGGATCGCGAGCTCGACTGGTTCCTGCTCGATGAAGAACGCCACCAGCAGATGCAGAATTATGTGAAAGCGCTGCTGCACCTCTATCGCAATTATCGTTGCCTCTACGAACTGGACGATCACTGGGACGGCTTCCAGTGGATCAATGTGGACGACTGTTTCCGCAGCATTTTCAGTTTTGTGCGCTACAGTAAGTCAAAGCGGAAGAGCCTGTTGTTTGTCATGAATTTCACGCCGATGGAGTATCCGGATTACCGGGTCGGCGTACCGAAGAAGAAGAGCTATAAGCTGGTGCTCGACGGGGACGCCGCCGAGTTCGGCGGAAACGGCCGCGAGAAGCCGGAGACTTTCCTGGCGCAGAAGGGAGCCTGTGACAATCAGCCCTACTATCTGGAATATCCGCTCTCGCCCTATGGGGTGGCGGTGTTCGAGTTCTAGTCCTCCGCCCCGGCGATCACCTTCGGGATTCCGTGCATGTCCGCGGCGGTATCGGTGAAGGAGCTGAAATAGCTGCCGATGATCTTCCGTGTATTTGCCAGACAATAAAGATCGAGAAGGGCGTCGTGCATGCCCTCGGCGCTGTCTCTCCGGAGGCAGCGCTTTTCGTTGGAAAGGATGCGGCCCGGGAAGGCGCTGCGAAGCGTCGCCTCCTCCGCGAGGTCGTCGGTCGCGAGGTAAAACATGGTGTCCGGATCCTGCTCAAGTTCCCGCCTCATGGAAAGCAGGAAGGCGTCGGTTGAGCTTTTGCCGATTGCAGGCTGATTGTCCGTGCGGCGGATGTGGACGCCGACACAGGAGGAGCCGAAGTGGGCGCACATTTCATCGATGCGCTTCTCAAGTGCCTCCGTGGGGCGGAAGAGATGATAATCCCGGGCGGGGTAGAACCACTCCCCGGTGAAAATGTAGGTGTTTCCGCGAAGAGAGGCGGCGTATTCGGCATCCAGCCCGACACCGAGGACGCGGTGCGCCCGGATCTCCTCATCGGTCAGAAATGTACGCGCCGTTTTCTGATAGAACAGTTTGCGCGGGTCGGCCACGGAGTGAATGTTTGTGATCCGAAATTCGGTCACAGGGCGGAACAGCGACTCGAACGGGCAGTTTAATTCTTCATTGCAGAGCCAGAAGACGCGCAGCTCCTCGCCGCGCTGTCCGGCCAGCTGCCAGCCGGAATTTATCACCCGCATTCTATTGCATAAACCGCCCGAAGGTTGTATAATTAACATTGTATGACCTCTCATATCAAGGATGTATAAGAGTCCGGTCGATGCCAGTGTGTTCCTGTTTTCATGCCCTTCGGGGCATACAGTTCACATAGCGGTCGTCCGGAGTCCTTACAGTATAGCACAATGAGCGGGTATCTTGCAACGGACGGTAGGGAAATGGCGATAAAGGTTTTGGAGATCAATACGGTCTGTCAGGGCGGCAGCGTCGGGCGTATCACGGTGGATATCTGCCGGACGCTGGAAAGAAACGGCGACGACTGTCTGATTGCGTATGGGCGGCGCGGCGCGCCGGAGGGCGTCCCCGCGTTCCGTTTTGGCACGAACATCAGCATGGGCCTGCATGTGCTGTCTACTTTTTTGAAGGGGGAGCACGGCTTCGCCTCAGAGCGACAGACGCGGAAGCTGATTGAGAAAATAAAGGAGTACGATCCGGACGTGATCCAGCTCCATAATGTCCATGGTTTCGTGCTGCAGGTGGAGCTTCTCTTCGCTTATCTGAAGAAAGCGGGAAAGCCGGTCGTCTGGACGCTGCACGACTGCTGGCCCTATACGGGGCATTGCGCCTTCTATGATTATAATGGATGCTCGTGCTGGAAGGATGGCTGCATGTCCTGCCACGAGTATCGAAAAACTTATCCCTACGCACTTTTCCGAAATAATGCGGCCCGCAACTTTGCCCGGAAGCGCGCCGCGTTCACGGCTGTGCCAGATCTGACGATCGTGATGCCGTCTGCCTGGCTGGCTGATCAGGTTTTGGATTCCTTCTTGCGGGATTATCCGGTGGAGGTCATCCCGAACGGGATAGATCGCAGCGTATTTCAGCCGCGGGAAAGCGACTTGCGGCGGCAGCTCGGCCTTGAGGGGAAGTTCGTCGTACTCGGCGTGGCGAATGTCTGGGAACGCAGGAAGGGCCTTGTGTATTTCCAGAAGCTGGCGGAAAGTCTGCCGGACGATTTTCGGATCGTACTGATCGGTCTTGACAAAAAGCAGCGGCACAGCCTGCCCGCGAATGTGATAGGGCTTGGAAAGACGGAAAACGCTGCGGAGCTCGCCACATATTACACGATGGCGGATGTCTTTGTGAACGCGACGCTTGAGGACAATTTCCCAACGACGAATCTCGAAGCGCTCGCCTGCGGCACGCCGGTCATCACCTTTGACACGGGCGGAAGTCCGGAGAGCCTTGACGAGAGCTGTGGGCGCGTCGCCCCGAAGGGTGATCTTACGGCGCTGCGCGAAGCTCTTCTGGCGGAAAAGGAAGCGCCGCATGGAAAGGAAGCCTGCCTTCGAAGGGCGGAGCTGTACGGAAAGAATGAGCGATTTCAGGAGTATGTGACGCTCTATCATGAGCTGGCAGACAGATTACCCGTCAGGAGATAACATGAATACGAAGCCCAAAGTTTCGGTGGTCACGACCACTTACAATGATATAGAAAACCTGCGGCATATCCTTGCCCAGGTGCAAAACCAGACCTATCCCCATATAGAACACATTGTCGTCGACGGCGGCTCCACGGACGGTACGGCGGAGCTCCTGCGTGAGGCCTCTCTCGAAAGAGGGGAGAGTCTTCGCTGGATCTCTGAGCCTGACCGGGGCATCTATGATGCGATCAACAAGGGAATCCGTCTCGCCACCGGCGATATCATTGGCTATTGCTGCGATCGCTATGCCCACGTGCAGGTCGTGGAGCATATGGTCGATATCATGGTGCGCGAGGGCACAGACGGCGTTCACGGCGATCTCTGCTATATGGACGGTGAGCGCGTCATCCGCACATGGAAGCAGGGACAGGGGCATATTCGCAGCGGCTGGATGCCCGGCCATCCGACGCTGTACCTGCGCCGCGAGGTCTATGAGCGCTATGGGCTTTACAAGACTGACTACCGGATTTCCGGCGACTATGAATTCATGGTACGAATATTATACAAAAATCAGGTAAGATTATCCTATCTTCCGGAAACACTGATTTATATGAGTTATGGCGGCACGAGCAACGGAAGCCTAGGCGCCTATCTCGAGTCTTTGAAGGAAGGCCACCGCGCCCTGAAAGAGAACGGCGTGCCCTTCGCCTGCGTCACGGACGCGCTGCGCACCCTTCGTGTACTGGCGCAATTCCTGCCATTTCGTTGAGACGTGACGTTGCCCCCGCCCTGCGCTCCGAGGGTATCCGTGGCAGGACCATCGTGCGGCGCCGGCACTTGGCGAAGTCAAGCCGTCAGGCGAAGGCTGAGCCTTAGTACCGCTGCGACCGCACGCTGAGCGAGAGCGAGTCCTGATACGGATACCCTCGGGGTGCAGGGCGGTCGGAACACTGGCGCAATTTGTGAAAGTATGATATTCTTAGGTGAGTAACTACAGGAGATCTGTATTTGTATGAAGAAACTTGTCATCATCCCCGCTTTCAATGAGAGCGGCAACATTTTTCACGCGGTCGCGGACATTCGCGAGCACGCGCCGGACTTCGACTATGTGATCGTGAACGACTGTTCCACGGACGTGACGCTGCGTCTTTGCAGGGAATACGGTCTGAATTATGTGAATCTGTCCGTGAATCTGGGAATTGGCGGAGCGGTGCAGACCGGCTACCTCTACGGCGTGCAGAATGGATACGATCTCGCGGTGCAGTTCGACGGGGACGGGCAGCACGATGCGGCCTACCTTCCGCGGATGGCGGACGAGCTGAGCCGCAGCGGCAGCGACATGGTCATCGGTTCTCGTTTCATTGAAAAGGAGGGTTTCCAGTCCTCAGGACTGCGCCGGATCGGCATCCGTTATTTTTCAAGACTGATCCGTCTGCTGACCGGCGCGCGGGTGAGCGATCCGACATCGGGCATGCGCATGGTGAACCGCGATGTGATGGCCATTTATGCGAACAGCTATCCAAAGGACTATCCGGAGCCGGAGAGTGTGGTCGCGATTCTGCGCATGGGAAAGAAAGTGACAGAGCTGCCCGTGGTCATGCGCGAGCGGCGGGAGGGAGACTCCTCGATCAGCGGCCTGATTTCCGTCTACTATATGATTAAGGTTACGCTCGCGATCCTGATGGAGTGTCTGCGAAAGGAGCCGACGTTATGATGACATTCAAACTGCAGATCGTGATCGGCGTCGCGCTGCTCGCGGTTTTTGCGATTCTCGTCAATATGATACGAAAGAGGAGTCTGGAGCTGAAATATGCGCTGGTCTGGATGCTGATGCTGGTCGCGCTGTTTATTTTCGACTGTGCGCCGACGCTTCTGAACGTCGTATCCGGACTGATCGGTATCTATGCGCCGGTCAATATGATCTTCTTCCTGGGCTTTTGCTTCTCCCTGCTGATCATCTTTTCCCTGACGGTGGCGCTCTCGCGGCTGTCGAACAGTATCCGGACGCTGGATCAGATGGTGGCGCTGAACGAGAAACGCCTGCAGGATCTGGAGAGTCAGCTCGGACAAAGACAGGAAGAGGACACCATGCAGGAAGGACAGTCGGAGGAAAGAGGACTGTCCGTTGACGTGGAGGACAGCGCTGCGGATTCTGTACTTTAAATGGCACGACACACAGTTCGTACTCTGAACATGTCTATTTTCCTATAAGGATGAGCAGAAAGGAAGACACAGGATGGAACGGGAAAGAAATCAGATCTTATATTTGGTTATCCCCTGCTACAACGAGCAGGAGGTGCTGCCGGAGACTTCGAAGCGCCTGAAGGAGAAGATGGAGAGTCTGATGGAGCGGGAGATGATTTCCCGTGAAAGTAAGATCATGTTTGTCAACGACGGCTCGAAGGACCGCACCTGGGAGCTGATCGAGGAGCTGCATGCGGGTGATCCGATCTTCCAGGGTGTGAAACTCTCGCGTAACTGCGGACATCAGAACGCGCTGCTCGGCGGGCTGATGACGGCGAAGGAGTACGCGGATATGGTGATTTCCCTCGACGCAGACCTGCAGGACGATATCGATGTGATTGACCAATTTGTGGAGAAATATTACGAGGGCTGCGAGATTGTCTACGGCGTGCGCAGCGCGCGGACGACGGATACCTTTTTCAAGCGTTTTACTGCGGAGGGCTTCTATAAGCTGATCAATTTCATGGGCGGGGAGGTCGTGTTCAATCATGCGGACTACCGGCTGATGAGCAAGCGCGCGCTGGACGAGCTGCAGGGATATAAAGAGGTGAATCTGTTCCTGCGCGGCATCGTTCCGATGATCGGCTTCCAGACCGACGTCGTGACCTATGAACGCCACGAGCGCTTTGCGGGCGAGTCCAAGTATCCGATGAAAAAGATGCTGGGACTTGCGGCGGATGGCATCACATCCCTGTCAACCAAACCGATCCGTTTTATCATGCTTACGGGCGCGCTGATTTTCTTCTGCAGTATTGTGATGCTGATCTATTCTCTGGTGCAGCATTTCCTGGGAAATACGAGCGTCGGCTGGACCTCGCTCATCGTCTCGATCTGGGCGCTCGGCGGTCTGCAGCTGCTTGCGATCGGCATCATCGGAGAGTATATCGGCAAGATTTATCTGGAGACCAAGGAGCGGCCGAAGTATATTATTGAAAAGGTATTGCGGTAAGTGGGACGGGCAAAGGGTAACTATTCTGAACAGCGGGACACAGCTCTGCACCGTTCCCAAAATAACGATTGGAAAAGATGAGGCAGGGTTCTCATTTCGTCAGAAGGGAAAACGCAGGATGGACGAGGCGTCGCACGGAAAAATGCTGACAAAAAAAATCAGAATTGGAAGTTATGAGACGGAGCTGTCCTCCATCTTCTTTCTGACGGCGGTCACGCTGCTGGCGTTTGCTGTACGCGTGTGTCTGCATTCCTTTGTCTCGGACGACTGGACCATCTACTGGAGCGACTGGCTTGCGCAGCTCTCGGAGCGCGGTTTTGGCGCGCTGGCGGATGATTTCTATGACTATGCGCCGCCGGTCATGTATCTTCTGTATCTGATCACGCTGCTGCCCCTGAACGCGATGACCGTGTTCAAGGGGATCTGCTGTCTGATGGATTTTGTGGGCGCAGCGCTTGTCGGGAAGCTGGTATTCACCTGTACGGGCAGCAAAAAGCGTAGCATGCTGGGCTACGCCTGTTTTCTGTTTCTGCCGACGGTTATCCTGAATTCCGCAGCCTGGGCACAGTGCGATATCCTCTATACAGTGCTGATTCTGGCGAGCGTTTATTTCCTGCTCACGGATCGGAGCTGGGCGGGTATGTGGTTCTACGGCGCGGCCTTCGCGGTGAAGCTGCAGACGCTGTTTATCTTTCCTTTTCTCGTCATTCTCTGGGTACGGAAAAAGGTCGACCTGAAGCAGTTTCTCACGCTGCCGGTGATGTATTTTCTCGGGATTCTGCCGGCGTGGATTGCGGGCA
Source organism: Lachnospiraceae bacterium (assembly GCA_021202815.1). Classification (GTDB taxonomy): domain Bacteria; phylum Bacillota; class Clostridia; order Lachnospirales; family Lachnospiraceae; genus Hominiventricola. Next base: position 10,418 of record JAJQCG010000216.1, on the reverse strand, counting down.
GACCGCTCACGGAGCTGATCGGCATCTATGCCTTTCAGGGAAGTAAGGACCGCTGGTCGCTTTCCATCAAATTTCCGAACATTTACCAGATCATCGGTAATAATTTCTTTCTGGACGAGTACGCTGCAGCGGGCATGTATCTGATCCTCGGCATCCTGATGATTCTGATGTTTTATCTGGCGTATAAACGGGTGCGCGTTACGAAGGAGTATGTGATTCTTCTGATCGTCTTTTTCGGCATGGTAGCGACGTATTTCCTGCCGCATATGCACGAGCGTTATCTCTATGTGAGCGACGCTTTCCTGCTCGTCTACACGCTGATGCGCGTGCGGCGCTTTCCGTGGTTTGTCGCGTCGAGCTTTCTGGGCGTCGTCGGCTATGGACAGTATCTGACGAAGAATGATCCGCTCGTGCCCTACTGGGCGCTGGCTTTCGTGCAGCTCGCGCTGATCGTGCGCATCGGGCTCGATCTGTGGGCTTACGTTCATGACCCGGCGAATCTCTCGGACGAGGAAGAGGAGACGGCGCTGTCTCTTCGCACGCTGATTTTTCATCGTTTTCATATCGGGAGCTTTTCCTTTGATTTTCTGGAGGCGCTGCTCGCCGTGTGCATCACCGCGGTCGGCGTGCTGCTGCGCACGGTTTTTGCTATAAATGGGACGATTTTCCCGGCCTTAGTGATCGCGGTCGCGACCCTGCTGGTGTGGACACTGACGCGGAATGGGAGGCGGACGCTGCTCGCCTACGCGGTTTTCATGATCCTGCCGACGCTCGTCGCGGACGCTGCGATTTTGCCGGAAAGCGCTGCGGTGGGAGCAGTGTTGTTTCTGTGCGCGCTGGAGGAGCTGGGAGAGAAAAGTATCTGCGTCCGGAATGCAGATCCCTGGGGAGGGAAAGGCGCCTGGATCTTCACGGCGTTCGCTGCCCTGACGCTGCTTAACGACGTGCGCTATGTAGGCCTGCTGGTTCTGTGTGCGTTGCTCTGGAACCGCAGAAGACTGCGGACGAGCCAGTTTCTTGTGATTTTCGCCGCAGGGCTGGCACGGCTCCTCTACAGCTACCGTAGCTGGCTGTGGGCCGGTTATACGCTGACGACCTTCCACTGGCCGAATATTTATGAGATCGTGGGGAAGGCGGCGGTGACGACGCAGCAGGTCGACCCGATCGCGCTCGTGGGGCTGTTCCTCGCGGCGGGGCTGCTGCTCATGGCGTTGTGGGTCTTCGCGCAGGGGAGTGCTCCGACGGACGATGCCTCGCTGCTGCGTTTCTGCCTGTTCTTCGGAATTGCGGCAGGCTTTTTCCTTCCCTACATGGATCAGTCCTACGGCTACGTCTACTGCGTGATCGCGGCCATTCTGGCGATGAAGGAACCGCGCGAGTTCTGGATTCCGCTGCTTTTGCAGATTGTGACCTATGCAGGTTATCAGGACTGTGTGAACGGGGAGTCGATGACGCCGATGTGGGTGTTCGCGCTGCTGCAGCTCGGTATTCTGACCTATCTGGGAGTGCGCCTGCTGCGCGAAGCGAAGGTGGTGAATCTATGCGCCGGGAAAAATTAGTCTATCTGGACGGCATCCGGGGACTGGGCTGTGTCATCGTGTTTCTGTGCCACTTCGTGTATGCCTTTTATTATGGAATGTACCAGTATCAGGAGGCGGCCTGCCATCTGCCGGGCAATCTCGATATAGCGATCGGCAAATCGCCGCTGAACCTGCTTTTTAATGGTAATACGGCGGTGCGCCTGTTTCTCGTGCTGAGCGGCTATCTGCTCTGCCGGAATTTTTTCCTGAGCGGCGATAAGGAGGCTCTGAAAAAGAGTGCCATCAGGCGCTATCCGCGGCTGATGCCGCCGGTGCTTGTGGTGAATCTTTTTGTATTTATCCTGATGGCGCTTGGCCTTTACCAGAACGGAGCGGCGGCCGTGCTGGCGGGTTCGGAGGAGTGGTTCGCGGGCTTTAATGCGTTCACTCCGTCCTTTCCGGGAATGCTGTGGGAATCGCTGGTCGGCTGTTTCCTGTTCGGCAGCAATGATTATCTCGGCGTGCTCTGGACGATGCGTGCGCTGTTTCTCGGGGCGTATCTTGACTACGCGCTGGCGGCCTTCGCCGGAGGGCGGCGTTGGCGCTGGGCGCTGTATGCCGTGCTGGCGCTGCTTCTGCTGCGGACGGATTTTCTCGCAATTTTCCTCGGCTATGTGCTCTGTGATTTCATGTACACGGACGGGAGACTGCGCGCGGCGCTGTGCGGAAGCAGAGCGCTGAACGTGCTGCTTCTTCTCGCAGGGCTTTACTTTATGAGCTATCCGTCGGCGGGCTTTGGCTACGAGGGGACGATCTGGGCGATCCTGCCCTTTGTCTTTGTCAACTATTATCACGTGTTCGGTGTGCTCTGCTTTGTGTTCGCGGCGCTGAACCTGAGGCCGGTGCAGCGCTTTTTTTCCCTTGGTTTATTCCGGTATCTCGGGAGAATCTCGTACTCGCTGTATCTCATTCATTTTCCGGTCATCGCGACTTTCGGCGCGTGGTTTCTGCTGCGCTTTGCGCCGCGGCTGGGCTACAATCTGGCGAGTTTACTGAATCTGATCCTGACGACGCTGATCACAGTAGGATTGTCGGAGCTGAGCGTGCGCTATGTGGAGCCGCTCGGCAAGAAAGGGGAGGTGCTGCTTGAACGGATTGTCCGCAAATAAAGAAAACGGCAGGCTTCTCTGGCTCGACTTTGGGCGCGCGGCGGGGATGTTCATTGTGCTGCTCGTGCACGCGGGAGCGGGTCCCGCCGTAGTCCGGTACTACGGAGGCATGTTCTATATGCCGATTTTTTTCGTTGCGGCCGGTTATGTCTATCGCCGCCGGGATGGGGAATTTCTGGGTAGTTTTCTGCGGAAAAAGGCTTCGCGGCTTCTGCTTCCCTATTTTGGAACAAGCGCCTTTCTGTGGACCTTTTTCTGCGCGAAGGACGCGGAGCTGAAATGGTCCTCACTCTTCGGCATTTTATTTTCAAGAAATCAGATGTACCAGGTGGGCTTCGCGGGCGAAAATCCGGTGCTGCTCGACATCCTGAATGCGCCTCTCTGGTTCCTGACGGCGCTCTTTGCCGTGTATCTGTGGTATGAGATCGCGGAGCGCAGCGGGAGGAAGCAGCTGTTGCTTGCGCTGGGGCTGCTCTTTTCGATTCTGTGGCATTATGGGACGGAGATTCTGCTTCCCTGGAGCCTGGACGCGGTTCCGTATTTTGCGTGCTTCTTCTATGCAGGGGAGAGGCTGCGTGAATGGGAGCTCACCAGAAGGCGGCTATGGATTTTGCCCCTGCTCCTCGTCTTTGTCGTTGGTGCGAGGATTAACGGCAGCGTCAATCTCTCCTGCGGGGATTACGGCGTGAGCATGCTGCTCTATCTCGCGGTGGGAACGTCGGGATCTTATTTGATCTTTGCTGCGGGGGCGTCTGTCGAGCGATACTGCGAGCCCGTCGCGCGGCTGATTTCTCTGATCGGGCAGGAGACGCTGACGATACTCTGCTTTCACATGTTTCTGTTTATGTTTATCCGCGCGGGTGTGGCGCTGCTGGGGCTGAGTGAGCTCCTGACCGATGTGCTGCTGGTGGCGGGCAGTATGATCATGCTGACGGCGGCGGGACGCGCGTGGCGCGCATGGAAAAAAGGGCGGGCCTGAATTGCCATTTTCAGCGGCCTGTGGTATCATAAAGAAAGTATCGTGAAAATTCAAGAGAGGCGGTAGATAATATGGGAAAGAGTACAAGGGAATTTGCGTTGATCTGTAAGGACGGAGAAAACCTGAGGGTGAATCTCTACGAGGTTCCCGGCAGTATGCAGGACAGCGAGGTGAAAGATACTCTGTTCCAGGCGGCGCGGGATTTTCTCTCCACGCGGGCGGAGCAGAGAGGTGTAGGCTTTGAGTACGACGTGTTCTGCTGGGAGAATCTGAGCATGGTTCCGGAGAGCTGTTTTGAAAAGTACGGGATTCGCGTGATTGAGAACAATCTGAGCAGCGCACAGGTTGACGCAAAGGCCAGCCTGCTCGACTAAGAGAGCGGATTTTCCGAAACTTTGCCAGTGTTTTGCAGAGCATTGACATGGTCTGTAGTTCGATCTGTAAAAACAGATCGCCCGCCCTGCTGAGCGGACACCTGAGAATTCAGGAGCCGGACAGCAGGGCGGGCGTTTTGTCTGTCAGGCTGAGAACTAGTCTTCTGTGAAATGATGCTTCTCAGCAGCCGGGAAGAGCTTTGCCAGGACCAGGCAGATCAGCACGGTGATCACCATATCCGGTAGCGTGTTGCCGACGATCAGGTCGACGTTCATCAGGAAGCGGTACAGGATGAAGCCAATGACCCAGACGATCAGGTTGCGGACATTGACCGACTCCGCGCTGGCGTCTTCCTTCAGAATGAAGAAGGACGCGATCTGCACGGCGATCATCGGTGCGAAGACTGAGCCGATCAGGTAGAGAAAATCGGTGATATCGTCCATCGGGAACAGGATGGCACCGACCATGCCGATGATCGTCGCGGCGATCGCGATCCATTTGCCGTTCAGTTTTGCGGAGACGGACTCACTCGAAATACCGGCGGACCAGGCGTCGAGGAAGGTCGTGGTGACTGTCGAGAAAATGATAATAATCAGCCCCACTACTCCAAGGCCTGCCTTCAGCAGGATCTGCGCGATATCGGATTCCCCGGTGCAAATGGCGGCTCCCATGCCGATGACATACATCCAGCAGCTAACGAGGCCGTAGACCAGTACGCTGGCAGCGGTGGCCTTTACGGGTTCCTTCGCCTCCCTGGTGTAGTCGCTGATCAGCGGCAGCCAGGACAGCGGCATGGCGACGCTCAGCTCCACGGCTGCGCCGAAGCTCATGCCATCGCCGGAGATTTCAAAAATATTCCCGGAGCGGAAGATGACGAAGCAGAGGACGATGGTCAGGCAGAAGAGCGCGGCCATTGCGACCGTGTTGATCTTCCCGAGATTGCGGATGCCGATCAGGATCCAGAGGATGATCAGTGCGCCGATCACGAGGCACCAGAGCCAGGATCCGGTCTGAAAGACGCCGTCGGCAGCGAGCGCGCCGTCGTAGATCATGATGGCGGTCCAGCCGACGAGCTGCAGAATATTCAGAATGGAGAAGAGCAGGCTGCCCTTCTGTCCGAAGCTCATTTTCACCGTCTCCATGGCGCTGCGGCGGGAGAAGCCGCCGATGAGTCCGGTGGCGAACATCATCGCGCAGCCGATGACATGGCCGATCAGGATCGCGGCAAGGCCGTTAAAAAAGCCCATGCCTGCAAAATAAGTGCCGGTGAGAATCTCCGCGATGGAGACGCCCGCGCCGAACCAGATCAGACCGTTTTCAAAAATCGAAGTTCCGTTGTTGTTATTCATGCTGCGCCTCCTTTGCGTACTCACCCTTCAGGTCAAAGACATGATTCATGGGACCTGAGCCCTTGCCGAGATCCAGCATTGCGCCGAGCGCGCCTGATATGTATGCTTTGGAGCGGATGATGGCTTCCTTCAGTGGAAAGCCCTTCGCGAGGTTTGCCGCGATCGCGCTCGAGAGCGTGCAGCCGGTGCCGTGGGCGTTGGGATTGTTGATGCGCTTTCCCTCGATCCAGGTGAGCTCACCGTCCGCGCAGAGCAGATCGTTGGCGTCGTTGACCGAGTGGCCGCCCTTGCAGAGGACGGCGCAGTGCCAGGAGTCGCTGATGAGCTTTGCCGCGGCTTCCATGTCCGCAGCACTGTGAATCTCCATGCCGGAGAGAACCTCCGCCTCTGGGATATTTGGCGTCAGGACGGTGGCCAGCGGGAGCAGCTCGCTTTTCAGCACCGCGATCGCGTCGTCGCTGATGAGCTTCGCGCCGCTCGTCGCGACCATCACAGGGTCGACGACAATATTTTCCGGCTTATATTTCCGGAGCTCTTCGCTGATCTCGCGGATCAGCGCTCCCGAGCTGACCATGCCGATCTTCACCGCATCGGGAAAGATGTCGGTGAATACCGCCTCCAGCTCGTCGTGTAAAAATGCAGGAGTCGCCTCCAGAATACTGATGACGCCGGTTGTGTTCTGGGCAGTTAAGGCTGTGACCGCGCTCATGGCGTATACGCCGTTGGCAGTCATGGTCTTGATATCCGCCTGGATACCGGCGCCTCCACTGGAATCACTTCCGGCGATTGATAATGCTGTCTTCATCGTTTTTTCTCCTTTCGTATTTCAGCACTATTTTTCTATAGCGACGGAAGGTGGTGCCCCCGGCCCGCCGCTGAAAAAGCGGTCAAAAACCGCGTTTTTCCCAAATGTGTGAAAGTTCTTTCAAGTGTTCCGTGGGAACAAGAACTTTCCGGATTTTTTCACAGCATTACAGGTGTGAAAAGGAGCAGGTTCTTTTGGCTTTCGACATCACGTTGGCGTTCCTGGTGATATCATTCTACTATGTTCTGTATATACTGTAGGAAGCGGACGACCGCCTCCGCCTTGTTTTCCGCCGCGAAGAGCCCGCTGACCACGGCGACGCCCGCGATGCCGGTTCCCCTGAGCGTTTCCACATTGTCGAGGAAAATGCCGCCGATCGCCACCGCGGGGATCGAGACCGCCTCGCAGATCGCGCGCAGCTCCTGTGGAGACAGGTTCGTGGCGTCCCGCTTGGTGCTGCTGCCGAAAATCGCGCCGCAGCCGATGTAGTCCGCCCCGGCGCGCTGTGCCGCGAGAGCCTCCGCCACATTGTGCGCGCTGCCGCCGATGAGATACTGGTCGCCGAGAAGCTTCCGGGCCTTGCTGATCGCCATGTCCGACAGGCCGACGTGAACGCCGTCTGCCCGAACCTTTATGGCGATGTCGGGGCGGTCATTGATGATCAGCGGGACTTTGTATTGCGTGCAGAGTTCCCGCAATTCAAAGGCCTCGCGGAGCAGCAACTCCTCCTCCGCATGTTTTTCTCTTAGCTGGACGCAGGTGACGCCCGCTTTCAGCAACTCCTCAACCACCGAGGCGAGGGTCTCGCCGGGCCGCAGCCAGCTGCGGGCCGTCACCGCATAGAGCCGGAGGGTATTTGAAGTAATCTTCATGGGTTCTTTTTTATTCCTTTCATGTGTAACAGATAGAATCCTTAAGGTATCAAAAGCGGTTCATAATGTCATAAAGCGAAATTTTTGACGCGTGAACTAAAAGCTTTCTCCGCCGCATCGAACAGATACTGGTGGAAGGTCCCCATGCCGCCCTGTTCGCGGTCGGTGCGTCTGCCCGCCTCCGCGGCGCTTTCCCGCCAGAGCAGTCCCGCGGTCTGCGCTGCGTCAAAAGCAGGCAGCCCCTCGGCGCAGAGCAGAGCGCACAAAGCGGAGAGCATGCAGCCGCCGCCGGTCAGGCGGGAGATGCGAGAGTCCCCTTCTGTGAGCAGGACGACGTGCTCGCCGTCCGATATCGCATCCGTATTTCCACTCACCAGGGTCACGCAGCGGTAAGCCTGCGCGAGATTTCGTGCGAGGGTCTCCTGCTCCGCGGCAGGCAGGACGACGCTGCTCTCAACGCCGCCGGAAGTGATATTCCGAAGCCCCAGCAGCACCCGCGCCTCCTCCTGATTGCAGCGGATGATCGAAACCTGAAGCTGCGAGAGCAGTTTTGCAAGTTCTTCTCTGCGAAAGTTACTCGCGCCTGCGCCCACCGGATCGAGTACGATCGGATGTCCGAGTTCCATGGCCCTTTTCCCGGCCAGGATGCAGGCCTCAAACTTTTCCCTGTCCGGCACGCCGGTATTCAGAAGCGTCGCCTGACAGATCGCGGTGATTTCCGCGGCTTCCGCGGGTTCCTGCGCCATGATCGCGCTGCCGCCCGCGGCCAGCAGAATATTGGCGGTGTCCTGCGTGGTCACCGGATTGGTCAGGCAGTGAACCGCAGGCCTTCTGCCTGTAGCGCCCATCTCAGCGCGCTCCCTTCAGCTGCCGCAGGACGCCGCCCTTTTCCAGAACCGTGATCAGCAAAAAGGCCAGGATGCTGCCCACGACTGTAGAGATGAGGAAGGGCACGATGTAGACGAAGAGTCCCGCGGGCTCCGCGCCCATCAGAAGCTTCGCCACCGGCCAGGCCGCCAGACCGCCGAGCACTCCGGTTCCCAGCGCTTCGCTCACGCAGGTCAGGCTGAGATTTTTCGTCGCCGCGTACATGAGGCCGCAGCAGAGCGCGCCGACCATACTGCCGGGGAAGGCCATCAGCGTGCCAAGCCCCAGCAGATTCCGGAGGAGGCTCGCGCAGAAGGCGATTCCCACGCCCCACCAGGGGCCGAGGATGACCGCCGCGAGGATATTTACCATGTGCTGCACCGGCGCGCACTTGCTGCCCGCCACCGGAAAGCTCAGGAGGCTTCCCACCACGGCCAGCGCCGTCAGCACGCCCGCCATCGCCAGTTTTCTTGTTGCATCATTCTGTTTCATAACAATTTTCTCCTTCCCATAAAAACAGGAGACGCCGGGGCGTCTCCTGCAATCGTTTCTGTACATCGTCCCTACGTTGGCATTATCCAAATCAGGTATAAGGGTCGAGACTCCTTAGCCTCCTCTCAGCCCGTCGCACGAGCTCCCCTGTCTGGTTTTCTAAAAGTATACTACAATTTTCTGCGGCCCGCAATGGACATTTTTGCAGATTCGCGAATTTTTGTTCAACAGAATGATTTGTCAGGCAAATTCCGATGTGATATGATGAGATCGCATGATCGGTTATATGACCAGATGCAGGAAATCAAATAGAAATGAAACCTCAGGCTTATCAGGCTGAGCGGAGAAGAAAATGGACAGACAGCAGATTTTTGATTATGCAAAGGAAAAATACGGAACAATGCCGGAGTACCTGTGGGCGAGGTATCCATCGTATGCCGTCCTGCGCCATTCGGACAATAAAAAATGGTATGGCGTTGTGATGACCGTTTCCAAAAACAGGCTGGGACTGCAGGGAACGGATGCTGTTGATATTCTCAATGTAAAATGTGACCCGGTCATGATTGACATGCTGCGACAGTCTTCCGGTTTCCTGCCGGGATACCACATGAATAAGGCAAACTGGCTCAGTGTTCTTCTTGATGGAACGGTATCGGATGAGCAGATTCTGGATTTACTGGATTTGAGTTTTCAGATGACGGCAAAGAACAGGAAGATAAAATAAGTGTGGAGGAGTCTGGACGGGAGCCAAGGGTAAAGCGCGTACAGCCGGGCGATAGCGAGGGCATCACCAGACTGATTCTGAAAGATCTGTTTTAAGTTTGTGCGAGTTATCGGAACTGTCTTTTTGAACTTGTTGTTGATTACCGCTGATGAAATGAGTAAACTATAAGCATAAGTGATGGTGGTTGGAAAGCGGGTGACAGGATGCTGACATGGAATGACCTTTTGGAAAAAATTTATATGGGTGAAAAAGCAGATATGGAATGCAAGCTGGCCGCGAAAGCGGTTCCGCAGTCGGTTTATGAAACTTACTGTTCATTTGCAAATTCAAAGGGCGGCGACATCGTGCTTGGCGTAGAAGAAGACAAAAGCAAGTCCAATCCGAAAGAGCGATTTATTCTTCGCGGGGTTTCTGATCTGGAAAAGCTGCGCGAAGATTTTTGGAATACGATTAATAGTCAGAAGGTAAACGCGAATATTCTGGTTGATGATGATGTGTATATCGTTGAAAACGGTGGTATCGCATTGCTTGTGATACATGTGCCCAGAGCGGATTACACGATGCGCCCTGTCTATAAGGGAGAAAATCCGTTTAAGGGAACCTATAAGAGAAATCATGAGGGGGACTATCACGCGAAAGAGTATGAGGTCAGGGCCATGATTCGTGACCAAAGTTCAGAAGGGAATGATAGTACCATTCTCGAGGGCTTCACGATGAATGACATTGACATGGATTCACTGAGAAGATATCGTGTTATGTTTAATACAAGTCATCCGGATCATGTATGGAGAGAACTGCCAGATCAGGAATTCCTGGAGATGCTGGGCGGTTATCGCAAAGATCGCAGGGATAAGTCGGAAGGACTTATAATAGCGGGACTTATGATGTTCGGAACAGGACTTGCAATTCGCGATGAATTTGATAATATTTTCATGGACTATCGCGATGAAACAGGGGCAGGCGAGGCGCAGCGCTGGACAGATCGGGTTACTTATGATGGAACCTGGGAAAATAATCTGTTCAACTTTTTCATGAAGGTTTCGCCCAGACTGACGGAGAACCTGAAAAGACCGTTTGCCTTGAAGAACATGCAGCGGATAGATGACACACCGGTGCACGAGGCAATTCGCGAAGCATTCGTGAATCTGATTATTCATTCGGACTATCGGATGGATGCTGGTGTGCTTAGGATTATCAAGACAGCAGAAGGCTTCACTTTTACAAATCCGGGAAGCCTGAAACTGCCGAAGGAGCAGATTTACAGCG
>JAJQCG010000217.1 GCA_021202815.1 Lachnospiraceae bacterium | reverse complement strand
CTTGACTGTCCAACTTCGATCAGCACTCCCGCTTCCAGCAGAAGATTTGTAACATTGATCACAGAGGCCTGGGTCAGCCCCACCTGCCGGGTCAGCTCACTCCTGGAAATTGGGGCCTGCCTCATAATTGTCTTTAATACCAGCAGGGAATTCTGACTCTTCATCACCTTGCTGTTGATTCCGTCTTTCATAGATCAAACTCCGTCAATCTGGCCGTAATATAATTTTAAAACTGTTTTAATAAATCTCCTACATATTTCGTTATTTTTTGCCATCTTGATTTTGTTTATTTCCTTGCATTTGGCATTATAACATATGGCATTGATATATTCAAGGCCTTTTAGGTAATTTTTATATTCTTTTTTCAATGTTTTTGAAATTCATTTTAAAAACCATCTGTGCTCACGCAGGGCACAGCGGGCAGACAATATATGGCGTTTTTTCGCCGCTCATCGCCGCCAGAATACCCGTGATTGAGTTCTCCGCCATATTCGCGACAGCCTCGTCCGGGTAGAAAGCTGTGTGCGGGCTCACCAGCACATTGGAATAGGAGCGCAGGATCGCAAGCTTCGGATTGTTCAGCGGCTCGCCCATACGGTTGAAGTAGTAGAGGCCGCTCTCGTGCTCGACCACGTCGAGTCCCGCGAAGCCGATCTTCCCGCTCTCGATCCCCTCAATCAGCGCGTCTGTGTCGACCAGAGCGCCTCGCGCACAATTGATCAGAATCACGCCCTGCTTCATCCTCCCGATTGCCTCCGCATCGATCATGTGGTAATTGTCCTCCGTCGCCGGGGCGTGCAGCGTGATAATGTCGCTCTCGGCATACAGCCGCGCCAGATCCACATATTCCGCGCGCTGCCGCACCGCGGCGCTCTCATAGACGTCGTAGGCAAGGATCCTGCAGCCAAAACCGCCGAGATCGCGGATCACCGTCTTTCCGATCCGGCCCGTGCCGATGACACCGACCGTACAGTCCGGCAGCTCCCGCCCCAGCTTGCCCTTCAGCGTGTAATCCTGCACATCGGCGCGCTCCATGATATGCTTAAGCCTCCGACAGCCGATCAGCATCATCATAACGGTATAATCGGCGACACTGTTCGGCGAATAGCTGATGTGGATCACCGCGATTCCAAGCTCCTTGGCGCAGGCCGTGTCAATATGATCATAGCCGATCGTGCGCGTGGCAAGGCATTTCACCCCCATCTCATGCAGCTTTTCCAGCATCGGACGGTCAAAAATCGTGGTGATGATATTGACGGCCTCATAACCGCGCGCCATCTCCAGATTGTCAAGGCAGGGCGTCTCATTCGTATAATCGTACTCCACCCCATACTTCGCGCAGTATTTCTCAAAGCAGGGAAGCTCGTCGAAATCCCGCATACTGTACACAAACATTCTCATTTTGCATGCCCTCCTCATAAAAACTCACATATGACGTATAAAGAGGCTGCCGCAGTAAAAAGACGGCAGCCTCTGATCTTCATTTTACCCTTATTCTTCCTTCGACAAACTTCCCTTGGATGCTCTGGTGCTGCTGTACAGCTTCAGAAGAATCGTGCCGATCACACCTGTGGAGACCGCATTCGAGATCGCCGCCACGACGCCCTGCGTAAACACCAGACTCGGCGACTCCGCATAGATCACAATATCCAGCACCGGCGCGATGATAATCCACGCGATCGCATTCGCAATGATCTGATAGACGTTGAACAGAACCATGTCTTTTCCGGTGAAAACACCCTCGTCAACCTTCAGCTTCGGATAAACCAGGCCGATGATAAAGCAGGTGAATCCCGACGCGATGACCCAGCTCATTCACGCGGAACCGTACTGCACGGAATCGGAAAGGAAATGGCCGATAAAAGCGATCAGGCCGCCGCAGATCGGCCCGAACATCGCCGCAAAGAATGCGCCCACGCCGTAAGCGGTCTGGATCTGCGTCTCCGGAATACCGGTCGGAATCTTCACGTACATAAACAGCAGCGTGAACAGCGCCGCGCCGAGGCCGGTCGCCACAATCGTCCTTGTCTTGAATTCGAAAAGTTTTTTCTTCATTGGAATATACCTCCCTCGTGAAATGCTTTTTTGTAGGCGTTTTTTCGCGCCCCCTGACCCTTTGACTATAGTCTTTTCCGGCATTTTTGTCAATAAAAATGCGCCCCGGCACAGATCCGGCTATAAAGTGGAAAACGACGCTTCCCTGTCCGTTCCATAGGACAGGCCGTATTTCTCGCAGAAGCTCCCCTGGCTAACCGCCATGGAAATATGCATAAGCTCATTGTTGTAAATCATTGCCTCGCCCTTCTCCACAAAACCAAAGGACGGGCAGAAGCGCACCTTTCCGGTGAAAACAGCCTCGCCCGCATGCGTCACCCGCACGCGCAGCAGATCCCCGTAATGAAAACCCGCCTGTTCAAAGCTCTCCAGCGGAATATTCGTCCAGAGATTGCCGAAATTCGGGTCGTTGATCTCAAAGATGCCCTTCACGCAGCCCTCGGAAACCTCCGGTTCACAAATTGGATGCTCGACAATCTCCTCCACCGGATAGGCCGGGCCGACGCCCTCGAAATCGATGATGCCGGAGGCGAGGCGCGCCGCCGTATAGCCGAAGAGGTCGCGCCCATGGAAGATGCTCGTCCCGCGCGTGCTCTGCAGGCGGTTCACACTCTCGTCGATCTCGCGCACCTCCTCGATACCGATGAATTTCTTCACATGCGTCAGCGAGCCGTTGTCCGGGCTCACCACATAGTAGCCGTCCACCGTTTTCGCCACACAGGCGCGGCGCTTCGTCCCGACGCCGGGATCCACGACCGACACGTAGATCGTGCCCTTCGGCCAGAACTGCAGACTCTGGTGCAGCCGGAAGCTCGCGCTCCAGGTGTCGTACTGCGGGATCTGGTGCGTGCCGTCGAAGATCTCCAGCTCGCGATCCACGGTCTTCACGACGCCGTACATCGAGCTGACCGCGCCCTCCAGATAGGTAAAATCAGTCTGAAATACCAGAATCGGTTTATCGAATTTACTCATATTGTCCTCCTAAATGAACGGAGAGCGTTCTCGGAAACTCAAAACCTCCCGAGATTCCGCTCTTTTTTACATGTT
>JAJQCG010000121.1 GCA_021202815.1 Lachnospiraceae bacterium | reverse complement strand
GGCCAGGGCCGCCGCTGCTACTGCCGCCGCCGCCACCGCCGCCTGGAACAGTCGCAAGGCCAACGCCGATGCTACGGCCGCCCGCCGACGGGAGATCCTCCAGCGCCTGACGGAGATCAGGCACCGCATCAACAGCCGCAATCGCATCTGCGAGGAGGAGCTGGGTGCCGTGGCCGATCGGCTGACCGCCAAGTTTGCGGCGTACGCCTCGGGGGTGCTGCTCAAGCCCTTCTCCGCCGACGTTCTGCCCCAGCTGGACTGGCGCCCTCACCTGGAGGACTACTACCACGACCACGCCCCGCTGATGGGCCGCATCAGCGAAGCCCTCGACGAAACGGAGGTTTCTCATGCGTGTGCCTGAGTTTTTCCGCAGGAAAAAGTCCCCAGCGGACGACCCTTCCCGCCCCATCCCTTTGCCGGGCTGCGTCCCCGATTTCGCCGGTTTTTCCATCTCGGATCACCAACTCGACGCCCCGGACGCTGAACCGAGAAGCAACGACCTAACCGAAAAGGAGGTTTCTCATGACTCTATTTAACAGGAAGAAAAAGGCCCCGGCCGTGGGTGTGCTGGACGAAAGCTCCGGCCCCGCCCGTGTGAAAGACAGGGGCAACCCTGCTCTCCCCAGCTTTTTCATCTCCGATCATCCCATCAACGACCCCAACCACCTGCAAGAGTGCTACGATCAATTCGATGCGAAGGTGGCCTCATTGATCGAGACCACCGACCGATACAGCAGCAAAGAAGTGCTCGATGCCTATGTCGATGGCCAGATTTTGGTGGAAGAGAACCAGATCCGCTCAGAGGCTGCCCGGAAGGACTGGGACACCGCCCGGCTCTCCAACGAAATGGAGGTCAGGAAGGGGGAACTGGACCGGGAGATGGCCCCGCTCAAGGCCAACATTGATGAGCTGGACGAGCAGATCGAACCGCTGAAGGGGAAGCGCTCCCACTTCACAGTTCACCTGGGGAACTTCCGCTTTCCGCTCAGCCCGGTCATCACCATCCTGGCCATGGCCTGTGATGCGTTCGTCAATTTCAGCTTTTTGCAGAACATCCTCACGGAGAATTTCTGGCTGCTGATTTTGACCGTCCTGTGTCTGTCAGTGCTGTCCGACGGAACGATGTACATCTTTGGCAATCTCTACTCCCAGAAGGGCGAGACCTTCTTGGGCAAGCGGCTGTATTACACCTTTCTGGCTGGGCTGCTGAGCCTGTTCCTGCTCAGCGTCGTCACCTCGGTGCTCATCCGCTTCGGTTCGATGAGCATCACCTTCGGTACCGTGGACGCCACGGGCGCGTTCGTGGGCAAGGAGGGGGGCTATACCCTTGCCGAGTACGGCGTTACCCTGGCCACAGCTTTCCTCACCACAGCGACCGGCATCATCTGCCTGGTCGTCTCCGTAGACCCTGATGCACCTCTGGAAACGCAGCGCCTGCGGCTGGAGAAGCAGCGGGCCAAGCTGGTCAACCGATACGAGACCCTGGCCGCTGAACGGCACGCCCTGGAGCTGGCCCCGGACCCTGCGATCTACGCCCTTGCCTGCCGTGAGGTGGCGTGGAAGAACCTGGAGGCTCTCCGCGTTGGGTTGCGGCTCCACGCCCGGAAGCTGTTGGCCCTCCATGTAAATGACGCCGACTTCACCGACGAGGCCTCGGAGTCCGGCAAGGCGGTGCTCAACGCCGCCACCAGCGGCTCCAAGTCCTCTGCATCCGATGAAACGTCCGAATTTCCTGCCAATCATGACCTGAAGGAGGTTGTTTAATCATGAAAAAGTTCCTGTATTTGCTGCTAACCCTGGCTCTGTGCCTGTCCCTGACCGCCTGCGGCGGTCACGGGGGCGGCGACGACGCCGATTCCTCCGCCGTGGCTGAACCCGTGGCCCAGACCACCGTCGCCGTCGTAGACAACGAGGCCAAACCTTACAACCTGGCCCTGATCGCGGGTATCGTCAACAACAACTCCGTCCTGGACACCTCTATCAGCGAAGTTTCCCAGCTGGCTGCCCTGCCCGGCTCGACTTACAGCTTTATCCTGGCCGACGGCTCCCCCAGCGTCATTTACGAGGGGGTCAGCCCGGATTTTACCACCAAGGGGTATACTAAAACAATGCTGGAACGAATGGAGGCCAGCGTCACCGCCGACCTGACCACCCGGCTCAGCGAGGCCCAGCCGGATGCCCCCGAAACCGACCTGGCCGCCGCCCTGACGCTGGGGGTGCGCAGCCTCCGGGCCAACGCGGTTGAAGGCCAAGAGGCGCTGCTGGTCCTCTACCACAGCGGCATTTCCACCAGCGGGGTCCTCAACATGGTCGAGACCCCCGTCTACCAGCTCGACGTAGAAGCTTCTGTTGCGGAAGTGACCTCCAGCCTTGACCTGGACCTCTCCGGCGGCATCGACGTGATTTGGTACTGCTGCGGCGACGTGGCAGGCGACCAGAGCGCCCTGTCTGCGTCCGAGAAGGCCACCCTGCAATCCTTCTACGAGACCCTGTTCCTGGAGCTGGGCGCGGACAGCGTCACCTTCCGGGCTGACCTGCCGCTGGCAGAGTCCTACAGCTTCGACCAGTCCGTCAGTGTGATGGAGACCGAAGGGACCACCTCCGGTTTGACCCCTAAGGTGGTCAGTGCCGAGGACATCGACGACGGAGAGGCGGTGAGCGATTTATTTGTAGACGGCGCTATCCTCAGCTTCGACGAGAAGACCATCGCCTTTGTGTCCGACTCCACTGAGCTAAGCGACCCCGACGCCGCGAAGGAGGCGCTGAACTACGTCGTCGAGTACATGGACGCAAACCCCGCGTTCGAACTGTTAATATGTGGGACCACAACCAGCGCAGGCGGCAACGAAGAATCCAGCATCACCTTCTCAGCGGGGCGGGCGGAGGCCGTCCGCTCCCTCCTGGTGGAGATGGGCGTGGAGAAAGACCGGCTTTACACCCTGGGGTGTGGGTACAGCTCCAGCCTCTACGTCTACGACAAAGCCGCTGACGGGACGAGCCTGGACGAGAGCGTCGCCCCCCTCAACAGAACCGTAAAATTGGTGGACTATAATAGTTCGGTCGATTGTAAAATGAAGTTGAACACCTAAAAAATCCATAGCGATTGAAT
>JAJQCG010000100.1 GCA_021202815.1 Lachnospiraceae bacterium | reverse complement strand
TTCAATCGCTATGGATTTTTTAGGTGTTCAACTTCATTTTACAATCGACCTATAATTTTTTTAGAATTGCAGCAGGATACGGAAATGTTTCACTAAATAACACATTTCGCGGATTCTATTCCGCGGGGTTTTCCTTGTATTATTTGTTTAGACCGATTGCTGTAGAAAGGAAGGTAGCAAAAATGGATTATCACGCATTGGGAAGAAGAGTCCGTGAAGAGCGCCTGAGGCTGAATCTCACGCAGGAAAAGCTGGCAGAGGACGTCGGCGTCTCGACCGCCTATATCGGACAGATTGAGAGAGGCGAGCGGAGCCTGACGCTGGACAAGCTCGTAAAGCTCGTGAACCGTCTCGGCGTCACGATTGATTTCCTGCTGTCTGACTATGTGGTAGCCACCGATGACAACAGCATCAATATCCTGATCCAGATCATGCATGACCGGACCCCCGAGGAGAAGACACTGGCGATCAATCTTCTGAAGGTTCTGTTTCCCAGAAAATAGGATAGCAGACGTAAAAAATATGGAATGACACGTAGGTAAATCCGCCTTTGTCATTCCATATTTTTTAGATTATGAATCGCGAGCCCGCTTTTGAAATATAGCAGTTTTTCTTCCGGCTTACGGGAGCCCTTAAAAGTATACCAGCTCTTCCTCCGGCTTTTCCGCATTCTTCAGTCCTGCGGAAACCAGCACAAGCCCGTCCTCATCGCGATACTCAGGACGCTTCTCCACGTGAGCCTTTGCCGTCAGCGTGACCCACTGCCCGTTTTTCAGGCGGTCGACATAGGACGAGCTGCAGAGGAAGCCAATGAAGGCCGTGTCGTCCGCACAGCAGGTCATCGCCCTGCGTCCCGGCACGAAATAACCCTTCGGCAGCCGCGCGCCCTTGTACACCATCGCCTTGAATGCCATCGTTTTTCCGTCGTATTTCTCCGGATGTTCCATCGCGTCGATATACCAGATCCCGTAGTCCGCATCCTCGATCTCGATCACGTCCGCATTCACGTCAAAGGGCATTTCCTCCTCGAACTCCAGCGGCTCCCCGCCCTCTGTCTCGAAGACGACCTGCGCCCGCGGGTTCACCGCGCGCATGTTGCGCTTGTACATGGCGGCCGGCGTCGTCTCGTCGCTGCGATTGAAAATGATCAGATCCGCATCCCGCGCCATCTCCATAAAAAGTGACTTCATATTCTTCAGGTAGACATCAAAGGTCGAGGCGTCCACCATCGTGATCACCTGTGCCGTGAACCACCCGCGCGGCATCGTCATGTCGCGCAGATAGTCGAGCATCCACATGCAGTTGTATTCCACAATGACCTGCGTAGGCTTATATTTCCGCTGGCACTGTGTCAGGAATTTCTCATTCAGCTCGGACTTCTCCTCCAGCACGACCAGGGTGGTGTTGCTCTGTTTCAGAAGATCATCTTCGTACTCCTCGATTCCCTCCTCGCAGGCGATGACAAGATTGCGCTCACCGCCGGAGAAATAATCGTCCGCAAGCGTCTCACAGGCGAAGCGGGTCTTGCCGCTCTCCAGAAATCCGTGTATGACAAAAACAGGAATGTTCGCCATAGCCTTCACCTCATTTACACCAGCTCAAACAGCTTCTGAAGCTCATCCTCATTGAGATGTGAGCCGATCACACATAGACGGCCCGTATAATCCGCCGCGCCGCGCCGGATCTCGAACTCCTCCGGCACCATGTCGAAGTGGAGCCAGGTTCCGTCCGTGCAGGGCAGGATGCCCTTTGCGCGCAGAATAATGCCGCACTCATCGTCATCGGAGAGCTTCTTCAGAATATCGCGCAGCTGCTCCTCGCCGTACTTCTTCGGCGTCTCCTGTCCCCAGCTCGAGAAGACCTCGTCCGCGTGATGATGGTGGTGATCGTGATGGTGGTCATGGCCGCAGCCGCACTCGTCATCGTGATCATGATGATGTTCGTGCTCGTGATGGTGCTCATGATCATGGTCGTGGCCACGCTCGTCGTGATCATGATGATGCTCATGATCGTGGTCACAGCCGCACTCGTCGTCGTGATGATGCTCGTGCAGCTCCTCGAGTTCCTCCTTCATAATCAGATCCTGGTGCTGCATGGCCGCGAGAATCTGCTCGCCCGAGAGCTCCTCCCAGGGCGTCGTGATGATGGTCGCCTTCTCATTCTTCTCTCTCAGCATGGCGACACAGGCCGCAAGCTTCTCCTCCGACATCTTCTGCGTGCGGCTGATAACGATCGTCCCCGCGTACTCGACCTGATTATTGAAAAACTCACCGAAATTCTTCATATACATGCGGCATTTCAGGCCGTCCACGACCGTCACGGAGCCGCTGACCTCCACCGGCGTGTACTTCGCCACGTCGCGCACTGCCTTCGCCACGTCCGAGAGCTTGCCGACACCCGAGGGCTCGATCAGAATGCGGTCGGGCGCATAGGTGTCGATGACCTCCTTCAGCGCCGTTCCAAAATCACCGACCAGCGAGCAGCAGATGCACCCGGAATTCATCTCTGTGATCTGGATGCCTGCCTCCTTCATGAAACCGCCGTCGATGCCGATCTCACCGAACTCATTCTCGATCAGAACGATCTGTTCCCCGGTGAAAGCCTCCTTCAGGAGCTTCTTGATCAGCGTCGTCTTTCCTGCTCCGAGAAATCCGGAGATAATCTCTACTTTCGTCATTATGATTCCTTCTTTCCTTCTGCTATTTACGACATGTTCATTTACAGAAAAGCCCTCGGCGGAACCAAGGGCTTTCGTCTACTATGCATTCAGCGCTTTTTTCGCTGTGTCCGCCAGGACCGTGAAGGCCGCCGCGTCGTTCACCGCCAGGTCGGCGAGAATCTTGCGGTTGACTTCCACGCCCGCGCTCTTCAGTCCGTACATGAATCTGCTGTAGGACAGTCCATTCATGCGGGCCGCCGCGTTGATACGGGCGATCCAGAGCTGCCGGAACTGACGCTTTTTCTGCTTGCGTCCTGCGTAGGAGCTCGCCAGCGCTCTCATAACCGACTGCTTCGCGACGCGATACTGCTTGCTCCTTGCTCCTCTATAGCCCTTCGCGAGCTTTAATACTCTGTTATGCTTCTTTTTGGCGTTCAATCCGCCTTTGATTCGTGCCATTTCTTTTCCTCCTTAACTTCCGGCCCTTATAAATATGGTAAAATCTTCTTCATGGTCGGCGCGTTCGTCGCATCCGTGATAGTCGCCTGACGAAGATTTCTCTTCCTCTTCGCGGACTTTTTGGTCAGGATATGGCTCTTATATGCTTTCATTCTCTTTAGCTGGCCGGTCCCGGTCTTTTTAAAACGCTTCGCAGCTGCTCTTTTTGTCTTTACTTTTGGCATGTCTTTGTTCCTCCTGTGAAATCTGCTACAATATTTTAACGCTTTTCCGTTAAAAACATGGTCATACTGCGGCCCTCCATCTTCGGGGCCTTATCGACGACGGCGACATCCGCCATGCGCTCCGCAAACAGATCCAGTATCTTCCGTCCGTTCTGCGTATGCGCCATCTCACGCCCGCGAAAACGAAGCGTCACCTTCACGCGATCACCCTTCTGGATGAACTTCCTCGCGGCGCCGACCTTTGTATTCAAGTCGTTCTCATCGATATTCGGGGAGAGTCGAACCTCCTTGATCTCGACGGTCTTCTGTTTTTTCTTCGCTTCCTTCTCCCGGCGCGACTGCTCATAGCGGTACTTTCCGTAATCGATAATCTTGCATACCGGAGGCTTCGCCCCGGGCGCCACCTTTACCAGATCCAGCTCGGCCTCCCTCGCTAACTTCTGTGCCTCGCTCACGGGCATAATGCCCAACTGCTCGCCGTTCTGGCCGACCAGACGGACCTCACGGTCCCGAATCTGCTCATTGATCATGAAATCGCTAATGACTTTTACCTCCGCATAAAAAAAGTGGACTCAAGAATCATCCACTTTACACAAAACAGACCATGCCCTCAGGACATCTGCCATTCAAGGTATAAACCCGGGTCACCGCCTGTGCCAGGGTGAGAGTGGATACTCTTCTTCATTTCATAATACATCAATTATAGTACAGGCGGTGACCATAAGTCAACATATTTTTCAAAGAAAGTTTTATTACCGGATATAAAGTCCATCCGCGCCAACGTCGACAGTCATCATGCTGCCGGCACTGACCTCATCGGAGAGGATGTAGCGCGCCGCGGCGGTCTCCACGTATTTCTGGATGTAACGCTTCAGCGGGCGCGCGCCGTAGACCGGGTCATAGCCGTTCTCGACAATATAGGCCTTCGCAGCGTCGGTCAGCGCAAGGGACAGCTCCCTGTCCGCCAGACGGTGGTTCACGTCCGCGAGCATCAGGTCGATGATATTACCGATATTGTCCTTCGTCAGCGGTTTGAACAGGATCGTCTCGTCGAGGCGGTTCAGGAACTCCGGGCGAAAATGCGCGCGCAGCTCCTCCATGACCTTCTCCTCGCAGTCCGGTCGGATGTCGCCGTTCTCATCGATGCCCTCGAGCAGATACGGCGAGCCGATATTGGAGGTCATGATCAGGATCGTGTTCTTGAAGTCGACCGTCCGTCCCTGCGAGTCGGTGATGCGCCCGTCGTCGAGCACCTGCAGCAGCACGTTGAAGACATCCGGGTGCGCCTTCTCCACCTCGTCGAAGAGCACGACAGAGTAGGGGCGTCTGCGCACAGCCTCAGTCAGCTGGCCGCCCTCCTCGTAGCCCACGTATCCGGGAGGCGCTCCGATCAGGCGGGAGACGGAATATTTCTCCATGTACTCACTCATATCGATACGGACCATATTCTGCTCATCGTCGAACAGACTCGCCGCCAGCGCCTTCGCCAGTTCAGTCTTTCCAACGCCAGTGGGTCCGAGAAACAGGAACGAGCCGATCGGCTTCGAAGGATCCTTGATACCCGCCTTCGAGCGGATGATCGCGTCGGTCACCTTCTGCACACCCTCGTCCTGGCCGATCACGCGCTTGTGCAGCTCCTCGTCGAGGTGCAGCGTCTTATTCCGCTCGCTCTCGGTCAGCTTCGCGACCGGGATGCCCGTCCAGCGGGAGATAATGCGGGCGATCTCCTCGTCGGTCACGCTCTCATGAACCAGCGAGAGATCCTTATCTTTTACCTTCGCCTCCTCTTCCGCGAGCTGTTTCTGCAGCTGCGGCAGCTGACCGTACTGCAGCTGGGCGGCCTTCTCCAGGTCGTAATTCTGCTGGGCAGCCTGCACCTGCTTGTTGACGTCCTCGATCTCCTCGCGCAGCTTCGACAGGCGATCCACTGACTGCTTTTCGTCGTCCCACTGTGCCTTCTTATTATTAAACTCGTCACGCAGCTCCGCCAGCTCCTTCTGCAGGCTCGCCAGACGGTCCTGGCTGAGGCGGTCGGTCTCCTTCTTCAGGGCGGCCTCCTCAATCTCGAGCTGCAGCACCTTACGGCGCAGCTCGTCAAGCTCGGTCGGCATGGAGTCAAGCTCCGTCTTGATCAGCGCGCAGGCCTCATCGACGAGGTCGATCGCCTTATCCGGCAGGAAACGCTCGGAAATATAACGATGCGAGAGCGTGGCTGCCGACACGAGGGCGGAATCCGTAATCTTCACACCGTGGAACACCTCATAGCGCTCCTTTAGCCCACGCAGGATGGAGATCGTGTCCTCCACCGAGGGCTCGTCGACCAGCACCTGCTGGAAACGACGCTCAAGCGCCGCGTCCTTCTCGATATACTGCCGGTATTCATCCAGCGTCGTGGCACCGATGCAGTGCAGCTCGCCGCGCGCCAGCATGGGCTTGAGCATATTGCCGGCGTCCATCGCGCCGTCGGTCTTACCCGCGCCGACGATCAGATGCAGCTCATCGATAAAGAGGATGATCTTACCCTCGCTCTTGCGCACTTCCTCGAGCACCGCCTTCAGACGCTCCTCAAAT
This sequence comes from Lachnospiraceae bacterium, assembly GCA_021202815.1. Classification (GTDB taxonomy): domain Bacteria; phylum Bacillota; class Clostridia; order Lachnospirales; family Lachnospiraceae; genus Hominiventricola. The sequence goes on along the minus strand of JAJQCG010000100.1, from coordinate 14,856 downwards.
TCGCCGCGGTACTTCGCGCCCGCGACCAGCGCGCCCATATCGAGCGCGAAGACCTTCTTTTCCTTCAGGCCCTCCGGCACGTCGCCGCGCACAATCCGCTGCGCCAGTCCCTCCACGACGGCGGTCTTGCCGACGCCGGGCTCACCGATCAGCACCGGGTTATTCTTCATCTTTCTTGAGAGGATGCGGATCACATTGCGGATCTCCGCGTCCCTGCCGATCACCGGGTCGAGCTTCTGTTCCCGGGCGCGCTCCACGAGATCATAACCGTATTTATTCAGCGTGTCGTAGGTCGCCTCCGGATTATCCGTCGTCACGCGCTGATTGCCGCGCACGGTCGAGAGCGCCTGCAGGAATTTATTCCGGTCAATGCCATTCTCGCGAAACAGGGTCTTCATCGACGGGCTCGCGTTGTCCAGAAGAGCGAGGAACAGGTGCTCGACGGAGACATACTCGTCGCCCATCTGCTTCGCCTCATCCTCCGCGTTCACCAGCGCACGGTTCAGATACTGGCCGATATAGGGCTGGCCGCCCGAGACCTTCACCCGCTTATTCAATGCTTCTTCCAGCCGCTCGCCGAACAGTGTGGCGTCCACGTCCATCTTCGGCAGCAGCCGCGCGATCAGGCTCTCGTCCTGATGCAGCAGACAGTAGAGCAGATGCTCCTGCTCGATCTCCTGATGTCCATAGTCCAGCGCGACATGCTCCAGCTCATTCACCGCCTGGATTGATTTCTGTGTAAATTTCTGTATATTCATATGCACTCGCCTCCTTGCTTAAACGGTACTTTACTTCTGTTCTAAACGAACTATAACACTATTTGTTAGCCAAGTCAATAGTCGAGTGCTAATTTTTTCAGAAAATTTCAGAACCTTATTTCCAGGGACAGCACTGCAAGCAGACTGCTGACATTCAGCCTCCTGCTCAGCGGATGACCGACCAGCATCTGCAGAAGCTCCTGGTTCGTCCGCCACGCCGTTTCCGCGACTGTGCGCAGACTTCGTTCCACCGCCTGCGCGGTTGTGCGGTGGCGGCACGCCACCTCCGGATAGACCAGTTTGGTAACCAGAAGCAGCCGCTGCGGCTCTTCCACGGTCAGCTTCAATGCATCAATCAGATAAAAGTAACCGATATAATTCGGCGTGATCCCGAAACGCGGCAGGAATTTCCGCATACAGGCCTGAAAAGGATCCTGCTGCTCCATTTTTCTTTGCACGCACGCTGCGCTTTGCTCTGCACCCTTCATCTGTACCACCCTTTCCATCAGATCTTTTATAATATTGATTGTAATGGAAGCAGGAAGGGAAAACCACGATATAAATGTCGGAATTTGTCGGTTATGGAAAATTTCAGATTCTCAGCTTCTGGAAAGACACAGCAAAGATCAGGGCGCAGGCTGCCGTCACCAGGACGAAGGTCGGCGCGCTCGCAAAGATCATTTCATAGAGACCACTGTCAGACAGCGCCGTGACAAACAGATTTGCGGAGATATGCGCGAGGATCGGCACGAAGATCGTGCGGTAGCGCTCCATCAGCCAGGCAAAGAAGATTCCCAGCGCAAACGCATAGATTCCCTGTACAATATTTCCATGGAAAATACCGAAAATCAGGGCGCTGAAAATGGTCGCCCAGGACGGACGCATAATTTCGCGGAGTCTCCCGTACAGGAGTCCCCGCATGACCAGCTCCTCCGCGACCGGAGCGGCGAAGCCCACACAGGCGATCTGTACCCAGATACTGCCGGTTTCCAGTGCGGCGCTCGTCTCCTGATAACTCTCCGAAACTTCTGCCAGCGGCGTCAGATTCATCAGATTGTTTCCGAGCAGGGCGAGCGCGGACGCTCCGATCAGCACCCACAGCAGACTTTCCTGCCACGCCGTCGGCGCCATATGTCTCCTCAGCGAGTCGTCCCGGTACAAAAGCCCGAAAATCAGAGCGCCGGTCAGCGCGCTGATCAGCAGGATCAGCGTCGTGCTGTCCAGGTAGGTTTCCAGATAATCATCCACCCACCCGAGACGCACGCACATCGTCAGCGCCACCGCAAAGATCGCGCTCACTACGACCTGTATGACCAGATAGAGCAGCACCGGATAGACCGCTCTCCAGAGCTGATACAGCGTTCTTCTTCCGCTCATAGGCTTTTACATCCTCTCGGGAGCCTCAAATCCCAGCAGATCGATACAGAGCTCCAGCACCCGCCTCGTCAGAACCAGGAGTTCGATCCAGCCCGCCTGCTCGTCTTTGTCCTCTGCGCTCAGTATCTTTGTCTCATGGTAAAATTTATTGAACGCGTTTGCGAGATCGTAGATATACGCGCAGATCCTGTGCGGCGCATACTCTTCAAACGCGCTCTCTATCACCCCGCCCAGCTTCGCGAGCTCGAGCTGCAGCGCTTTCTCGCTCCCGGACGAGGCGGGGCGAATCACCGCATCACCGCTCTGACCGCCATTCTCCGCATATTTCTTCAGAATGGACTTGATGCGGACAATCGTGTACAGAATATAGGGACCGGTATTCCCCTCCGAGGAGGTGAAGCGGTCGACGTCAAAAATATAATCCTTCGAAGCCTGATTGGACAGGTCGCCGTATTTGAGCGCGGCAAGGCCGACCACCTTCGCGGTCTCCTCCGCCTCTCCATCCTCCATCGGACGGCTCTGCTGTATCTTTTTCAGCATCTCTTCATTAATATTTGCAATCAGATACTCAAGGCGCATGACACCGCCCTCGCGGGTCTTGAAGGGCTTGCCGTCCTTTCCGTTCATCGTGCCAAAGCCGAGGAAGGTAAACTTCGTATCCTCGCCGACCAGGCCGCATTTCTTCGCACAGCGGAACACCTGGATAAAGTGCATCTCCTGCCGCTTATCAACGACGTAGATAATCTCGTCCGGATGATAGAGCTTCTCGCGCTCCACGATCGTCGCCAGATCGGTCGTCGTATAGAGTGACGCGCCGTCGGACTTCAGCAGCATGCAGGGCGGCACCTCCTTCGTGTCGCTCTCTTCCTTCACATCGACAACCCACGCGCCGTCGCTGAGATACGCATAGCCCTCATCCCGCATGCGCTGCACCATATCCGGAATATAGGGCTGCGCGTCGGACTCGCCCTTCCAGAGGTCAAATTCCACATTCAGATTCTGATAATTTCTCTTGAGATCCGTCACGGACACGCTTAAGATATGCCCGAGCAGCGCCTGATAGCCTCTGCGCCCGTTCTGCAGCTCAAAGGTCGCCTGCATGGCCGCTTCCTTATAAGCGGCGTCCTCCTTCGAACGCGCGCTGGCCGTCGGATAAATCTCCTCAAGCTCTGAGATCGTAAAGGGTGCCTCCGCCGGATATTCGCCTTCGTAAGCCTCGTCAAAATAGGGCAGCTCCGGCCTGCGCGCCTTCAGCTCCGTGATAATGAGCCCCATCTGCAGGCCCCAGTCGCCGAGGTGAACATCCCCGATGACCTGATGCCCCGCGAAGCGCGCGATCCTCTTTACACTCTCGCCGATAATCGCCGAGCGCAGGTGCCCGACATGCAGCGGCTTCGTGACATTCGGCCCACCGTAATCAATGATAATGGTCTTTGGCTGCCGCGCCTTCTCGCAGCCGAGGCGCTCGTCCGCGCACATTTCATTGAGGTACGCGCTCAAAGCCTCCGCGCTGAGTTTTATATTGATAAAGCCGGGCTTCACCGCCTGCACATCCGCAATCAGCGCCGATTCCTTCAGCTGCTCCAACACAGCCTCCGCGATCTGGATCGGAGCCTTATGGTACTCCTTCGCCGCAGCCATCGCCCCGTTGCACTGATATTCACACAGATCCGAACGGTTTGAAAGCGCCGCCCGCGCGTATTTCTCATCATAACCCGCTGCCTGGAACGCCCGTCCCAGCTCTTCATCCAGCAGCTCCAGTACCTTTTTCATCGTCTCTCCTCCTCACAGCCTCTGTCAGAAAAGTATAAAAAAAACAGGAAAGCTTGTCAAGCAGACGCCGACTGCCGGGTCAGCTTCCGGCCGCCCTGTAGTCCTGCACGCGAACCTGAAGAGTCCGCCGCCCGCGATATTCATTGATTTCCGGATAATACAGAATATGAAATTTCGGTTTTTTCTGCAGCTCCCGCAATACTTCCTGCATCTCATCATGAAAGTAAATCCCCTCCATCGAGGTCCCGCTGTCATCCCGGAGCGTGAGGCGAAGCACATTCTGTCCCTTTCCCAGCACCCGCGACTCCAGAATCTGCACGTTCCGCGCCGCAAAGACCGGCTTTTCATTACCCTTGCCAAAGGGCTCCAGCAGATGAAGCTCCTCCACAAGCCGCTCGCTCACATACTGAAACGGCAGCGCAATATCAATATGCACAATCTCAGTCAGATCATCCTCGCTCAGACTGCAGAGCTCATTCAGGCGGGTGCGGAATGTTTCTACATTCTCCTCCGGCATGGAGACGCCCGCAGCCATCGGATGTCCGCCATAACGGGTGTAAAGCTCCTTGCAGCGGCTCATCTCCTCAAACATCGAGTAGGGGGGAATCGAGCGCCCGGAGCCCTTGACGCCGTCCTCCGCACGCGTCAGCACAAAGACCGGGCGATAACATCGCTCGCGGATGCGTCCGGCGACGATACCCGCCAGGCTTTCATGGCAATCAGGCAGGTAGACGACCATGACACGGTCATGCTCCCAGCCGTTCTTTTCGATCTGTCGGAATGCTTCCTTTACGCTCTGCTCCGTCATGGACTTTCGCTCGTCGTTCAGCGCCTTGAGCTCCGCCGCTTTCACGAGCGCCTCTTCCGGATCTTCCGTGTCCAGAAGCGCGAGCGCACGCTTTGCCGTACTCAGGCGCCCGCTCGCATTAATACAGGGGCCGAGCACGAAGCCGATGTGGAAAGCCGCCAGGTTTTCCCGCTTCAGCTCATTCACCTGAATCAGCGCGGACATGCCGGGATGCCGCGTCGTCCGCAGGAGCTTCAGCCCCTCCCGCACCAGGATGCGGTTCTCGCCGACCAGATCCATGACATCGCCCACCGTTGCAAAACTAGCCAGCATCAGCAGATCCCCGTACAGCGCTTCCGACGAAATCCGCAGGGATTCCCAGAGCGCGCTGACCAGTTTCCAGGCCACCGCCGCCCCACACAGATTTTTGAAGGGATAGGGGCAGTCCGGCTGGTGCGGGTTCACCGTCACGTCCGCAGGCGGCGTCTGCTCATGCAGCGCATGATGATCGGTAATAATCACCGTCATGCCGAGCTCCTTCGCATAAGCGATCTCCTCCACCGCCGCAATCCCATTGTCACAGGTCACGATCGTATCTATGCCCGCTCTGTACGCCCGTTCCACGAGCTCCCGGTTCAGGCCATAGCCGTCCCGGATGCGATCCGGAATGTCCGTATCCACCCGTGCACCGGCCGCACGAAGTCCGCACAGCAGAATATAGGTGGAACACACGCCGTCGATATCATAATCGCCGATAATCCGTATCTGTGCACCGGCCGCAATCTTTGCTTCCAGCAGACGCACCGCCTCCGGTATTCCTTTCATCAGGGAGGCCGGATGCAGATCCGAAAGGCTTCCATAGAGATAGGACTGAATCTCCTCGTCTCCCACGATTTCTTTATTGCGAAGCAATCGCGCGGTAAAAGGGCTGATGCCAAAGCGCTGCGCAATCGCCTGGAAGTCCGCTCCTTTTCGTATCTCCATCCATTTTTTCATAGGTATTTTCCTCTCTGTCAGAACACATGAAAAAGAAAAAAGTCCTGAAATCTCAGGACTTTTCGAGTGGAGATAGCAGGACTCGAACCTGTGACCCTCTACACGTCAAGCAGATGCTCTCCCAGCTGAGCTATATCTCCACGGACCCTGCGAGAAGGCGTCCCTCCTCCGTGTCTGTCGGTATTTTAGCACAAGCCTCCAAAAAGTACAAGCTTTTTCTCACAAAAATCCTCAGGCGCCCGGATTTGCGCTGTTTTCTGCGGGTTTCCGGCGCCTGCGGGGTCTCCGTCTGCGGCTGCGCTTCGCCTCCCCGCTCCCGGGAGCAGTCTCCTCGCCATCTTTTTTTCTCCGCTGCGGACCGCCTCTGCGAAAGCCGCGCAGAAATCCGCGGTCATGGCAGTTGTCACAGACCTGGAACGGCGCGCCCACCGGCAGCAGCCTGCCGCAGTAACGGCAGCGCGCGATATAATTCTGCGTTCCCTTCGTGAGGTAGCGCATGATCGCCATCTCCGTCCGGTCGCGCTCATCAGCCAGCCAGTCCTCATCGATCACCTTCTGCATCCGCTGGGAGAACTGATAGTACAGATCCAGCTGCTTATAATAGGTCTCGTACTGCTGGATGCCGCCCTTTCTGTCCCGGAGCAGCACCGGTTTGAGAAGGGAAACGTCCGCCGTGTAGCTGCAGCAGTAATTCAGCCACAGCTCGACCACCTCATGATCCTTGATGTCGATCGGGCAGGTGATCATCTTGTAGAGAAGCTGCTTATCCTCAAAGCCATCGATCATATTTCTGCACTGCTTTGCCTGCTCATAGAGGAACAGCACCTCGTCGATATTCTCCTTCACGAAGGGCGCGGTCGGCGTTACGGAATGCCAGATCTTCATGATCTCATCGAGCAGTCCCCGGATATCGAGCAGAATCTGCGGGAAGCCGAGGTTCACCTCCGTCAGCGGCTCCTCCTCCCGGTCAAAATTCGCCTGGATATGCGCGAGCTCACGCTCTCCCATCGCGGTCACATAGCCTTTATTGTAAATACCGAAGCGGCCGGCCCGTCCGGCGATCTGCTTGACCTCCGAGATGGTCAGCGGTCTGCGGCTTACCCCGTCGAACTTCTCCGCCTGCAGGAATACAATCCGGCGCACCGGCAGGTTCAGACCCATGCCAATCGCATCCGTCGCAACGACCACCTTCGTCTTTCCCTGATGGAAGAGATGCATCTGGCGGCGGCGAATCTCCGGCGGCAGACTGCCGTAGATGACACTGGCCTTCATGCCCACCTCCTCAAGTCGTCCGGCCACATCGAGCACGGACTTCTTGGAGAAAGCAATCAGAGCGTCGCCCTTCCTCACATCGTCCGGGAAAACGAAAGGTTTCTTCTCGCAGATTAACTCTGTCTTCCGCTTGTAGCGCTCTGTCTCGAAGTCGTCACCGCACAGCTCGATCAGGTGGCAGATCGCCTGCTCCGCCGTCGGGCTCATGCAGATATGAATTTCTTTGGCGCGCAGTCCCAGAATCGCCTTCGTCCACGAGTGTCCCCGGTCCGGGTCGGCGACGAGCTGCGCCTCATCGATGACTGCGATATCATAATTTTCCTCAAAATTTGCCATCTCGATCGTGGAGGCCATGACCCGGCTGCCCTCCTCCTCGATGCACTCCTGCCCCGTGCGCATCGTGCAGGGAACGCCGTATTTCTGCATCTGCTCAAAGACCTCCAGCGCCAGCAGGCGCAAAGGGCCGAGATACACGCCGTTCGACGCGAGCTTCAGCCGCTCGAGCGAGCGGAAGGTCTTGCCGCTGTTGGTCGGTCCGATATGCAGAATGAAATGCCTGCGCATCTCGCGAACTTCCGCAAACTCAAGCTCCGGCCGCGTCGGCACAAGCTCCAGAATCCGGTCCTTGACCTTGTGCTGGAAATAGCGCGGGCAGATCGTGAAGAGTGACTCCTGACAGATCGCGTTCGGCGTCTGCTGCCGCAGCCAGTCGAGAAATTCTCCGTCCAGACTTTCCTTCTGCTCCTCCAGCAACAGACCGAGATCGAGATCGACCAGCTTCGGCAGAATTTCTTCATTCAGCCGCTCCACAACCTGCGGCCGGTTCTTCCGATAGCCAAACACCGCGACTGTCTTCAGCTGACGATGATATTCCTCGAGCATGTGAACGTTAATCCGCGAAGGTCTGGCGTTTTTCACCGCGCGGAACAACGTCTCTGTACGCTTCTGTATCTCCGCGGTGTTCACCGATCTTCGCGGCTTCTTGCTTCCGGCCTGCCGGTACTGCTCCCTATAAAATTCTATCAGTAGTTCCTTTTGTTCTTTATCCAAACAGCGTCTCCCTCCGAAAATTATAGCGCACGGCTCATCTCATGCCACTGCTCGCCGCCCCAGGCGGAATTCGCGAGCCCGAGATCACGGAATCCCATCTTCTCGTACATCTTTACCTTCGAGTCAAGACAGGTCGGAATCAGCTGCTTTCTGCCGCGGCCAGCCTCTTTTGCAGCATATCCGGACACGATCGCGCGCGCAAGCCCGTGTCCCCTGTATTCCGGCAGAACGTCGAGACCCAGGATCATGATATTGCTCCCATCCGGCTCATGCGGCCCCGCATCCGTGAAAAACTCATCGCGAAACAGGGCTTCATTCGTTGCCAGCCCGTTCAGGAAACCCGCGATTTTTCCGGTTCTTCTGTCCATCGCGACCAGAAAGGTCTCCGGCGCGATCTTAACCCTCTCTCGCATCATCTTCTCCGAGCAGGCCTCGTTCGGCGGAAAGCAGATCTGCTCAATCCGAACCACTTGCTCCGCCTCGTCCGGCCGGATCTGCCGGAATTCAAAACAATCCTCGATATTTATCTCTTCCATCTTTTCAGAACCCTTCCTTTTTCCGCTCCCGGCGAAGCTGATAGCGGCGCTCGCCGCCCTCCCACTCGATCTTCTGCTCCGCGGTCTCGCAGATCAGGCCCGGCACCTCCACGCCGTTTCCATCCTGATCAATCGCTACCTCCACCAGATAGGCGGTGTTGATGAGACGCCTGGTGCTGTCCAACGACTCCGCATAGCTGTCCACACGCACCTCCATGGAGCTGCGGCCCACATGGGTCATGCGCCCGATCAGCACAACCATATCATTGATATAAACCGCGTTCTTGAAATTCATCTGATCGATACAGGCCGTCGTAACCTCACGCTCCGCATGCCGCTTCGCCACGATACCGCCCAGCTCGTCGATCCACATCATCAGCTGGCCGCCAAAGAGTCTGCCATAACCGTTAATATGCCGCTGCATGACCAGGTAGGTCTGCTCCGTCCGTGAATCGGCCACATGCTTCATTTTTCTCATCCTGACGCCTCCCGTACTTATAACTCCATCCAGCACGTTCTTTTCTTTTCCGATGTCCCAATTATACCAGAATAACCAAACTGTGCAAGCCGTATTCACAAAGTCTGATCTCGATATTGCGGACAGGAAAAAGACACCTGCGCGAACAGGTGTCCTCAGAAACCACCAGCCTGACCTTATTGCAGAAACAGCGGCAGCGCTCTTTGAATGAACTCCACGCAGCCGTCCTCGCCCAGCTTTCCGGAGTCGAGCGAGAGATCGTACTCTCCCGCGTCGCGCCACTCCTCGCCGGTGTAATAGTAATAGTAGGCTGCGCGCCGCTTATCCTCCGTGCGAATCTTTTTCATGACATCCTTCGAGGACCAGGTCATATTGATGGCGGAAATGCGCTCCATCCGGGTATCCAGCGGCGCGTGGATGAAGACCTTCAGCACATTCGGGCGATCCATCAGCAGCCGGTTCGCACAGCGGCCCAGGATGATGCAGCTCTCCTTGTCCGCCAGATCCTTGATGATCTTCGCCTGGAAACTGAACAGGTTTTTTGTCGAGACATAGTCGTCGCTGTCCGGCGGCAGCACCTCTCCGGTGTACACTTTCTCAGCGGAGGAGAGCATCTCACGCATCCCGATCCGCTCGTCGGCCAGTCCAAACAGTCTCTCATGAATACCGCTGACATCCGACGCAATGCGCAGAAGGTCACGATCGTAATAAGGAATCCCCAGCGCTTCCGAGAGCTTTCGCGTGATGTTATGCCCGCCGCTCCCGGTCTCGCGCGCGATTGTGATGATATAATGTTCCATATGCGAATCCACCTTCCCTACGCACCTAGGTACGCCTTGCGCACCCGGTCGTCCGCCGCCAGCTCCGCTGCAGATCCTTCCATGGAAATCTTCCCTGTCTCGAGCACATAGGCGCGGTCGCTCACGCCAAGCGCCATCTTCGCGTTCTGCTCGACCAGCAGGATCGTGATGCCGCTCTCATGCAGCGTCTGAATGATGGAAAAAATCTCTTTCACGAGAATCGGCGACAAGCCCATGGACGGCTCATCCATCAGCAGGATCTTCGGATCCGTCATCAATGCGCGTCCTGTGGCAAGCATCTGCTGCTCGCCGCCGGAGAGCATTCCCGCCATCTGTCTGCGACGTTCCTTCAGCCGCGGTAAATGGCCGTAGACCTTCTCCAGGCTGTCGGCGATCCGCTTCTGGTCACGGATGATATAGGCGCCCATGCGCAGATTTTCCTCCACGGTCATGCGTGCAAAGACATGCCGTCCCTCCGGCACATGCGCCATCCCCTTCTGGATGATCGTGTTGGCCGGTATCTTCTGAATGTTCTCACCATCCAGCAGCACCTCGCCGGAGGAAGCGCTCAGGAGTCCGGAGATCGTGTGCAGCGTCGTGGTCTTGCCCGCTCCGTTGGCTCCGATCAGGGAGACCAGCTCGCCGTCGTCAACAGTCAGGGAGATGCCCTTCAGCGCGTGAATGGCTCCGTAATGTACGTGTAAATCTTTGATTTCCAGCATTTTTCTCCCCTCCTCACTCGCCCAGATAAGCCGCGATGACTTTTGGATTCTGCGCGATCTCCTCCGGAAGTCCGGACGCGATCGTCACGCCGTAGTCGATGACCTGGATATGCTCGCAGACGTTCATGACCAGGGACATGTCATGCTCGATCAGCAGGATTGCGATGCCGAAGGAATCCCGGATCGTATTAATGCAGGCCAGAAGCTCCGCGGTCTCCGTCGGATTCATGCCGGCTGCGGGCTCGTCGAGAAGCAGCACCTTCATATCCGTAGCCAGTGCGCGGGCGATCTCCAGCTTGCGCTGCTGCCCATAGGGGAGACTGGACGCCAGAACGTCCGCCTTATCCTCCAGACCGCAAATCGCCAGAAGCTCCATGGCCTTCTTCGTCATCTCCTCCTCCTCGCGCCAGAAACGCGGCGTGCGGAAGAACGCGTCAAGCAGGCCATATTTGATATCCTTTGTAAAAGCCACTTTTACATTTTCAATGACCGTCATATCGTCAAAGAGACGGATGTTCTGGAAGGTCCGCGCGACCCCGGCGGCCACGAACTGGTGCACCTTCCTGCCATTCAGCGGCACGCCGTCCAGCAGCACCGTGCCCTCCGTCGGCACATACACGCCGGTCAGCAGGTTGAAAACCGTGGTCTTGCCCGCGCCGTTCGGACCGATCAGGAAGACCAGCTCACCGCAACAGATGGAAATATTGAAATCCCTCACCGCATGCAGGCCCCCGAAGGAAATGCCGAGCCCTCTGGTCTCCAGTACCGGTTTTTTCTCTTCACTCATGCCGGATCTCCTCCTTTCCCGCTTTGCGCGAGGCGAAATACTGCTGCAGCCAGCCCTTCCACTTCGGAATGTCGCACAGTGCGAACTCGCTGCTTCCCATGATGCCCTTCGGCCGGAATACGATGACGATGATCAGCGCGATCGAGTACACGAGCATCGGGTAGGTAAATACATTCTGCAGAAATGCCGGCAGCGCCGCCACCCAGGCGCCGTTCTTGATCGTGTAGTTCAGAAGGAAGAGCACGACCGCCGCGATGACCGAGCCGGTCAGGGAGCCCATGCCGCCCACGACCACCATGACGACGATGAACACGGAGTTCAGGATCGAGCCGTTCGTGAACGCGAAGGAGGTCGTCGCCAGCGCCGCGTTGCTGCAGGCGTAGAGCGCCCCAGTCACGCCCGCGAAGAAGGCTGAGACCGTAAAGGTCAGCACCTTGTAATAGTTCACATTGACGCCGGAAGACTCGGAGGCGATCTCATTGTCCCGGATGGAGCGGATCGCCCTGCCGTACTTCGAACGGGCAAACATAAACATCAGGCTCAGACACAGGATCACCGTCAGGAGCGCCACCCAGAGGTACTGCACCTTTTCATCATTTGAAAATCCAAGCCCCGTCGCGTAGAGCGCGGAGGACGCGGATCCCTGTCCGAGGCCCTGCTGCCCGCAGAAGGGAATATTGTTGATGACGTTGACGATGATCATGCCGAAGCCCAGCGTGATAATCGCCAGATAGTCGCCCTTCAGGCGCAGCGCCGGAATGCCGACGAGCACGCCCAGAATTGCGGCCAGAACGCCTGCCGCCACAATGCTGAGCAGCAGCACGAGCAGGAAGACAACACCGGATTTCTCCTCATAAAATCCGGCCCGCTGGAACGCAAGTGAGATCAGCGCCGCACTGTAGGCGCCCACCGCCATGAAACCGCAATGCCCGAGGGAGAGCTTCCCCAGAAAGCCGAGCACCAGGTTCAGCGAAGCGGCCATGATAATCAGGTAGCAGCACTGCCAGATGGACGGGACGATGCTCAGCTTCATCCTGCTGCCGCCATTTCCGCAGATCACCAGAGCGAGGATGAAAAATACCGCTGTTGCAATAAAATTAATCAGATAGCGTTTGCCAATGCCGTTCTTTTTCATACCTTCTCACCTACATTCTTTCCGAGTACACCCGCCGGGCGGATCAGGAGTACCACGATCAGGACCAGATAGACAAAGGTGTCCGACATGGACGAGCTGATATAAGTGTTCGTGAGCGACTGCACCATACCGATCAGAAGGCCGCCCAGCATCGCCCCTGGCAGGGAACCGATGCCGCCCAGCACCGCCGCGACAAAAGCATAAATGCCAAGCGTCGCCCCCATCGTGGTGAAAACCTTCGGATACTGCGCGATATACATCAGCGCCGCCACAGCGGCGAGTCCCGCGCCGATGCCAAAAGTGATGATGATCGTGTGGTTGACATTGACGCCCATCAGGATCGCGGCCTCCTTGTCCTCCGACACGCAGCGCATGGCACGGCCGATGCGGGACTTCTGCGTGAAGAAATAGAGCGCCACCATGATAACGGCGGAAACTACGATCGTGATAATTGTCGCGCTGCTGACCGACACGCCGCCGATCGAAATCGAAGCGCCGAACAGTGTATAGGGAATCTTCGGATCAGGACCAATCGCCGGGATCGCCTGCGCCAGATTTTCCAGCACGAAGCTCATCGCGATAGCCGTGATCAGACTGGTCAGCTTATTTCCCTTCTTTCGCACCGGACGATAGGCGAGCAGCTCCACCAGCATACCGACGCAGGCGCAGATGATGCACGCGGGCACCACTGCCAGCCAGCCCGGCAGACCCAGCCCCATAAAGACCGGAATCAGGAAAAACAGCGAATAACCGCCCACCATGATGAAATCGCCGTGCGCGAAGTTGATCAGCTTGATGATGCCATAGACCATCGTATAACCGAGCGCGATCAGCGCGTACACGCTCCCCAGGCGCAGTCCCGTTATGACAAACTGGATAAAGGTAACCATAAATCAAACCTCTCCCTTTCCGTTTTATAAAGCTGAAAAGCCGCAGCCCGGGCAGACTGTTTCCAGGTCTGCCCGCACTGCGCGTTTCGTATTTCTTCTGTGCGCTTTCTCCTGGATTTCTCAGACGTTCGCGCGCCCAGTTTCCTGAATGGCGGGCGAAGACCTGCTCCCTGCATTACGCACATAACAGGATTGTTATTCTACACTCAGGGTCTTAACCGCGATCTTCGTCACTTCCTCGTCGCCCTCGTTGTACTCATAACCCATCAGTACGCCGGTCTTGATCGGCGTACCGGTCTCGTCAAAGGAGAAGGTATCGGTAGCAAACTCATACGTCACGGAGGTATCCGCCAGCGCGGCCTGCACGCTCTCAGCGTCGCATACTCCGCAGCTCTCCATCGCCTGCGCGAGAATCAGCACGCAGTCATAACCGAGCGCGTCGAAGTTGTTCGGCGTATCGCCGTAGGTCGCCTCGTAGTTCTCCACAAAGCTCACGGACACATCGCTGGTGGCCAGCTCCGTCGAGTAGTGGTTCACAAACAGGAAATCATTGTAAACGGAGAGGTCTGTGCCCTCGGAAATCGTGGTCTCGGTGTTGTCCACGCCGTCCGCACCGAGCAGCACGCCGTCAAAGCCCGCGCTTCTCGCCTGCGGCACCAGGTAGGGACCGGTCACATCATAGTAGAACGGCACGAACACCAGCTCCGCTCCCGCGGATACCATCTTATTGAACTGGTTCGTGTAATCCACCTCGGTCATCGTCGCCACAGACTCCTCCGCCACGACCTCGATGCCAAGCTCCTCACAGGCCGCCGAGAAGGAATCCCGGAGTCCCGCGGAATAAGTATCCGCCGAGCAGTACACGATTCCAACCTTCGTGTAGCCCTCATCCGCCGCGTACTGCGCCGCCAGCTCGCCCTGGAAGGAATCCTTGAAGCAGGCGCGGAATACGTAATCCATCTCCGTCGTCAACGCATCCGCCGTCCCGGACGGGGTAATCAGCACGACACCCTCGGAATTCGCGACCGAGGTAATGCTGGACGTGCAGCCCGAAGTCGCGGAACCGATCACGAGCTCGATACCGTCGGCGATCAGCGCGTTCATGGCGTTCAGGCACTCCGTAGAGTCGCCCTGGTCATCCTTCGAGGAAACGGCCAGCTCATAAGCTCCATCGCTGAGCATGACGCCGCCCGCCGCGTTGATCTCGTCAACCGCCATCAGGACGCCGTTGGAAACATGGGTTCCGTACACGGCCAGGCTGCCGGTCATCGGTCCGATCATGCCGAGCGTAATGGTTCCGGCGAAATCACCGTCGGCCTCGCTCTCCTCCGCATCGCCCTCTTCTGCCGTCTCTGTCTCCGCGGTTTCTGATCCTGAACTCGAACTTCCGCAGGCTGTCATCCCTACAGCCAGGGTCAGCGCCAGAATCATGCTGATGATTTTCTTCGAAAATTGCAAGTGCAAGTTGAACACATCCGCGAAAAGCTTCAATAGA
>JAJQCG010000124.1:2694-3137 GCA_021202815.1 Lachnospiraceae bacterium | reverse complement strand
CCGTAAAACCTGGCTGTACCAGCCGAAAAAGAGATGCTGGAAGGTACAGCTTTACGGAAGCACGGCTGTATGTTTTCTTTTCAGCCAGTGAAACACAAATTTGCAGGAGGTCAACAAGATGAAACTACGAAAGCTATTCAAAAAGGCCACGGCCGGTATCCTGGCCGTGGTCATGATTTTGTCCGCACTGCCCACCACGTCTTTCGCGGCCACGGGCGATGTGGGAACCATCTTTTTCACGCCTTGCTACGACTCGGACGGGAATGTCATCCGGTACAATTCCGAGACCATCATCGACGGCAACACCTTCGGCGGAACCGGTTCCATCAGGTACCGGATATATGTGGACGGAGAGACGGCCTTTTGTATCCAGCCGGGCGTCTCCTTATCCACCGGCGCTGCGCTGACAGAGCGCTCCAGCGCCCCCTGGGACGCCCTGATGG
>JAJQCG010000124.1:0-2684 GCA_021202815.1 Lachnospiraceae bacterium | reverse complement strand
GCCCTGCTCTACGGCTACCAGGGCAACCGGGGAAATCTGTCGGGAAGCGTCGATGAGATCTGGCTTGCAACGCAGATTCTCGTCTGGGAGTTCGTCACAGGCTGCCGGAACGCCACCGGCACCTATGCCCGGACAAGCACACAGATTTATGATGTCATCTGCGGATCCAACTACGCCAACAGCGGAACAGCAGAGGTCTACAAAGAAATCATTGCCCTGCTGACGGCGCGCAATACTACCCCCAGCTTTATGACCGGCGGCACCACCGCGCTGGAATACAAGAACGGAGAATATGTCCTGACCCTGACGGACAGCAACGGTGTGCTGGACGACTATGATTTCACCGCCTCAAGCAGCAGCGTCAGTGTATCCAAGTCGGGCAATACGCTGACCATCCGCGCCGGGGAAGCCTTTGACGGAACGGTCCGCATTACCGCCACCCGGAACGATGTGCCGACCGTCAGCAGCAGCGCCAAGCTGCTGGCCTACGGAGACGACACCCTGCAGGATGTGGTGACGGGTGTGGAGAATGCGGAGAGCGTGACCGCCTACATGGATGTGGAGACACCAACCGGAGCGCTTGCCCTGAAAAAGACCTCTGAGGACGGCAAGGTGGCCGGTATCACCTTCACCATCACCGGCAACGGCTTCAGCCAAAGCGCAACCACCGATGAAAACGGAACCATCTCCATCGACGGCCTGGCCCCCGGCACCTATACGGTGACGGAGCAGACCAGCGACCGCTATGAGACCCAGGACAGCCAAACTGTGACCATCGTCAGCGGGCAGACCGCCACCGTGACATTCAACAACACCCTGAAGCGCGGCAGTCTGAGCGTCATCAAGTCCAGTGAGGACGGCCTGGTGGAGGGCGTGACCTTCCACCTGTACGGCACCTCCCTCTCCGGCATCGCCGTGGACGAGTACGCCGTGACCGATGCGGACGGCGTGGCCACCTTTGAGAACATCCTGATCGGCAGCGGCTACACCCTGGAGGAAACCAGCGTGGGAGACCGCTACGTCGTCCCCGACGACCAGACGGTGGCCATCGAGTGGAATGTGGTCACAAACAAAACCGTTGTCAATGTTCTGAAAAAATGGCGGGCCACCGTGACCAAGACAGACGCGGAAACGACCACAGCCCAGGGGGACGCCAGCCTGGCCGGGGCGACTTATGGCGTTTACCTGGACGGCGAACTGGTGGACACCTACACCACCGACGCCAACGGGCAGTTCACAACGGACTATTATGTCTGCGGCGATGGCTGGACGATTCAGGAGATCAGCCCAAGCGAGGGCTACCTGCTGGACAGCACCGTTTACCAGGTGGGGGCCGAGGCCGCTCTTTACACGATAGAGTACAACAGCACCACGCTGGGCGTGACGGAGCAGGTCATAACGGGCAGCGTGGCCATCATCAAGCACACGGACAACGGCTCCACCGGAATCGAAACACCGGAGGAAGGGGCGGAATTTGAGGTGTACCTCAAGAGCGCCGGCTCCTATGAGGCCGCCGGGGATTCGGAATGGGATTATCTCATCTGCGATGAAAACGGCTATGCCGCCACCAAGGATCTGCTCTACGGCGTTTACACCGTCCACCAGACCCGCGGCTGGGACGGCCGGGAGCTGGTCTCGGATTTTGATGTGTATGTCTGTGAGGACGGAAAGGTCTACTCCTATATCATCAACAATGCCGATTTTGAAAGCTATCTCAAAATCGTCAAGACCGACGCAGAGACCGGAAACACCATCCCTTACGCAGGCGCAGGGTTCCAGATCTATGACCCGGAGGGGAACCTTGTGACTATGACCTACACCTATCCAGAAGTGACTGAGATCGACACCTTCTACACCAATGACAAGGGCTATCTCATCACGCCGGAGGTGCTGCCCTCCGGCGTGGGCTACTCCGTCGTGGAGGTGCAGGCTCCATACGGGTATGTGCTGGACTCCACGCCGGTCTATTTCGATGTAACGGCGGCGCAGGCCGGGGAGGAAAGCGGCATAACCGTTATTGAAGTCGTGCGCTCCGACGTGCCGCAAAAAGGAGTCATCACAGTGGAAAAGACCGGCGAGGTATTTTCCGCCGTGACCGTCACAGGCGGCGCTTGCGTGGATGCAGACGGCAATGAGACGGTGTTCCCCACCGTTTACCAACCGGTTTATGCGGTGGAGGGATTGGCAGGCGCTGTCTTCGAAATCACCGCCGCCGAGGATATTTACACCCCGGACGGCACCCTGCGCTGCGCTCAGGGCCAGGTGGTGGACACCATCACCACCGGCGAGGACGGCACGGCGGCCAGCGCAGAACTGTACCTGGGCCAATACACGGTGACGGAAATCACTGCCCCTGACGGCTATGTACGCAACAGCGAAGCCCAAACGGTGGAGCTGACCTACGCCGGGCAGGAGGTCGCGGTGACAGAAACATCCGCCAGCTTTTATAATGACCGTCAGAGAGTTTCCATCACGCTGGAAAAGGTCATGGAACAGGATGAGACCTTTGGCCTTGGCCAGAACGGGGAGATCACCCTGGTCAGCTTTGGACTGTACGCTGCCGAGGAACTGACCGCCGCAGACGGGACGGCAATTCCCGCCGGCGGACTGCTGGAGATTGTGACGGTGGACGGGGACGGCTATGCCGCCTTTGCCAGCGACCTCCCGCTGGGCAGCTATTATAT
>JAJQCG010000232.1 GCA_021202815.1 Lachnospiraceae bacterium | reverse complement strand
ATTGAAGCTTTTCGCGGATGTGTTCAACTTGCACTTGCAATTTTCGAAAGAAAAATGAGAGCATCCTCGACTATATCCCCGAACACATGACGCTGCTCCCGAACACCTCAGGCGCGCGCGACGCGAGTGAAGCGGTGCGTATCGCCCGCATGGCACGCGAGCTCGGCTGTGGAAATTTCGTGAAGATCGAGATCATGCGCGACAGCAAATACCTCCTGCCGGACAACGCGGAAACGGTGAAAGCGACCGAGATTCTGGCAAAGGAGGGCTTCGTCGTGCTGCCCTACATGTTCCCGGATCTCTACGCGGCGCGCGCCCTTGCGGACGCCGGAGCCGCTGCGGTCATGCCGCTTGCCTCCCCCATCGGCTCCAACAAGGGACTGGCGGCGAAGGAATTCATCCAGATCCTGATCGATGAGATCGACCTGCCGATCATCGTGGACGCCGGCATCGGCCGCCCTTCCCAGGCCTGCGAGGCGATGGAGATGGGCGCTGCAGCCATCATGGCAAATACGGCGATCGCCACGGCGGGCGACATTCCGGCCATGGCGGGCGCATTTAAGAACGCCATCGAGGCGGGACGCGCGGCCTACCTCTCCGGCCTTGGACGTGTGCTCGAGCGCGGAGCCTCCGCATCCGATCCGCTGACCGGCTTCCTGCGGGACTAGAGAGGTGACGGACATGGCGGAAAATCAGTTTTTTGTGGATTCAGACAAGCTCTCCGAAAAGGCGCTCGCGAAAAAGCATCGTCTGGAGCAGGACCCGTCCAGTCGGACGAACCACATGGAGTACATGAAGGGCATGGAGCGCATCGACTCCGATATCATGAGTCGGGTGCTCGGCCAGATGAACAGCTACGATTATGAGAGCTATACGGACGCCGACGTGCGGCGCGCCCTGGCAAATGAAACCTGCTCCGTGGAAGATTTCAAGGCGCTGCTCTCCCCCGCCGCGGCTCCGCATCTCGAGGAAATGGCGCAGCGGGCGAAGACCGAAACCAGCAAGCATTTCGGCAACACAGTCTACCTGTTTACGCCGCTCTACATCGCCAATTACTGCGAAAATTACTGCGTCTACTGCGGCTTCAACTGTTACAACGATATTATCCGGAAAAAGCTGGACAGCGGCGAAATCGAGCACGAGATGAAGGTCATCGCGGACTCCGGCATGGAGGAGATCCTGATCCTGACCGGCGAGAGCCGTTCCATGAGCAGTGTCGAATACATCGGGGAGGCCTGTAAGCTGGCATCGAAGTATTTCCGTAACGTGGGCCTGGAAATCTATCCGGTGAATACCGACGAGTACCGCTATCTCCACGAGTGCGGCGCGGACTATGTGACGGTCTTTCAGGAGACCTACAATTCGGATAAATATGAGACGCTTCACCTCATGGGCCACAAGCGTGTCTATCCCTACCGCTTCGAGGCACAGGAGCGCGCGATCCGCGGCGGCATGCGCGGCGTCGGTTTCTCCGCGCTGCTCGGGCTCTCTGATTTCCGCAAGGACGCGCTCGCCTCGGCGCTGCACGTCTATTATCTGCAGCGCAAATATCCGCACGCGGAATACTCGCTCTCCTGCCCCAGACTGCGCCCGATCATCAACAATGACAAGATCAATCCGCTCGATGTGCACGAGCGCGAGCTCTGCCAGGTACTCTGCGCTTACCGCATTTTCCTGCCCTATGTGGGCATCACCGTGTCCTCCCGCGAGTCGGAGCATTTCCGCAACGGCATCGTAAAGGTAGCGGCGACCAAGATTTCCGCCGGCGTCTCCACCGGTATCGGGGATCACGAGAGCAAATATGAGGGAAAGGAAGACGCCGAGGCGGGCGACGAACAGTTCGAGATCTCCGACGGCAGAAGCTTCGGGCAGATGTACGCGGACATGTCGGACGAGGGCCTGCAGCCGGTGCTGAACGATTATGTCTACGTGTAAAATCATCTGCGTGAGCAACCGGAAGCTGGCGGAGGATTTTCCCGCCCAGCTCGCCCGGGTGGCGCGCGCCGGAGTGGACAATATAATCCTGCGGGAGAAGGATTTAGACGAAGCAGCGTACGAGGAACTGGCCGCTCAGGCGAAAGCGATCTGTGAGGAGTATGGCGTGCCGCTGACGCTGCATACCTACGGAGATGCCGCACTGCGTCTCGGTATCCGGCGGCTTCACCTCCCGCTGCGCATGCTGCTCTCGATGGAGGAGACGGAAAAAAGAAAATTCGACGTGCTCGGCGCCTCCATCCACGCTCCGGAGGAGGCTGTGGCAGCCGAGGCGGCGGGCGCGACCTACGTGACCGCCGGACACGTCTTTGCCACGAACAGTAAACCGGGGCTGCCGCCCCGCGGAATCCCGTTTCTGGGGGAAGTCTGCGAAGCGGTTCATATTCCGGTATACGCCATCGGCGGCATCACGGCGCAGAACGCGCCGCTCTGCGTGGAGGCCGGCGCAGCAGGCGTCTGCCTGATGTCCTCGCTGATGAAGGCTTCGGAGGCGGAGCTCCTCGGCCTGGTCAGCAGCTGCAAATCGTGTGTTTGAAGAGTTTTGATACCTTTTTTGCATATTCTCTTACATCGCTGCTGGAATCCTCTTCTGCCAGGCATTGCAACAATACCTACGGTTTATTTTGGGGAACCATGTTGCCTTTCTCCTCTTCCCGCCATCTCCTGTTTATATCTTTATATATCTCCTGTTTTTGGTCGCAGCAGTGGCCTGAATCAGTCCCAGAGAAAGTAACTCGTTAAGCAGCTGTCTGGTTCTCGGCAGCTTTACTCCCAATACATCTGCAATTTCCTGTGAGCTGTATGGCTTACCTTTTTCCATAAACTCGAAAATTTCCCGTTGTCTTGCTGAAAGAGAATTCAACAGTTCTGAGTTCATGGATTCCGCTGATTCCGCTGATTTTTCCGCTGATTCCGCTGATTTTTCCGCTGATAAGTTTTCCGATTCGTCCGATCTTTCTTCCGATTGCCCTGTCGACAGCAGCAATGTCAGCGTGACCTGATTCATAACAGTATCCTCATCAAGCTCTGGGCGTTTCCAACCATTATCAGCCCATACATTCAGTATCTTTGGAAAACCGGAGCCCGCATTGTCTCCGAAGCCAATCATCCGAAGCATCGTCTGCATATGCGGATTCCTCGCTTTCGAGTTCCCGCCACTGTAAATC
>JAJQCG010000215.1 GCA_021202815.1 Lachnospiraceae bacterium | reverse complement strand
CGCAGGGCGTCCATAACCAGCAGAAGCAGCAGCACCGCAAGCGCATATGCGGGCAGACGGCAGAGAATCCGGTGAAAAATCGTCCGATGCCAGGGATTCTCTGAAACGGCCCAGATCGTTCCATAGCGCTTTAATAAATAGCCGCAACGATCAAAGGCGGCAAATACTATGCCGCCTGTCAGTGCACAAAACCAGATGCGAAGATTTCGCAGTGCGCCCGGAACTCTAAGTCTCATCTTTCAAAAGCTCCTTGTAATGGATGTCCGTCCGGATCAGATTCATCTCAAATTCCTGTCGGCTCCGCTGCGCGCCGGAGGCGAGAATCAGTCCCGCGAACACAGACTGGATCGCCGCCATCAGAGCAAAGCCGCAGACGATCAGCGTCGGGAACTTCGGCACCAGTCCGGTCTCCACATATTCTGCCAGAACGGGGATGAAAAATCCCACGCTGAGAACTGTCAGCACCAGCGCCAGCGCCCCGAAGAAATTCAAAGGCTTATAGTTCCGGTAAAGCTTCACGATACTCATCAGTACCTTCGCGCCGTCAGAATAAGTATTCAGCTTCGACTCGCTGCCCTCCGGCCGGTCTCGGTACTCGATGACCACATTGTCCACCTGCATGTTCTTGTCCGCCGCGTGAATCGTCATCTCCGTCTCGATCTCAAAGCCCTTCGAGAGCACCGGGAAGGTCTTCACGAACTGATAGCTGAACGCGCGGTAGCCGGTCATAATATCCTTGATCTCCGTGTGGAAGAGCCGGTTGATCGTCCCGCGCACCAGGGAATTTCCAAAATTGTGGAAGGGTCTCTTATTTTCCGTGAAATACGTGGATGAAAGCCTGTCCCCCACCACCATGTCGGCCTGATGCTCCAACACCTGATCCACCATCTGCCGGGCGTACTCCGCCGGATAGGTATCGTCGCCGTCCGTCATGATATAAACCCGCGCGTCGATCTCGCGGAACATCCTGCGGATCACGTTGCCCTTTCCCTGCTGGTACTCGTGACGCACGATCGCGCCCGCAGCCTCCGCAAGCTCAGCCGTCCGGTCGGATGAATTATTATCATACACATAGATCGTCGCCTCGGGAAGCACCTCCCGAAAGTCATTCACGACCTTCTGCACCGTTTTTTCTTCATTATAGCATGGAATTAAAACCGCTATCCTGTCCAACTTCCCTCTCCTGTCGCACATGCTTCTGATTAAAACCCTTCCCGGATATCATAGCATAATCAGAACCCGAGCGCAAGGAAGTTTCCGCCCTAATCCGTGCGCTCGTCGAGCGCGCAGTAGTCTCTGTGGTGGCCGACATACTTGTAGGCGGGACGGATGATCTTACCGTCATTCACGACCTCCTCCAGACGATGCGCACTCCAGCCGGAGATACGGGAAATCGCGAAGATCGGCGTGTAGAGCTCCTCCGGAATGCCCAGCATGGAGTAGACAAAACCGCTGTAAAAGTCCACATTGGCACAGATCGGTTTGAACAGATGACGCTTGCGGGCGATCGTCTCCTTCGCGAGACGCTCCACGCGGTCGTAGAGCTTAAACTCCCGCGAATATCCCTTCGCCTCGGAGAGTCTGCGGGCATATTCCTTCAGAATCACCTCACGCGGGTCAGAGAGTGAGTAGACCGCATGCCCCATACCGTAGATCAGGCCCGCATGGTCGAATTCCTTTTTATCCAGCAGTCCTTCCAGATAAGCTCTCAGCGCCGCCTCATCCTCGTAGTCCGGGCAGCGCCGCCGGATATCCTCGAACATCTGCTGCACCTTCAGGTTCGCGCCGCCGTGCCTCGGCCCTTTCAGCGAAGCGATCGAGGCCGCCGTCGCAGAGTAGGTGTCCGTTCCGCTCGAAGTGACCACGTGATTGGTAAAAGTGGAGTTATTACCGCTGCCATGCTCGGCGTGCAGCACCAGCGCAACGTCCAGCACCTTTGCCTCCAGCGCGGTAAACTTTCCGTCCGGGCGGAGCATCTGCAGAATATTCTCCGCAATCGACAGCATCGGATCCGGCTTGCGGATGACGAGCGTATCGTCGTTCTGGAAATGGCGATAAGCATTATAGGCGTAAACCGCAATCAGCGGCATCTTCGCGATCAGCTGCAGCGACTGGCGCAGCACGTTCGCCGGCGTCACCTCATCCGGATCCTCGTCATAGCTGTAGAGCGTCAGAATGCAGCGCTGCAGGGAATTCATCACATTCGGGCTCGTCGCCTTCATGATGACATCCCGGACGAACGCGCCGGAGAGCTCCTGCAGGCTCTTGACGATCTGCACAAAACTCAGAAGCTGCTTTCTGCTCGGCAGACGCCCGAACAGCAAAAGATAGGTCGTCTCTTCAAAACCATAGCGCCGGTCCTCAAAGCCCTCAATCAGCGACTTTACATTATAGCCCTGAAAATAGAGCTCGCCGTCCATCGGCATGCGCTTGCCGTTCACACTCCTCGTCGCGACGACATCGGAGATCTCCGTCAGACCGGTCAGCACGCCGACGCCGCTCGCCTCGCGCAGCCCCCGCTTTACATCATATTCCGTATACAGCTCCTGGTCGATCATGCCGGAAGCCATGCACTCGTTCACCAGCCGCTCGAACTGCTCATCCAGCTCGCGGCTCAGCTCCATCATGGATACGTTGCTCATATTTCTCTCACCCATTCTCATAACCGTATTTTTGTATACATGTATTCATTATTGCATCCTATTATACAGAAAATGAGATCAAATTGCAAGCCCCTCCAGAATGATCCGGCGATAATCAAAACCCTTTTTCAGATTCTTTTCGATCGCGACGCGGCACACATCCGCAGGCAACAGCTCCCCGATGAGATCCGCCCACTCAATCAGGCAGACGCCTTTCCCGTAAAAGCAGTCCTCGTAGCCGATCTCGTCCATCTCCTCGATATCACCGATGCGGTACACATCAAAATGATAAAAGGGCAGACGGCCTTCCTCGTGCACCTGCATAATCGTGAAGGTCGGGCTGTTCACCGGCCCGGTGACGCCCAGCCCCGCCGCGACGCCCTGCGTGAACACCGTCTTGCCGACGCCGAGATCGCCGATCAGCGCGATCACCGTGCCGGGCTTCGCTGCCCTGCCGGTTTTCTGCCCGAGCGCAAAAGTCTCCTGCGCGCTGTATGTTTCAAATATTTCAGCCATATAAAGCTCCTTAAAAAAAGAATTGTGCTACGCCATTGTAGCACAATTCTTTTTTTGCAACAATCCTAACGATTACCCTTCAGAATCGGGCTGATGTACTTATAAAGCAGCATGGTGACGATCGACACCAGGATACCCTTCACAAGGTTAAAGGGCGCCACAGTCAGCAGGACAAAGGTCCAGATCCCGTCGGCATTCGGATTGATCGCCGCGCCCATGTCGATGAAGGTCTGAATCGGCATTCCGAAGGCCGCCGCGTAGGCCGGAAGCAGAAGCAGCGCATTGACGAGCAGGGAGGCTGCCGTCATAAAGAGCACGCCGACGACCAGACTGAGAATTGCGGTTTTGCGGGTCTTCTTGTGCTTGTAAATGAGCGCCGCCGGAAGTACGAAGGCACAGCCCATGATGAAGTTGCCGAGCTCGCCGACGAAGGCCGTATTGGTTCCGTTGATGACAAGGTTCAGCAGAATCTTGAGCAGCTCGGTCAGAACACCCGCCGCCGGTCCGAGCGCAAAGGCTCCGATCAGGATCGGCACCTCGCTGAAGTCGAGCTCATAGAAGCTCGGCGCGATGAAGGGAAGTGGGAATTCAAAGAGCATCAGGATGACGGAGATCGCTCCGAGCATGCCGACGCAGACAATCGTGCGGACATTGCCGCTCGTCGCTGCCCTCGTGCCTGATGTCGCATTGCCGGTTGTTGTGGTTTTCATGGTTTCATTCTCCTTTCTGATTGCGGGAGATTCTTCCGAGTGTGTCGTCTCAGTCATTTTTGAGCTGCCGTGCTGAACATGTCGTCTTCCGCAAGGCGAAGGATAGAGATGTCACACTGGTTTTCCATAAGAAAAAGCCCCGGACTATCATAAAATCCGGGACGGAATATACGCGCAGATATATCTCGCATTTTCTTCTCTCATCCAGACTATACTGTCGGTACCGGAATCACACCGGTTCGGCCGCCGTAAGCGGTTCGCGGACTATACCGCCGGTGGGGAATTGCGCCCCGCCCCGAAGAATCTCTCTTATATTGTACAAGGACAGTATACGCCGACACTACACAGAAAGCAAGCTCTTTTTTTGCTTTCGCACGCTTTTGACAAATCCAACCGCTTTGGCGGGCAACAGGGACTTACAGCCGGCGTCTCTCAATCGCTGACTCATGTGTCAGTCACCGACTGCGCAAGTCTCAGCCCTGCGTGTAGCGCGACAGGAACTGGCGCGTCCGCTCCTCCTTTGGAGCGCCAAAAACCTGCTCCGGCGCACCCTGCTCCACGATGTAGCCGTCGTCCATAAAGATCACCTGGCTCGCCACGTCGCGCGCAAAAGCCATCTCGTGCGTCACGATCACCATCGTCATCTTCTGATCAGCCAGCCCATGGATGACCTTCAGCACCTCGCCGGTCAGCTCCGGATCAAGCGCGGAAGTCGGCTCGTCAAAACAGAGAATATCCGGCGCGAGCGCGAGCGCCCGCGCGATCGCCACACGCTGACACTGACCACCCGAGAGCTGATGCGGATAATTCTGCATCCGGTCGGAGAGACCCATATCCATCAGAAGCTGCACGGCCTGCGCCTCGATCTCGTCATGAATTTCCTTTTTTCTCGCCTTGTAGTCCGGCTGTTCCTTCGCCAGCAGCTCCTTCGCCAGCATCACGTTCTGCAGCGCCGTGTACTGCGGGAAAAGGTTGAAGGACTGAAAGACCAGCCCGAAGTGGAGTCTCCTCTTCCGGATCTCGGCGTCGTTCTTCGTCATGGTCTCCGCCGCGTCGAACACCGTCTCGCCGTTCACGCGGATCACGCCGCCCTGCGGCCGCTCCAGAAAATTCAGGCAGCGCAGCAGCGTCGTCTTGCCGCTGCCCGACGAACCGATGATCGAAAGCACCTCGCTTTTTTCGAGGGAAAAGCTGATGTCCTTCAGGACTTCCGTGTTTCCAAAAGATTTACAGATATGTTCCGCTTCCAGAATCGGCATCTTACGCTCCCCCTTTTATTGGAAATAATTCAGCTTCTGCTCGAGCCGCCCGAGGACGATCGTCAGAACTCCGATAAACACCAGATAGTAAACCGCCGTAAAGAACAGCGGCCAGATCGCGCCGGAAATTCCCTGCGAGCCTTTCATAAAGGCCTGTCCTGCCCAGATGACCTCCTGCAGCGCGATGATACGCGCGAGGGACGTATCCTTCACAAGCGTGATAATCTCATTCGACATCGGCGGCACAATCCGCTTGATCATCTGCAGCAGCGTGACCCGGAAGAAGATCTGCGTCCGCGTCATGCCAAGCACAAGTCCGGCCTCCTGCTGTCCGACCGGAACGCTCTGGATACCGCCGCGGTAAATCTCTGAAAAATAACAGGCATAATTGAAAATGAAAGCCACCGACGCCGCCATAAAGCGCCCGGACTCTCCGCCGCCCCAGATCGCGTTGCCCAGCACAAGCCCCGGAAAGTAATAGATGATCAGAAGCTGGATCATCAGCGGCGTGCCACGGATGATCCATACCACCGTCTTGGTAAAGGCGCTCAGAATCTTAAAACGCGACATGGAGCCAAAAGAAATAACCAGCCCCAGCGGAATGGCTCCGACGAGCGTTACCAGAAACAGTTTCAGAGTCTGCACGAAACCCGCGTTCAGAGAACGTATGACGATCGGCAGCTGCTGCATGATCAGATTCATCGAAAGTACCTCCCTCACTTCGTGCTGGTAAAAAAGAGAGTGGGCAAAGGAATGCTGCCCACTCTCTCACCAAAATCTTTACTGAGCAATGATGCTGTTCTCGATGCCGTAGGTCGTCGCGATCTCGGTCATGCTGCCGTCCGCATAGCTCTCTGCAAAGAACTCATTGAGCAGCTCAACCAGATCAGAACCCTGACGGAATCCGACGCCATACTCCTCGTCGACCAGCACAACGCCTGTCGTGAGATCCTCATAGCTGGTGCCCTCGCCCACCATGGCCTCTGCCATCAGAAGGTCGATGATCGCCGCGTCAGAGGTGCCCGCTGCAACTTCCATCAGCGCGTTCGCCTGGTTGCTGACAGAGGTGTAGGAAAGACCATTGTCCTCTGCTGCCGCCTCACCGGCGCTGCCGGACTCTACCGCAAAGCTTAAGTCCGCAAGGCTCTCCACATCCGCGTAGTCCTCCGCGACATCCGCCGCAAGGACAACCACCTGGGAATTGCTGCTGTAAGCGTTCGAGCAGTCCATCGCGCTCATGACCTCGTCGGTCAGCGTCATGCCGTTCCACACGCAGTCGATCGTCTTGCCGTCCAGCTCCAGGATCTTGTTGTCCCAGTCAATCTCGACGAACTCAACCGCCACACCGAGGCTCTCCGCGAAAGCAGTCGCCATGTCGGCGTCGAAACCGATCCAGTTGCCATCCTCATCCTTGTAATCCATCGGCTCGAAATCCGTGATACCGACGACCAGCGTGCCCTTCTCCTGCACATAGGCAAGATCACTGTCCGCGTCCGCCGCCTCTTCCGTCTCCTCAGCCTCGGCCTCCACCTCTTCGGTCTCCTCCTCGACTTCCGCCTCCTCGGTCTCCGTGGTGGTCTCT
This sequence comes from Lachnospiraceae bacterium, assembly GCA_021202815.1. GTDB lineage: Bacteria > Bacillota > Clostridia > Lachnospirales > Lachnospiraceae > Hominiventricola. Next base: position 14,534 of record JAJQCG010000215.1, on the reverse strand, counting down.
GTGGAACTCGAGCTGCCGCATCCGGCCATGCCAAGAACCATGACGCCTGTAAGCATCAACGCAAGTAACTTTTTCATAATATTCTCCTCCTTGTCTGTTGCGCTCTGCTAAAGCAGAACGGCTTTACAACGAAAAAATCATAACAGCACATCCCGTAAATGTCAAGAAAAACTATAAGCCCGGCCCCTGCCGCCGCAACATGCAAAGCTGTGAGAAGTGAGCGCGCAGACCGCGGGCCTGTGTAGGAGAAGTAGTCGCCGCCTTCGGAATTTTCGTCATCTGCGGCTGCGAAACCCTGAACTGAGCCTCCGGGTCAAATGTCTCCCGTCAGACTGTCGAACGATAAGTCCTTTCGATGGACATTGAGGGCGATTTGTTACAAGAACTGCATACGGCTGGAAGCGACCAAAGACGGGTTCAAAACACTACAGAATTGTTTTGAACCCGTCATTCGTAAGGTCGCGAAGCCGTATGCATAATTCTTGTTAAAATCGCCATCTGGAAATCGAAAGGACTTATCGTGCGGCAGGCTGTGCTGAGACTTGCCCCGGAGGCTCACTTGTTTCTCGCTCGCAGATGATGAAAATTCATCGAAACCGTCTCCAATACTTCTCCTACACAGGCCCGCGGTCTGCGCGCTCGCAAGGCAAAGTGTCTGTTGCGGCGGCAGGGGTCGGAACGGGACAGATTACAGCTTGTCAATCGGTGTATTCAGGATGCGCTCTGTCTCCTCGGCCTTCTCCTTCTCCCTGCGGCGCTTATTCCGCATGTTCAGATAAACGATCACGGCGACGACAATGATCACGACCGCGGCCAGAATGTACGGCAGCCGGGACGCGAGCGTCGGCGTCGTGCTCATGATGCGGTCCGCGGTCTTCGAGAACACTTCAGAGAAATACTCCTCATCGCTCAGATCGCTGTAATAGTAGGCGTCCACGTAGTCGAGCAGAATCTCGCAGGCCTCCGAATCCATGACGGTCTGCGCGTTCGTCCCGGCGATATAGTAAATGCTGTAGTCACTCGAACTCCACTCCACAAAGACGAGCAGCACACCGGCCTCGTTGTCCCCCGCCAGCTCGGTATACTTATCGTCGCAGTAGGACTCGATCTCGGCGTTTGTCGCGGATTTACTCCCGTTTATATTGTCGGTAATCACAAGGTAGGGCTGCACGCCCGTTTCTTTATAGAAGGTCTCCATGCCGGAGAGCGTCGTACTCTTATTGAGAATCCAGTCCAGCTCGTCGTCGATGCAGTCGCTGTCAAACGACGCGTAGGGCTGTATCTTCTCCCGCTCCACCGTGCTCGTCGTGATATTCGAGGACGAGGAGGAAGCGAAGCCTCTGGTCGCCGAACGCATCATCGAAAACAATACCAGGACTACGAGGATACATACCACAAACATGGAGATCCCGCAGCCGGCACCGCGTCTTCCGTAGCCGCCATAGCCCCAGCCGCCGAACCAGGATCTCCGCGGTGGTCTCGGCGGGCGCGGACCGCCCATGCCTCCCATGCCCGGACCGTAGCCGCCGCCCGGCGCGCCATAGCCGCCTCCGCCGCGATTCCGGCTGCCGGATCCCATTGAACCGCCCCGGCTCGCGCCGCTCGAACTCCTGCCGCCAAAACTGCGGCCCCCGCCAGAACTATGTCCTCCGCTGCTGCGGCCTCCGCCGCCTCCTGCACCGCCTCTGCCCATACTTTTTAGCCTCCTCTTTCTAATTCACTCCGAATTCCTTTTTAAGCGCCTCAAACGCCTCGTCCGTCTCCTCCGACTGCGACCCGTATTTCTCCCGCAGCTCATCAAGACCGTCGCCCTGCCGCCGGTTTAGCTCCGCCTGTGCCTGCGCCTCATCGAGCCGCCGGTTCGCCATGTCCTCATACTGCTCAAAAGCCGCGGAGGCGCTGCGCTTCGGCGTCCCGGCGCTGTTCAGGCGCTCCGTCGCGTCGGCCATGGACATCGTCGCGCGAATGCGGCTCTTTCTCGCCTCCATATCCTGAATGTCATTCGCGAGCTTATTATAGAGCTCCCGCATCTTTTCTGTATTTTCATGCGCCATCGTAAGCGACTCTTCATCCGCCGCGAGCTGCTCCCGGATCTTTGCCTCGCTCGCGAGGAGCTTTCGCGCGTCCTTCTCATTCCCAGCCCGCAGCGCGGCTCCCGCCAGCTCATGCTCCCGCGCGGCGCGTTCCTTCGTGTCGTCGCAGCGGCTCTTCGCGGCCCGCTCGGCGGCCATGACCTTCGCGGTCTCCAGCTTCACCTCTGCCAGATCCTCCCTGGCCTGCACGAGCGCCTCGTCGATCGTCTTCTCCGGATCCGCCCGTTTATCCAGCCGGTCATTCACATTTGCCTTCATAATGTCAGAAAAACGGTTCAAAATACCCATGTCCTCTGCCTTGCCTCCTCCATCAGCTCTGTTTCTGTCTCCTGCGATACTCCTGCTCCCACTGGAGCAGCTTTTTCTGCGCATTTCCGTAATCGACGCGCTTCTGCTCCTGCGAACGCGGCGGTCCTGCCGCCAGCGAGCGCGCGAGCTCCGCCTGGCGATCCGTATCCTCATCCGGCGCATACTCATATGCCGTTTCAAAACACTCAGCCGCCTGTTCAAAAAGAAACTGCCACGCGTAGCAGACGCCCAGATTGTGCCATACGGAACTGTAAAACGTCATCCCCAGCCGATTGTTCTGATGTATCTTCAGAATGTGACGGTACTCGTCCATCGCGGCCCAGTCGCTGCCACCGTCGAGCAGCTCATCCGCCCGCAGCTTCAGCCGCTCCTGCTCCTGCATCGTTCCGAGCGAGCGAATCTTCTCCTTAAGCTCCGTCATCTCCTGGCCCGTATAGAGATCCGAAGCGCCGACCAGCGGAATCACGAGATTGCTTAAGTTTGCCCGGGCATCGATGCCACTCTTGACCCTGCGGGCGAGATCCTTCTCCTCGAGTTCCTCCTCGAGCCACCGGCAGAGTTGTTCATCGAAGAACCTGCACTCGATCAGGCAGACATTGTGGTACAGATACCAGGCCAGCTCCTCAATACTATAGAGTCCAGGTCCCGTCTGCCCCATCTGCAGCGGCGTCCTTGCACGTCTGCCCCGGCAGATCATCACCAGTCCCATCGTACTCCTCCTCTTCTTCCAGTGAAAACGACTCCAGCCAGTACAGATCCGACGCCGGATACAGCTCTCCGAAGCCCAGGTCTGACACCTTCACCTCGCACTGCCGGGGGCCGGAGAAATGAATCTCAATCAGCAGCCGCGTCGTCCGCTCCGGTCTGACCGGCAGATCGGTCAGCTGCATCCCGAAGCGCAGCTCCTTTCCTCCCATCATCGGCTGAAATACAAACTCCAGCACCGGCTCTCCCAGCAGAATCATCTCGCGCCATTCCTGCACATCATACCAGTTTTCTCCGGCGCTCACAAGCATATGCGCCTGTTCCTGTGATCCGCGCCTGCAGCGAATGCCCATGTTGTAGAGCAGCGTCTGTTCATTCAGGAAAAGATACGTCGGCTTCGCGCCCTGTATCCCCGCCACCATACACGCGCCTCTCGCGTATACCTGCTCCGCCAGAAACACCCTCCTGTGCGCGCAGATCACTTCCCTGCTCTTTTTGTATTCCCGCGCGTCAAAATCCGTTCCCGTCAGAAACACCGCAGACACCGGTTTTCCCTTAAAGCAGGTCTCCGCCATCTGAGCGAGCTGCTCGTCCCGGCCTCCGTCCAGCATATTGCCGACATACCAGTACTCCGGCTCCGCCGTCTGCACGAGCATCGGCGTCGTCCTGCGGCTGACCTCGAGCATCTGCGCACGCACCTCATCGACCCCGAATTCCAGCAGACAGACCCGGTGCTGCCAGATATCATTGCTCTGATGCATCACAAAATGGACAAGACTCTCCGCCTCCGAGATCACCTGCAGCTGCTCCCTGACAAAGCCCGCCTCGCAGGCCTCCTGCTCGAACTGACGGATACTCTCCTCCTCGAGATCCGGCAGGACAATCACAGTCCGGATGTCCTCCTTCTTTCCAAAACGCTTCAGCGCGGAGAGGATTTTCAGAAAGCAGGCGGCCTTTCCCTGCTGCCCCTTGAAATCCAGCGGCAGCAGCTCCGGCTCCTTCATACGGGCGCTCTGATAGCAGACGATCGGATATTCCTCCCGAAAATCGATCCCGGCGATCAGCAGCTCCCGTCCATTCATCATCCTCATCCAGTGTCACCCTCTTATCTTCTGCAAAACTGTTCCGCGACAATGTCGGACAGCTCCTCGTAATCGCGCATCATCCGGCGAAGATTGCGCTCATGCCGGTAGTCGTACTCTCTCTGCATACGGCAGAGCCGCTCATATCGGCTGAAGCCGTCCATATGTTCCTCCCGGTTTTCGATTGTCTTCGACGTCGTCGAACGCTCCGTGCCGTCCGGCATCTCCTCTGTGAAAAACCAGGTCAGCCGCTCTCCATAGAACAAAGTGAAGGACTTCGTAAAGACGCCCTGATACACCGGGAAAATCTGCTCCGCTATATAGTCAAAGGTCTTCTTTCCATGATACTCCAGTACATAGTGCAGCACAACCCGATGCTCCGGATCTCCCCGATATTCCACAATCGTGCGGTCATTCGGGCGGCTTCCCTCCTCCATATAGAGAGAAAGCTTGCCAAGGAAGGCAAAGGGCTTTCTGCCGAGTCCGTTCTCCGACAGCAGTCTGCGCGCGAGCCGTTTCTGCGTCTCGCTCAGAAGCAGCAGCACGGAGAGCTGTTTCAGGTAGGACAGACATGCGACCTCCGAGAGATGATCCTCCCAGATCAGATGGTGCTGAAGGCTCTCAAACAGCCCCTCCGGCATCCCGCGCTCCTTCACAAAATCCATCCAGCCCGCATAATTCAGCCAGGCACTGATAAGGACCGGATCGCTGCCGCGTCCGTCGAGGGAGAGAAATACCGGAGACACCTCCTCGATATACTGCTCCGTAAACAGCGCCTGTACGACGAGCTGCTCCTCCAGTTCCGGGAAGGACAGGCCAAAACGCTCCCCAGCCTTCCATACAGCCAGCAGCTCCTGTGTGCCGCCGGCACAATCCTCCGCAAGCAGCGCAACGATCTGCTCAGTGTAGACGCCCTTCTCAAAGATCAGGCGCGCCCATGGATGCAGTCTGCCGCGCTGTATCTCGCCCTCGGTGAGAAGACGCTGCAGCAGCCGGAGCAGCAGCTTCGGATTCACCTCCCGGCAGCCGGTCCGGTTCAGCGTCGTCCACGCCTCCCAGTCCCGGCCCAGCAAAATCAGGATCTCAATGCAGGAGGCCTGCCCCTTCCGGTTCAGCATGTCCACATTTTCGATCGGAAGATATTCCGTGAGCTTCTCAGTACGGCCTGATTTCCGCTCGTATTCCAGAAGTTCCAGCTTTAATTGCTGCTCGTAAGACTCATCGAGCTTTCCGCTGCGCAGCAGTCTCTTCGCCGTCTCCACATTCTCAGAGTTCAGGCGGTGCTTCCCTCTCCCGTCCAGCAGGTAAAGGTTCAGCCCTGTATGGTTTTCCAGCTTTCGTGTACATTCCTGCAAAAAGCGCGGTTCGATCAGCAGACGTTTCAGATCATAGGATACCGTCTGTCGATAGCGGCGCCCCTGCTCGTCGATCAGTACGATCTGCGCCGACGGCGTGTAGATGGGAACGAAAGCACAGCCGCCCGACAGCGGCGTCACAAAGCGCTCCTTCAGCTGCTCATAGCGCACCTCCACCTGACGGATGCGCCTTTCCCCGCAGCTCAGCTTACGCATAAACAGAAGGTCCGCCAGCGCCTCGAGCATATCCTGCTCCAGCGTTTCGAGCAGCAGGCAGTGTTCATACAGCCAGGCCAGGGATTCATTCAGCCTGCGTCCCTTCAACTGCTCCAGCAGAAACTCCTGCAGCTTCCGGCGATGTCCTTCCATCTCCGGCGAATCCAGGTCGCCATATCTGGCCAGATTACAGTAAAAAGCCGCCTTCTGCCTGCCGGTCAGCGTATTATGATAATCAAAATACAAGATCACCTGCCGCGGCAGCAGCTCCGGATAGTCTTCCGGCAGGGAGTACATAAAGTATTCATAGAGATTGGTGATCTTCGCGTCGAGCTCCACGCCCTTCTGATACCAGACAAAGGCGTCGGCGTCCGTCCGGTGGCCGCGGATATGAATCGCACAGACCGCCCCGGCTGTCTCCCGGCAGGGATTCGTCTGATAGCAGCCCTTCAGAAGTCTGGCAGCCAGCGGGGACCAGCGCTTCAGGCGGGACGCCTGCTTCGCAATGAGCAGCGAGGTCTCCGCACTCAGAAGCCCGCGGGAACTCGCCCAGGCGCAGGTCTGCAGCGCAAAGGCGTCAAGCCTCCCGAACAGCGCCGTATCATTTTTCAGATAAGACCAGGCCGCCTGATAGAGAAGGCGGCTGCGCGCGCCCTCCCGGAACTGCCGCTCCAGCAGCTTATAAGAGGTCCGCGGATTCTCCTTCAGCTTCGGGTCAAGCTCCAGCAGAAAGAGCACGATCAGCCACAGCTTCGGATTCTTCTGATACAGTCTCTGCAGCTGCGGGATCGCCGCGGCAGTCGTCTCCGCATTATCCCGGCAGAGACAGTTCACGTAGAGGAACAGCGCCCTTGTCGCCGCATCACGCTGCTGAAACAGGCGTGTCCGCTCATATTTTTTCAGAATCCAGCCGGCCTCCTCGCCTCGATCCTCCTTCAGCAGCACCCAGGCGTCCAGCAGCGGTTCCATCGAGGAATTCGGCGTCACCTTTCGCAGAATCTCCACCTGAGCGCGCATCTGCGCCGCCGCATCCATCCGCTCGATCGCGCCGCGCCGTTCCTTTTCCGCGAGACTTAAGATCTGTGCCAGAACCGACTCGTAAGTGCGCCGCCGCTGCCATTCCTCGCTGCGACCCGCACCCTTTCGGAACTCCCGGGGCGACTCCTCCTCCGGCTCTTCATCCGGCAGCGGGATCTCCTCTGCTTCCTGTTCCCGGACAGCAGACTCGGTCTCAATCCTCACCGGCAGACGATACTCTCCGGCGTCCGCTTCGATAAAGACGCTTCCCTCGAGACTCTCCCCCTCCTTGAGTCCCTTTGCGTCATACTCGTATTCGATCCTCGCAGCGCGTCCGAAGAAAGAATCCTGCTTCAGCGTGAGACCCGGCAGGCGGGTGCAGAGCACGCCCCGGATCCTGCGCTCGTCACAAGAGCTTACGACAAAACTGCCGGTCAGAAAGCCGTCCGCCTTCGTCCGCAGCAGCAGCTCCTCCGGCTCCGTTCGCAGCTCCGGCTGTGAGTAGCTGAATATTCCGTTGGAAAAATCGATAATTTTGCCCTTCATAAATACCCCGTTGCATTTTCTGTGTGTTTCGATTACACTGTCTACAACAGTTCTGCACAACAGTAAAATGAAAAGACAATCTGTGCAGAGCTATCACAATACTAACTATAATTATAGCACTAACCAATAGTGTCACGCAACTGACAGGAGAAGAAAAAATGGCGGAACAGATAGATGCAAGAGAGCATTTCCACGGCAGCGACCTGGAGAAAATAGAGAAATATTTTGGAATTCCAAAGGAGCAGATCACGGGCTTCGGGGCGAATGTAAACCCGCTCGGCCTCTCTCCCCTGATGCGGGAAGGGCTGCTGCAGCACATTGACGCGGTGACCAGCTATCCCGACCCGGCCTACACAAAGCTGCGCGGACACATCGCCGCCTACACCGGATGCCGCGCGGAGCAGATTCTCGTCGGAAACGGCTGCACCGAGCTGATTTCTCTCTTCGTGCAGATCCGGAATCCGAAAAAGGCGCTGATCGTCTCTCCGACCTACTCGGAGTATGAGCGCGAGATCCGCCTGCGCGGCGGGGATGTCGTCTACTACGCGCTGCGAGAGGAGGACGATTTTCAGCTGAATGTGGAGGATTTTACACGGACGCTCGAGGACGGCTATGACCTGTGCGTCATCTGCAACCCGAACAACCCGACCTCCACGGCCACCGAGCCGGAGGATATGCGCCGCGTACTCTCCCGCTGCCAGGACTTAAGCGTCTTTGTCATGATCGACGAGACCTATGCGGAGTTCGCCCCCGAGGAGGGCGGCGTGAGCTGTGTCGGCCTGCTGGACGAATTCCCGGGCTTCGCGATTCTGCGCGGTGTCTCGAAGTTCTTTGCCTCACCCGGCCTGCGCCTCGGCTACGCCATAACCGGCGACCTCGCCCTCCTTCAGAAAATTCAGGAGGACAAGAACCCCTGGACTCTGAACAGCCTGGCTGAAGTGGCCGGCTCCTATATGTTCCGCGATACCGACTATATCGAACGGACGAGAACGCTCATTTCCTCCGAGCGGGAACGCATCTATCAGGAGCTTCTCACCTGGGAGCATGTGAAGGTCTACCGTCCGTACGCAAACTTTATCCTCGTGCGCATCCTGCGGGAGGGCGTCACATCCTACGACGTCTTTCTCCACGCGATCCGGCGCGGGCTTATGCTGCGCGACTGCTCCAGCTTCCCCGGCCTCGAGGACGGCAGCTTCTTCCGCTTCTGCTTCATGATGCCGGACAAAAATACGGAACTGCTCGCCTGTCTGCACGAGATTCTGGAAGAATGACGGCGCTCAGCCCCCAAACCAGGTCTCATACACCTCAAAGAAGGAATCGGTGGTCACACTGTCGTAATCCACAAACACGACATTCTCCCAGAGCGCGTCGTGAAACTCGGAGAGCGTGTCGGCCATCAGTTCCGCGTAAATCTCCTGAAAACGGGTCGTGCGCTGCTGCTGCGCGACCTTTTCTTTATTTTCCTCAGACTCCTCCTCAAGATAGGTGCTCGTACACTTCAGAATGTAGTAACCCTCGCCGGAGGCGAAGACCTCGCTCACCTCATCATTGTCCAGAGAAAAAGCGATCTCCTCATACTCCTCATCCATATCGCCGCGCGCGATCGTCAGCGTGATTTTCGAGGATTTCGAGTAATTTGAGGCAAGGCTCTCAAAATCCTCACCCTCGTCAAGGCGGGCTTTCAGCTCATATACGAGCGATTCCTCCAGCACATAGATCTGCTGGATCTCGATGATCCGCGCCTCGTCGTCGCTGATCTCCACCGCCACATCCTCCGTGATCTGCTCATAGGCCTCACGCGCGAGGCAATAATCCTCGTACATTCCCTGAATCAGCTCCTGATCTACGCCCAGCCGTTCGATCTCCTCCTCGCCCAGAGATGTATAATATTCCGCGGCGGCCTCCGCGGCCAGCGCGGCATTTTCCTCCGAGAGCTCCACCCCCTGCTGTCCGGCCAGGTAGACCATACTCTTCACCTGTGCGAGCTGGGACACGACTTGGCTCTTCAGATATTCCTCCATCGTCTCGTCGCCGATCTCGTAATCCCACATCTCGATCCCATAAGTATTCTCATACCGATTTTTCTGATTGCAGAGATAGACCAGCGCCTCCGGCAGCAGGCAGGAAACCTCCCCGATCCGGAACAATTCATCCCCGGCCAGGCCGGTGGTCAGCACAATCTTTGTATTTTCACAGCCGCTTAAGGCCAGCGCGAGCGCTAGAATCAGCGCCGCCGTACGGATTTTTTTCATCTTCATCACCTGTCTGCTATCATAGCGAAAAATATGAATTTCCGCAAGATGAATGAAAAGATTTAAGGTTTTTTTAAGGTGGCGGTGGTAGAATAAATGAAAAGCAGCTATTCAGAACAACGCCTTTCCATTTCGATGCTGTTCTGAACTGTTGCAAAAAAATGATGAGGAGGAATTTTACTGTGAAAAAACAGATTGCGCTGCTGTGCGCCTTCGCGATGGCCTTCAGCCTGACGGCCTGCGGCGGCAGTGCAGACAGCGGCGACGGAACGGCTGACGAAAGCAGCGAGGAGGCAGATGCGGGCTCCTCTTCCGCTCTGGTCTCCGACAAGGAATACATTGAGGAGACGCTGAATCTCGCCAACAATACGGACTATACCTGGAGCTACAGCGCCGATTCCGACGCCTGGACCATGTCGATCGTCTCCGCGGTCGCCTACCCGGAAATTGAGGACGAGGAGGGCGTCTCGGTCTGCGTGCCCGGCGCTTATGTGAGCGGCATCGATACCGACGGCGACGGTGCGGTCGATGTGACGGCGGACAGCTATGCCGACGCGGTAAACGGTGCGCTCGTCATTGACTATGATGCGGAAATCACAAGCACGAACGGCCAGATCTACACGGCCGCGACCGCTCCGATCATCCTAAACACTGGCGCTGCGGGCTACAGTTCCTCGACCAACACCCAGGCCTCCGCGACCTACGCGGCGGAGGGCTACATCAACGTCTCCTGCGGCAACCGCGGCAAGCAGGATACCGCGACCGACAGTAAGGGAAACACGTATTACACCGGCGACGCTCCCTCCTGCCTGTCCGACCAGAAGGCGGCGGCGCGCTTTGTCAAGTATAATATCCTGCTCGGCAACCTTCCCGGAAATGTGGACTATCTCGTCTCCACCGGCGGCTCGGGCGGCGGCGCACATGCGACGATGTTCGCGGCCACCTCGAATAATCCCGACTTCTATCCCTACCAGGAGGAGGTCGGTGCGGTCGGCGTCTACCTCACGGAGGACGGCTCCTACACGACGACCGTCACGATCGACGGCGAAGAGGTCGATCTTTCCGACGGCGCATGGGGCTGCATCGCCTACAGTGCGATCACCTCTCTCTACGAGGCGGACATGGCGCTGGCCTTCGAGTATTATCTTGACACAGATTACAGCTTCGGCACAGATTTCCAGGCGCAGCTCGCCGAATACCTGTCGGAAGCCTATATGGACTATATTAATGAACAGAACTTAAGCGTCGCAGAGGCGGACGTTGGCTTCGATCTCGACGGGGATGGCGCGCTCACGAGCACGATCATGCTGATCATTGAGTACGATGAAGAGCTCTACGCCGACACCAACGGCTACGGCGGCACGTATCTCGACCTCTATCTCGCCGAGTTTATCTCGAATCTGCAGTGGTATCTCGACAATCTCGACTACGCGGAGGGCTGGACCTGGTTCGACAGTGATGGAAACGCGCTCTCCGACGCGGAGGTCGCGGCGATGACGACTTCGGATAAGGCCGAAGCTTTCCTCGAGGGCCGTTACTCAGCCTCGAGCAGCGGCGGCATGAGCGGCGCTATGCCCGGCGCTATGGGCGGCGGCATGAATCAGGCCGACGGCATGCCTGGCGGCATGGGAGACGGCGCACTGCCCGATGATCTCGGCACGGACGGCCTGCCGGATGCCAATCTGACCGATACAGACGCAGGCAACGGAGGCATGCGGGGAGGCAAAGGCGGCGGACGCGGCGCTGACAGCGGCAATGCAGATGGCGCGGCTCCCGACCTTGCGGACAGCGACCTCCCGGACGACGCTTCGGAGAGTACTTCCTCCATCACGAATGAAAACGTTGAAACCGCCGGCGACGCGATGGACGTCGGCACGCCCGACGCGGGCACGACGCAGTCCACCTCCGGCTCAACTGACTCGGCAAATTATTCCTCTTATGAGGAAATGCTGGAAGCCTATGAGGCCGACATTGCGGAAATCCTCGCGGGTGACGAGTACGGAAACAACATTGTCTCTCTCTACAACCCGCTGAACTACATCGGTGACGACAATACGGAAAATCCGTCCTGGGTGCGTATCCTGATGGGCGCCTCGGAGGGTGATATGTCAATGTTCACCTCCCTCAACCTGCAAATCGCCATGCTGAACGCGGGCGTCGACTGCAACATCGAATGGCAGTGGGACGGCGGTCATGTCCCGTCCGAGATCTTCAGCAGCTCCTTCGCGCTCTACGTTGACCAGATGTACGCAGAATATGCTTCTGACGCGGAAGTCACGGAGATTTCGGTCGCGGCGGCGGAAGCGCAGACCGCGAACGGCGACGCAACGGAAGCCACCGGCACAGACCTCAGCTCCTGGGTGAACTACGATGACACGGCGAACGTCTCCTTCTCCCTCGCGGATGCGGCATCCTACCGCACGGCGGGCGCGAGCAAGGCCATGCCGGGATTTGACGTCATCGACTACGGCCAGGAGGACTATGTCTTCGGCAGCGACACGCAAGACGCGCGTCACTGGGATACCTTCCTGCTTGCGATATTGCAGGAACATGAAGACACCTTGTCCGAATTGTTTAACGCGAACTGAGCAGGCAGGGGTTCTCCCCGCAGTATGACTTGTTTTAGCCGCAGATCTTCCTCGCGTAAAAGCAGCAGATCTGCGGCTTTTCCCACAGCAATACTCCCATACCGGTCAAAGATCCCCACCGATTTCGCGGGATTGACCGTCGCACACTTCACCGCGCTCTCCAGTGGGATCCCCATATCGAGCACCGCCGTTCGCAGGCAGTCCATCAGATCCGTCGCGGAACCCGCGATTGTCCCATCCGCCAGCGTCGCACGTCTGCCCTTCTTGATCACCCTCTGCCCTCCCAGCATATAGTCGCCGTCCGGCATGCCCGTGGCCTCCATCGAATCGCTGATCAGAATAATCCGGTCGTCGCCGAACATCCGGAAGGTCTGGCGCACAACGGTCGGGTGAACATGGATACCGTCGCAGATCAGCTCCACGTCTACGGAAGGATTGTCCGCCGCCGCTCCCACGACCCCGGGAGCGCGGTGATTCAGGCCGGACATGGCATTATAAAGATGCGTCACGTGATGGACGCCATTCTAAAAAGCCCGCATCGCCTGCTCATAGTCCGCCGCGGTATGCGCCACGGATAATACCACTTCGTCCTTTAATTCCCGGATCAGTTTCTCCGCGCCCGGCAGTTCCGGCGCGATGGCGAGCAGCCTGATCATCTGTCTGGAGGCCTCCTGCAGCTCCTGGAAGAATCCCACGTCCGGCGTCCTGACGTAGTCGCCGTTCTGCGCCCCCAGCCTCTGACGGGAGACAAACGGCCCCTCCAGATAAATACCGCAGAGCACCGCACCCTTTTCCGAGGAATATGCCGCAGCCGTCCCACATATATGAAGAAGCTCCTCCCTCCCCAGCGTCATCGTTGCCGGAATCATCGCGGTAATACCGCGGGACGCCTCATAGCACGCCATCGCCTCGATGGCTTCCGCGCTGCCGTCACAGAAGTCATGTCCCATGCAGCCGTGAAAATGAATGTCAATCAGCCCGGGACTCAGATAGCAGCCCGCGCCATCGATGATCACTCCATCCGTACTGGCTCCGGCTATCAGCCCGTCAGCCGTGCAGACGCTTCTTTCCTCAAAAATACCTTTCTCCGTATAAACCTTTGCGTTCTTAATTTCCATATTATATTCCCAATTTTCTCCATTGCCAGGTAGTTAATCTCATTTTACATGGGAGCTTCCGGAGCTTCAACCTCGATTTTCAGAAACGATTGACAAATATTTCTCCGGAGTTTAAAATAGTGTCAGAGTGTGACAGGACTGCCGCACGAAGGGGTACACCACCGCGGGTGTAGCTTTTCGTGCGGCATCTTTTATGGAGAGGAGTGATGCGCATGGTGAAAATCAACGGAAACGCAGAGGACGTGGCCGGGCTCAACCTGCTGGCCTATCTGCAACGCGAGGGTTACGCGCTCGATCGGCTGGCCGTGGAGTGCAACGAGCAGATCGTGCCGAAAAGCGATTACGGGAATCAGCTGCTCGCGGACGGCGACGTGCTGGAGATCGTGAGCTTCGTGGGAGGCGGCTGAGGATGCTTACGGAAACGATTCCCAGCTGGGAGAGCATACAGGAAGCACTGGAGCTGCGGCACACGAAAGCCGTGCAGGATCGGATCAGCGCCGCGCGCGTCGCGGTCTGCGGCCTTGGCGGACTTGGCTCTAACGTCGCCATCGCGCTGGCGCGCTGCGGCGTCGGCGGGCTTCACCTCATCGACTTCGACCGCGTCGACCTGACGAACCTGAACCGCCAGCAGTACCCCATCGCGGGTCTCGGCCGTCCAAAGCCGGAGGCACTGCGCGACGAGCTGTACCGTTTTAATCCCTACCTCGATGTCCGCACCGACTTCGTGAGGCTTGACGAGGAGAATATACCGGTACTTTTAAAGGACGAGCTCTACATCTGCGAGGCCTTCGACCGGGCGGAACAGAAGGCGATGCTGACGAATTGTGTGCTGACCACCTTTCCTGAAAAATATCTGGTCGGCGCCTCGGGCATGGCCGGTTACGGGGACAGCGACAGCATCCGCACGCGGCGCATCCTGCCCCACTACTATCTGTGCGGCGACGGCGTGTCCACGCTGGAAGAAAACGGCAGCCTGATGGCTCCGCGGGTCATGCTCTGCGCAGCGCATCAGGCAAACAAAATACTGGAACTGATTATCAAAGGAGAATGACGATGAACAAAGACACGTTTACCCTGGGCGGAAAAGAATTTTCCTCCCGCTTTATCCTGGGATCCGGCAAATACTCGATGGAGCTGATCAAGGCGGCGGTTGAGAACGCTTGAGCTGAGATCATCACACTGGCTGTACGCCGGACTAACACAAAGAAAAATGAGGGGCGATTGTAAAATGAAGTTGAACACCTAAAAAATCC
>JAJQCG010000025.1 GCA_021202815.1 Lachnospiraceae bacterium | reverse complement strand
ACTCTATTGAAGCTTTTCGCGGATGTGTTCAACTTGCACTTGCAATTTTCGGTTAACAGTAGTATAATATTAAAGTAAAAAATATTGGAGCCAGAGAGCTCCGCAGTTCACAAAAGGAGGGTAAATGAATGATTAGCTTTTTCCTGTGTCTGATCCTGCTGATCGGCGGATATTTCGTCTATGGCAAAATAGTCGAAAACACCTTCGCGCCTGACGACAGGGAGACCCCTGCCGTGCGTATCAACGACGGCGTGGACTATGTGGTGATGCCGCAGTGGAAGCTGTTTCTGGTACAGCTTCTGAACATCGCCGGACTTGGCCCGATCTTCGGCGCGCTGGGCGGCGCGCAGTGGGGCCCCATCGTCTTCCTCTGGATCACCTTCGGCACGATCTTTGCCGGCGGCGTCCACGACTATTTCTCCGGTATGATGTCCGCGCGGCATGACGGCGCGTCGATCGCCGAGGTCTGCGGTATCTATCTTGGACCGGTCATGCAGAATGTCATGCGTGTATTCTGTGTCGTGCTGCTGGTCATGGTCGGAACCGTGTTCGCGGTCGGTCCGGCAGGCCTTATGAAAGTGCTGATGGCCAACAACGGCATGGGCGGCGTTCTGGCAAACCAGATGTTCTGGCTGATTCTGTTCCTGGTCTACTAATTTATTGCGACCTTTATCTCGATTGACAAGATTATCGGTAGGGTCTATCCGGTCTTCGGCATCTGCCTGATTATCATGGCAATCGGCGTCATCATCGGTATCCTGACGAACCCGGTTTACACGATTCCTGAGATCTGGGATAATTTCCACAACATGCACTCCAGCGGCACGCCGATCTGGTCCGTCATGTTCATCACCGTAGCCTGCGGCGCGATCTCCGGTTTCCACTCGACGCAGAGTCCTGTCATGGCACGCTGCCTCAAGAGTGAGAAGCAGGGACATTTCGTTTTCTACGGCGCGATGGTCGCCGAGGGCGTCATCGCCCTGGTATGGGCGGCAGCCGGTTGCTCGCTCTATGAGATCAGCGGCGGCCTCACGACCGGTCTTGCGGAAATCTACGCGCAGGGTCAGTCAGTCGTGATCTACGACGTCTGCCAGAAGACCATGGGCGGCATCGGTATCGCGCTCGCCATGCTCGGCGTCGTCGTCTGTCCGGTGACCTCCGCGGATACGGCATTCCGAAGCGCACGTCTGACTGTCGCGGACTGGTTCAAGATTGACCAGACCAAGTGGCAGAATCGCCTGAAGATCTGTATCCCGGTGCTCGGCGCAGGCACAATCCTCGGCATCGGCAACACGCTCGGCTACATCAACTACACGGTGATCTGGCGTTACTTCAGCTGGACGAACCAGACGCTCGCAATGATCGTTCTGTGGACCGCCAGCATGTACCTATTCCGTGAGAAGAAGAACTACTGGCTCACCGCCGTACCGGCGACCTTCATGAGCGCGGTCTCCATGACCTACTTCTTCTACGCAGGCGAGTGCCTGAACCTCGGCACGACGATCGCCTACCCGGCCGGTATCATCCTCGCGGTGGTTTTCCTCGCAATCTTTATCCGTGCGACGAAGAAACCGGCGCCAACAGCCGCGTAAGCTCCTGTTATGATCCCGCTGCATGTGAAGACATATAGACATCGGGTGAGACAACTGCTATAATTTACTACAATAATATCTGCCGCCGCGGATTCATCCTCCGCGGCGGTGCTTTCCTAAGGGGGATTTCCTATGTTTCCGACAAAAGCACTGAGCACGAAAACGCTGGAGAAAGAGGAGCTTCGCAAGGACAAGGGCGAGTGCCTGCGCTTCGGCCCCTGCGGCGTAGGCCGCAAGGCGCTGTATCTGAACAGCTTTTATATCGACCGGCACTACTACGTTCCCTACAGCGCCGTCTCGCGCGTGTTCAAGCGCGTCGCGATGAGCAAGGGTGGCTTTTCGGGGAAGGGCATGTTTGCCACGCTCGCCTACCTGGTTGTGCTCTACGACAATGGGCAGGAAAAGCAGTGCCTGTTCAAGGCGGAGGAAACCGTAGATGAGATGCTCGACGCAATCCGCGCGGAACACCCCGAGATCAAAACGCTCAGCGCTGCCGCGGAGCAGAAGCTCGAAAAGAAGCGCGCCGAGGAGGCCGCAAGACCGCGCCCCAGGCTCAGCCCTGAGGCGGAGGAGACGGCGAAGAAGCTCGACCGCGCCATAGACTATCTCGAAAAGCGGCCGGCACTCTCCCGCTCTCTGAGCTATTCCGCGAAGGCCAAGCGCGTCAACGAGCGCTCGAACCCCGCCTACCGCTGGGTGGCGCTCTTCATCGTCCTCATCGGTGCGGCGATGGCCGTCTACGGCGTCTGGTCAATCCTCACCAGCGCGGGCTTCGGCATCTATTTCACACTCTTCGGCCTCGCGGCGGTCTTCCTCTTCGCCGGAGCGAACGTGCTGCCGACCCGCAATAACAACAAAAAATATATCGACGCGCAGCTTGCAGACGCCTGCGCCGATATGGAGCGTTATTTGAAATCCTATGAAGGGAACTTTCCCGTGCCCGCCTGCTACGCCCACCCCATCACTCTGAGGCGGATGAAACGGCTCGTGCTGGAGGGCAGGGCTGAGAAGATGGACGAGGCCTTTGAGAAAATGAAAGAGGAACTGAAGGCGCTGAACTCCGACGTAAAGGTGGAGCAGGAGGAATACGACGAGGTCGTTACGATCAAGCCGATGTTCCTGGTGAAGGATTACGAGTGATACACCTCTAAAAATTCTATCATTTTAAATTTGCTCAAGCTATTGCTTTCGGTTTCGTGTCATAGTATTGTTGAAAAAAGAATTGGAGAATGTTCATGCCTAATGTTGAATATGCTTACAGATTGATGCGCGCCCGCTCAAATGACTTTGAAATCTTGAAATTTCACGATAAAGCATGCAGCATCGCGGATATTTACAGTAAGATTAGCCGTAATACCTATCATGTCTCACTAAAATCATGTACTTGCGCTGACTTTAAAAAACACCATTTCCTTTTTCACTCAGAGCCTTGCAAACATATTCTGTTTCTGATGTTAAAAACAAATAGACTAAATGGTTTGAACAAAATTGCCAAGGGCGATCACTGTGAACGTGACTCTGATAGATATATTCCTAACCCGGATAAACCGGAATAGTTTTGCATTTCCCCAGCTTTTTGATATAC
>JAJQCG010000095.1:17351-21252 GCA_021202815.1 Lachnospiraceae bacterium | reverse complement strand
ACCGGCATGCCGCCGCCGATGAGCTTTCCGTAGGTGACGAGGTCCGCCGTGACGCCGAAATATTCCTGCGCGCCGCCGCGCGCGAGACGGAAGCCCGTGATCACCTCGTCAAAGATGAGGAGCGAGCCGTTTTCCGTACAGAGCTTCCGGAGTCCCTCGAGGAATCCGCTCTCCGGCAGGACGACGCCCATATTTGCGCCGACCGGCTCGAGGATCACCGCCGCAATCTCTTTTCCATATTTGTCAAATAGCTTCTCGACGCCAGCGAGGTCATTGTAGGCCGCGAGCAGCGTGTCCTGCGTCGCGCCCTTCGGCACGCCGGAGCTGTCCGGCACGCCCGCCGTCATGACGCCGGATCCGGCCTTCACAAGCATCGCGTCCGTATGGCCGTGATAGCAGCCCTCGAATTTGACAATTTTATCTCTGCCTGTGAAGCCGCGGGCCGCGCGGATCGCGCTCATGACCGCCTCCGTCCCGGAGTTCACCATACGCATCATCTCGACCGAGGGGATCATCTCATGGATCAGACGCGCCATATCGACCTCGGCCTCCGTGGCCGCGCCGAAGCTTAAGCCCTTCCGGCAGGCCTCCTCCACCTTTTCCAGCATCACCGGATGCGCGTGACCGAGAATCATCGGCCCCCAGGAGCCGCCATAATCAAGATAACGCTTTCCGTCTGCATCGGTGAGGTACGCGCCCTCGGCAGAGGCAATAAACCGCGGCGTTAAGCCGACCGAGCCAAAGGCCCGCACCGGGGAGTTGACGCCGCCCGGCATCAGTTTCACCGCTTCCTGAAAAAGCTCTTCCGACCTGCCCATCAGCCGATCCTCCCCTCATCCATATAATATGCAAGCTCTTTTGCAAAATAGGACATGTAAATATCCACGCCCGCACGGTAGGCGCAGGCCGCCATCTCGCAGAGCACCGCCGTCTCGTCGATGTAGCCGAGCTTCGCCCCGGCCTTCACCATCGCGTACTCGCCGCTGACGCTGTAGGCCGCCATCGGCACGTCGGTCGCGTCCTTGATCTCACGCACCATATCGAGGTAGGACATCGCCGGCTTCACCATGATGATATCCGCGCCCTCCTCGATGTCGAGCAGGGCTTCCTTCATGCCCTCGCGGCGGTTGTGGTAATCCATCTGGTAGCTCTTGCGGTCGCCGAAAGCCGGCGCGCTGCCCGCCGCATCGCGGAAGGGTCCGTAGAAAGCCGACGCGTACTTGACCGCATAGGACATAATCGGCGTCGTGAAGAGCCCATTGTGATCCAGCGCCTCGCGGATCGCCTGAATATGCCCGTCCATCATGTCGGAGGGCGCGACCATATCCGCTCCCGCCTGTACCTGACTGACCGCGATCTCAGCGAGCTTGTCGAGCGTCAGATCATTGTCCACGTACTCCCCTTTGAGGATACCGCAGTGGCCGTGACTCGTGTACTCGCACATGCAGACGTCGCCAATGTAATAGAGATCCGGCACCTCCTTCTTCGCCTTTGCAAAGGCCCGCTGCACAATGCCGTCGCAAGCGTAAGCCTGGCTGCCGTACTCGTCCTTCTTCGCCGGAACACCAAAGAGCATGACCGAGCCCACGCCCGCGTCCGCCATCCCGTTTAAGATTTCCGGCATGCGGTCCACGCTGTAGCGGTACTGCCCCGGCATCGTCGGAATCTCTTCCTTAATATTCTCGCCATCCATCACAAACATGGGATAGACAAGCGAGCTCTTGTCCATACGCGTCTCGCGCACCATCTTGCGCAGCGCCGCCGTCGTGCGCAGCCTCCTTGGCCTCACGATCATCTCTCTTTCCATTCTTCCGCCACCTCTTTTTGTATTTTCTCTGTCCAGCGCCTAGCCAGACGATGATCCGTTCCTCCTGCGTTCACCCCGATCACCAGCTCATCCGCAAATGCAATCCCCGGAAACTGGAAATCGCAGAGACTCCGGTCGCTGCACACATTCACCAGAATCCTCTTCTGCTTACACTCGCGCCAGATCGCCTCATTCACCGCCTGATCGTCCGTCGCCGCCAGCACCATCCATGCGTCATCAGGGATGCCTCCTGTCTCATAACAGGCCTCGCGATATGTCAGCTTTCCCGCACCTTCCGCCTCACGGATTGCCTCCAATGCCTCCGGAGCAATCACGGTCAGAGACGGCGCAAAAGCCAGCAGGGTCTCCACTCTGCGCGTGGCAATCCTTCCCGCCCCGTAGACAATGATCTTTTTATCTGTGATATCAAAAAATAAAGGGAATTTTCTGTGCATCTTTTTCGTCTCCGCGGAATACCCCTCAGTCTTTTTTTATTTTACAACCGATAGATTTCCCATGTCAATACCCGCTCCGGGTGACTGCCCCATAAAATGTACCGTTTCTTCCCTTTTCATAATTTCACGCTTTTCGGGAAAGACTATGCGCGAGGTGATTTTCATGAGCAGATTATCCGAAAACTTTGAGGAAAACATTGCCGCCCTGAACGCGCTGCTGGGCGTGGAGCGGAGCTTTGATATCATGGAGAAAAAGATGCAAATCGGCGGTCGCGCCGCGAGTCTTTTTTTCATCGACGGACTGACGAAGGACGAGATACTGGAAAAGCTGCTGGAATTTTTTTATGGCCGGAAGGCCGAGGATCTGCCGCAAACGCTGGAGGAATTTCAGATCACCAGTCTGCCCTACGCAGAATCAGAGGTTCTCACCGACACGGAGGATATCACGAAGAACCTGCTCTCCGGGGTACCCTGCCTCTTCCTGTCCGGCTATTTCGGCTGCCTCACGATCGACTGCCGCACCTACCCGGCCAGAAGCGTCGAGGAACCGCTGAAAGACCGGACTCTGCGCGGCTCTCGGGACGGCTTTGTGGAGACGCTCGTCGCGAACACCGCGCTCATCCGCAGGCGCATCCGCTCGCCAAAGCTCTGCATGGAGATGCGCGAGCTGGGGAAGAGCAGCCGCACCGACCTTGCGCTCTGCTATATGGAGGACCGCGTCGACTGGTCCTGTCTGGAAAAAATCAAAAAACGGATTCAGGAGATCGAGGTGGACGCCCTGACGATGAATCAGGAAAGCCTTGCTGAGCTTCTGCTGCCCGGACACTGGTGCAACCCGCTGCCGCGCTTCCACCGCTCTGAGCGGCCCGACACGGCGGCGGCCCAGATTCTCGAAGGAGATATCGTGATACTCATGGACAACTCCCCCGCCGCGCTGATCCTGCCGACCAGTCTCTTCGTGATCACGGAGGAGGCGAACGACTATTATTTCCCGCCGATCACCGGAACGTACTTAAGACTCACCCGGATGCTGATCATGCTCCTCTCGATCGTGCTGACGCCTTTATTTCTCCTGTATTCGCAGCGTCCGGAGTGGATCCCGGAGGCGCTGCGCTTCATCGAAATCCAGGAGACCGTACATGTCCCGCTGATCCTGCAGTTTCTCATCCTGGAGCTGGCGGTCGACGGGCTGCGCCTGGCCGCTGTACACACACCCGACATGCTGAGCACGCCGCTCTCCGTCATCGCCGGTCTGGCGATCGGTGAATTTGCGGTAAATTCCGGCTGGTTCAACTCGGAGGTCATGCTCTACATGGCCTTTGTCACGCTCGCCGGTTACTCGCAGGCCAATATGGAGCTGAATTACGCGGTAAAATTCCTGCACATTGTACTGCTGTTTACAACCTGCTGCTTCGGGCTGCCTGGCTTTGTGATCGGCCTTCTGTTTATCGGCTTCTGCTTCCTTAGTTGCCGCACCTTCGCGGGGCGGGGCTATCTCTACCCGCTGATCCCGCTCGACTGGAAGACGCTGAAACTGCAATTATTGCGGGTGAAGTTATGATGCGGCCCGGGCGGGGGGGGGGGGGGAGGGGTGGGGGGGGGGGGGGGGTGGGGGGGGTGGTGGTGGTGATGTGGGTCG
>JAJQCG010000095.1:13333-17341 GCA_021202815.1 Lachnospiraceae bacterium | reverse complement strand
ATTCATGACCTTTTGACCCTGGTATCATAACATGAACTTCTCAATAATCTCGCGGATTGCGTCGTGGTTGTTGTCATTTTCGGTGACATAGTCCGCGACGGCCTTCACATCCGGAAGGGCGTTGGCCACGGCGCAGCCGATACCGACGTCATGGATCATCGAGATATCGTTGCCCTCATCGCCGGCAGCGATAGAATTCTCGATTTTGATTCCGCGCTCCTTACAGAAGGCCTGCAGCGCCAGTCCCTTGCTCACGCCACTGGGAACAAATTCCAGGTATTCCCGGCAGCTCATGTAGATATCGATCTCGTCCCCGCTAAAGGCCTGCACATTCGCCTTCAGCTGTTCGAGGATCCCGCTGTACTGAAGGTCGATCGCCAGCATCTTGCAGGCCGGCTCCTGTATCGCGGTCGCCAGATCCGGGACGACCTTCGCCTCCATCGTCGTCTTATTCGTATACTGCTTCAGGTTCGCGTCGTCGTGCTCCGTCAGCACATATTCGCCCTCGTAGGTCTGCATATAGATGCCCATTTTCTGCGCTTCCCGCGCAATGCGCTTCATATAATCCGTCGACATCACTTTTTTGTAGAGGACCTCTCCAGTGACAATGTCCACAATCATCGCGCCGTTGAAGGCGAGCACATAGCGGATGCCGATTCCGCTCAGGCTGCAGCGCTCCAGCAGCGCCACAATGCTGGACGCAGCGCGCCCCGACGCAATGACAATGTCGTGCCCCGCCTCGATTGCGCGTGCGATCGCGCGGCGATTGCCCTCCGATACGACTCTCTGATCATTCAGGGTTGTTCCGTCCATATCCAGAAATAATGCTTTCTTTTCCATCTTCTCACATCGGCTCCGCCGGGATAAAGACCCTGCTGTGTGCCGTTCCCTCCTCTTTTTTATTTAAATGCTTCGCATATTCTATAAAATACTGCTGTGCGCAGAGTGCATTCTGTCCGCGACGCTTCACCTTCGTGTAGCTGCCGTCCGGCTGCTTGACCTGCGCCTTCAGCGTGTCCTTCAGCTGAATATCGAGCACATGCATGACCTCGCGCTTCAGCTCTTCCTTCTCAACCGGAAACAGGATCTCGACCCTGCGGTCCAGATTGCGCGGCATCCAGTCGGCGCTTGCCATGTACACTTCCTCCTCGCCGCCGCTGTTCAGAAAATAATAGATACGCGTATGTTCCAGGAAAGTACCGACGATCGAACGCACCGTGATATTCTCGCTGATGCCCGGAATCCCAACCCTCAGGCAGCAGATGCCGCGCACGATCAGCTCGATCTTCACACCGGCCGCGCTCGCCTCATAGAGCGCCGCGATGATCTCCTGATCACAGAGCGAATTCATCTTTGCGATAATGTGCGCCGGTTCTCCGTTTTTCGCATTCGCCGTCTCACGCCGGATCAGGAAGAGAAAGCGATCGCGCAGCCAGAGCGGTGCGAGCGAGAGTTTGTTCCAGCTCTCCGGCTCCGAATAACCCGAAAGCATATTGAAGACCGCCGTCGCATCCTCGCCGATCGGCTCGGCGCAGGTCAGAAGGCCCATGTCCGTATAAAGCTTCGCAGTGGAATCGTTGTAATTGCCCGTGCCCAGGTGAACGTAGCGGCGAATCCCGTCCTCCTCCCGGCGCACGACCAGCATGATCTTGCTGTGCGTCTTGAGGCCGACAAGGCCATAGATGACATGGCAGCCCGCGCGCTCAAGCATCTTCGCCCAGGCGATATTATTCTCCTCATCAAAGCGGGCCTTCAGCTCCACCAGCACGGAGACCTGCTTACCGTTCTCCGCGGCCTGCGCGAGCGCCGCGATGATCGGCGAATTGCCGCTGACGCGGTAGAGCGTCTGCTTGATGGCGAGCACATCCTTGTCGCGCGCGGCCTGGCGGACGAAATCGACGACCGGATCGAAGGTCTGATAAGGATGATGCAGCAGGATATCCCCCTCGCGGATTGCCTCAAAGATGTCGCTCCTGCCGCTCAGGCCCGGCACCGGCTGCGGCGTATATTTCGGCTCCTTATAAGCGCCGAAGCCTTTCAGACCATAGATCTTCATCAGGAAGGTGAGATCCAGCGGCCCGTCGATCGAATAGATGCCGTCCGACTTGACCGCAAACTCCTTTTTCAGAATTTTCAGCAGACGCTTGTCAACGTCCCTGTCCACCTCGAGCCGGATCACCTCGCCCCACTGCCGTTTGTGGAGCTGTTTTTCGATCTCCTTGAGCAGATCGTTCGCCTCATCCTCGTCGATCGTAAAATCCGCGTTCCGCATAATGCGGTAAGGATGAACGCAGAGCACATCATAGCTCAGGAAGAGCTTCTGCATATTCCGCGCGATCATCTCCTCCAGCAGAATCACGGAGCTCATCTCCTGCTCACGGTTCGGAATCAAGATAATCCGCGGGAGCACGGAAGGCACCTGCACAGTCGCGAATTCAAGCTCCGCGTCCTTCTCGCCTTTCTTTTTCAGAAGAGCGCCGAGATTCAGCGTCTTGTTCACAATCAGCGGGAAGGGACGCGAGGAATCCACAGCCATCGGCGTCAGGACCGGATACACATTTGCCATAAAGTAATCGTCGACAAACGCGGCCTGTTCTCTCGTCAGCTTCCGGTGATCCTGAATGACGGTGAGCCCCGCCTGGCGAAGACCCGGGAGCAGCGAGCGCTGCCAGGTCGAATATTGCAGCCGCACCATACTGTGCACACGGCTGTGAATCGCATCGAGCTGCTCCTGTGCCGTCATGCCGGAGATGTCCTTCCCCTGATAATCGGCGTTGACCATATCGAGGAGGGAAGCCACGCGAACCATGAAAAATTCATCCAGATTTGAGGCAGTAATACTGAGAAATTTCAATCGTTCAAACAGAGGCGTCGTCTTATCGCGCGCCTCTCCGAGTACTCGCTCATCGAAGCTGAGCCAGCTCAGCTCCCGGTTTTCATAATACTCCGGTTTTTTATACATATCCTTCATAGCGACTCCCTCTCTATACCGTCTTTTTGATCTTCAATACCGGACGAATGCTGTAAACCTTCTCAAAAAACTCTGTCTTTTCGCGGAACAGCGCCTGTTCCAGCGTCAGATCCTCCAGAGTGCTGACGCCGATATTCATCGTGTGGTCATCCCGGAACGAAATCCGGATATCCTTAATCTTCTGCTGATGGCTGCGGTCCAGCGCATTCGCGACACGCAGGATTGCCGTCAGCTTCGCGATCTTGACATACTCCGCCTGCACGAGCAGCGAGCCCTTCGCCACTTCCTCGAAGGACAGGATGTCCCCACTGTTAAAACGGACGATATTCGCGATCATTTCACGCTCCCGATCTGAGATTCCGATGATCTCCGTGGCCATGATGATATTATAGGAACACTCGGACGACTGCGCCATATTGATATAGGAGCCGCAGTCATGGAGAATCACCGCGATCTGCAGCAGCAGCCGCTCGCGCTTTTTGAGGCCATGGGTCTTCTTCATTTTATCGAAGATCGTGAGCGCCATCTTTTCCATCATATTCGTGTGGGAATGGTCGGAATGGTAACGTTTCGCGATTCTCCGCGCCGACTCGATAATGTCGTTCTCAAAATTATAGCTGGAGACCACGATCTTCTTTTTTTCCGCGTAATCGCAGGCTAGGCCGTCGCCGAGATCATTGTTCAGGATAATGACATTCTCCGCGCCGGTCTCCTCGAGCAGACGCTTGTAGATGACCATCGCGGGCGTCAGCAGCGTCCCGTTTTCCGCCGGAATGCCGAGCATCTGCGCGATCGCCTGATGTCCCGTTTCGATAAAATAATCGTAAAGGCGGATAAATTCCTTCTTTGTAAACTGATTTCCCACCGGCTCCTTCCGATGGATAAACTGGTTGATATTGCCCAGATAGTTGCCCATCAGCAGAAGATTTTTGATATCGCGCTCCTTCAGATAAAGCTTGCGATAAGTCTTCAGCTCATTATTTAGAAGCTCCTCGATGACGGAGGCATAGCGCACGGTATGCTCCTCCACCTCGGCA
>JAJQCG010000095.1:6246-13323 GCA_021202815.1 Lachnospiraceae bacterium | reverse complement strand
CCTTCAGCCGCAGCGTTCCCATACGGATATTCTGGGTCACTACTAGATTTTCATTGTCAAAAAGGGACATCTGGATGCTGCCGCCGCCGACGTCGACGATCGCCGCGCCCTCCCTGATATAATTCCTGAAATTTTCTTCGTTTGAAGCGATGGATTTGTAGCCCAGAAAACGCTGCTCCGCGTTGCTGAGGATCTCCAGCCGGATACCGGTCTCCACATAAATCCGATCGAGCAGCACCGGCGTATTGTGCGTCTCACGGATCGCACTGGTCGCACAGGCGCGATATTCGTCCGCCCCGAATTCCCGTAGAATCTTCTTGAAATCCAGCAACGTAGCGCAAAGCTCGTCCTCCATCCGCTCCCCGATGCTGCCCGTCTCGTAAGTGTCGCTGCCGAGCTCCATGCGGTGGCGTACATGGTTGACCACGCGCACGCCGCGCTCGGCGGAGATCTCATAAATCTTGAGATTAAGCTCGTAACTGCCTACATCGATTGTGCCGAAAATCTTATAAGCCATACTCTGCCTCCTACTGCCGTCCGGTGCTACCAAAGCCTCCGCGGTCAGAGCCCTTCAGATGCTCCGTCTCCTCAAATACAATCTGCGGCTGGTGTTCCATGATGCGGAACTGGCAGATGCGGTCATTCACATGAATCACGGTGTCGCGCATGGCGAGCGCCGGGAAAAACCACTGATCATTGTCTCCGCAGTAGCTCTCATCAATCAGTCCCATGCTGTTTGTCTGGAGAATACCGAAATTCTTATACGTACTGCTGCGCGGCACAACATGCGCCTCATAACCCTCCGGAAGCTGCATCGCAACGCCCAGCGGAATCAGACGGAACTCGCCCTGCTTCATGGAAATCTCCTGCGCGGCTCTCAAGTCAATCCAGTCGGATTTCCCTTCAATATAAGTAAGCTTCTCGATCTCTTCCGAAAAATATTTTATCTTGATCTTCTGCATTTTATGCCCTCCCTCACTGATCATGCATAGAGCACGGTCTGCCCGAGTCTCCTCGTCGCGCGCACGTCGATCACACGCTGGTTCGAGCTGCCCTTCCAGGGAAGGTTGTTGTCCTTCAGCTCCTCGACAAAACGGCCGTCCACGAGAATGTCGAGGTCGGCGACCAGCGGAAGATCCCGCACATCCTCCCAGAGATAGCCCGTGTAGAGCCAGATCGTCTTCTGCGGAAACCGCTCCCGGATTTCATGGATCAGCGCGGTCAGCTCAGGGCGATTCGGCTCATAGAGCGGATCGCCGCCGCTGAAGGTCACGCCGCTCACATACTCCTTCTCAAGTTCCGCAAAGAGCTCCTCCTTCGCCGCCTCGTCGAAGGGAAGCCCGCCAGCCGGATCCCAGGTGACCGGATTCTGGCAGTTCTTACAGTGATGCGTGCAGCCAGCCAGCCATAATACAACGCGCAGCCCGTCTCCGTTCAGCATATCATCCTTGGTAATATTGTGATATCTCATCCCTGATTCCTCGGTATCTCATAGTGTTCCAGAATGCATTTGCGCAGGAAGACCAGCGCGCTCACCGTCGCCTGCTCGCGGATACTCCTGCGGTCGCCCTGAAAATGATGCTCCTCCACGGAGACGTCGCCGCGGACGCAGCAGCCGATATAGACCAGACCCGGCTGCTCCCCGTTCTCCCCCGCCTCGGGGCCGGCATAGCCGGTTACGCTGAGGCACGCGTCCGACTCACTCTTCTCCGCGCCGCCTCTCGCCATCTCCTCCGCCGTCTGGGCGCTGACCGCGGTGAAGGACTTCAGCGTCTTCTTACGGACATTCACAAGCTTGCGCTTCGCACGGTTGCTGTAGGTGACAAAGCCGAACTTGAACACCTGCGAGGAGCCCGGCACGTCGGTAATCTTTGCGCTCACCATGCCGCCGGTGCAGGATTCCACCGTGGTCATCGTCATCTTCTGCTCCTTCAGAAGCGCGACCACATGCTCCTCGAGCGTCATCTCCGGGTCGGTCGTGTAAATATAACTGCCTAACCTTACCTTCAGCTCCCGCACGACGCCCTTCACCCGGTCGCGCGACTCCTTGTTCAGCGCGTCCGGCGCGCTCACAAGAATATCGACACCCGCGAGCGTAGGCGTGAGCTGAAAGCTCTCCTCCCTGGTCGTGGTCAGCATATCGGCGAGCTGCTCTCGCAGTTCGCTGAGGCCGAGCCCGCAGACCTTCATGACCTTTTCATAGGGGTTCTGTACATTCGTATTACTTGCAGCTTCCATCTTAAATTTTTCCCTCCATAATTACATGGCCGTTCTTTATCAGGTAATCAATCAGTGATACGACTGTCAGGATCAGAGCGATCCAGACGAGAAGTGTCTCAACAATATCAAACACGCCGCCCGGATGCAGGATCAGCGCAATGATCATCAGCATCTGAAACGTCGTCTTGAACTTTCCCCAGGCGCTCGCCGCGATGACGACGCCATTGTCCGACGCGACCAGCCGGAAGCCACTGATGATGAACTCACGGCTGATGATCACAATGACGATCCATGCCGCGAGCCGCTCCATCTCCACAAGGCAGATCATCGCGGCGCAGACCAGCAGCTTGTCCGCAAGCGGATCCATGAATTTCCCGAAATTTGTGATAAGATTGCACCTTCTTGCAATCTGCCCGTCCAGGAAATCCGTCAGGCAGGCCGCAATGAAGATTACAGCCGCGATGAGATCGCAGTAGTCCGGGAAATCTCCGAGCAGCAGGATCACAAAGGGTATAATCAGAAATACCCGGAATATCGTCAGTTTATTCGGCAGATTCATC
This sequence comes from Lachnospiraceae bacterium, assembly GCA_021202815.1. Lineage (GTDB taxonomy): Bacteria > Bacillota > Clostridia > Lachnospirales > Lachnospiraceae > Hominiventricola. Next base: position 10,543 of record JAJQCG010000095.1, on the reverse strand, counting down.
TTCTATCTCTCCTATCAGATCATATTCATCGGCGCCTGTCACGCGGACGCGCACAAAGTCACCGGTCATCAGCTCCCGTGCTGTCTGGACAAACAGATAGCCGTCCACATCGGGCGCGTCACGGTAGGTTCTGGCCACATAAGCGTCCTCATCGGCCACCTTTCCCTCGATCATGCACCAGAGACACTCGCCGACCAGCGCCTCGGTTTTCCCGAAGGCAATCTCCTGCTGCAGCTCCATGATCTCGTCGCGCCGCTTTTCTTTCAACTCTTCCGGTACCTGGTCCGGCATTTGCGCCGCAGGCGTGCCCTCCTCTGCCGAGTAGGGGAAAACGCCCAGACGGTCAAACTCCATCTCGTCGACAAAGCTCATAAGCTCCTCATGGTCCTCTTCCGTCTCGCCCGGGAAGCCGCTGATCAGCGTCGTGCGCAGGCAGATATCGGGGATTTCCTTCCGAAGCTTTTCCACGATTTTGCGGATATCCTCCTGATCCGTCCTGCGGCCCATCCGCTTCAGAATCCGATCCGAGGCGTGCTGAATCGGCAGATCGAGGTAATGACAGATCTTCGGCTCCTCCTTCATCGTCTGAATCAGCTCATCATAGATCTCCTCCGGATAGCAGTACTGCACGCGGATCCAGCGGATCCCCCTGATCTGACAGAGCTCGCGCAGTAGGCGGTGCAGGCTCTTCTCACCGTAGAGATCGACGCCATAGAGCGTCGTCTCCTGCGCCACGAGAATGAGCTCGCGCACGCCGCGCTCCGCGAGATCCCGCGCCTCCTCAAGAAGCCGCTCCAGCGGAACGCTCCGGTAAGCGCCGCGCAGGCTCGGAATAATGCAGTACGTGCAGTGCTTGTCACAGCCCTCCGCGATCTTGAGATGCGCATAATGGCCGCCGGTCGTCAGCACGCGCCCTCCCTGCGGCAGCACCAGTCGGTCGATATTGTCGCAGATAAGCTGCGTCTGCCCGCCGAGTGCCTGCTCTGCCGCTTCCACAATCGCATCATAAGACGCCGTGCCGAGCACTGCGTCCACCTCCGGAATTTCATCGAGAATCTCCTGCCGGTAGCGCTGCGCGAGGCAGCCGGTCACGATCAGAGCCTTGCAGGAGCCTGCCTTTTTATATTCCGCCATCTCGAGGATCGTGTCTACACTCTCCTCCTTCGCGTCGAGGATGAAGCAGCAGGTATTGATAATCATAATATCCGCGCTCGCCTCGTCGTCCGTAAATGTATAGCCCCTCTGCGCCAGCAGACCGAGCATATGCTCCGAATCCACCAGGTTCTTGTCGCAGCCGAGGGATACAAACATGATGTTCATTAATTCAAGCTCTCCTCTATAGTTCGTCTGGAAAAACCAACCGTCTCTATGATACCACGCAAGAGGGACAAAACGCAACGACCAGTTCTCGCCGGGTGGTAAAATGTATGTAAAATTTTTTGCAGCAATTCAGAACAGCATCGAAATGAAAAGACAGACTGTGCAGGTTTACCTGCTAAAGGCTGTGTTTTCATTTCGGGATGGGCGGAACGCCCATCAAGCCTCAGATATATGACGCGCAAGCGGCATATAGCCTTCGAAGAAGGCGATCTGAGGCCTGCTGTTCTGAATAAATACATTTTCCCAAAAAAGGGCGCAAAAAACTGCTCCCGGAAGGAAGCAGTTCCGAATACCTCAGGTGCATTTTCTCAGTGAAAGTACTTCTCCTTTATCAGGCCGACCGGCATCTTTTTCCCGGTCCAGAGCTCGAAGGCGTAGGCTCCCTGGTAGAGGAGCATATGCATTCCGTTGAAAGCGGGACAGCCGACCTGCTGCGCCAGCTCGAGCAGGCGGGTCCTGCGCGGGTTGTAGATCACGTCGGAGACAATCAGCTCCGGGTGAAGGAAGCTCGCATCCGGTATCAGGCAGCCCTCCTCGCGCGGGCTCATGCCGACGGAGGAGGCGTTGACGAGAATCGCACTCTCGCCGATGCTCCTTCTCATCTGCGCCTCATCGCGCAGCTCATACATGCGGACCCTGCAGGAAGTCCCCGCATTCACACGGTCGACAACCTCCCGGACAGCGTCCCAGGACGCGCCATGCCGGGCAATGAGATCGATCTCACGCACGCCGTCGAGCGCCGCCTGCGCCACGATCGAGGAAGCCGCGCCGCCGGAACTCAGAAGCGTCATCTTCTTCCCGATAATATCGTAGCCCGCATCCGCCACCGCTGCCATATAGCCCTTTCCGTCCGTATTATAGCCGGTCAGCACGCCGTTCTCCTGCACGACCGTATTCACCGCCCCGATCAGTCTTGCCTCCTCAGAGAGCCGGTCCGCGCGCGCATACATCAGGCGCTTGTGCGGCATCGTACAGTTCCAGCCGCGTGCATTCATCGCCCGCAGGCCTTCTACGGCCACATCGAAGCGTTCCGGGGAAACGTCGAAGGCCAGATAAACGCAGTCCAGCCCGCAATAGGCGAAGGCTTCATTGTGCATGGCCGGGGAAATGCTGTGCGCAACCGGACTTCCGAGCAGGCAGAGCAGCCCTGTATGGCCGGTAATCGGTAACTGGTTCATATTCTCCTCCTTATACATAAAGAGGTCGCCCGGAACCCTGTCCCGCAGGCGGCCTTGACAAATCTTATCTGTTTTTCTGGAAGAACTGCGGAATCTTGATCTCCTGCTCCTCCACGCTGCTCTCCGGCTTCTTGAAGGTCTTCAGTCTCGGAAGCGGCTGTACCTGCGGCGCCTTCGGCGGCGTCGGCGTATTCAGCTTCATACTCCCCGGCTGACTCTGCGCGCTCTGCACCGGATGGTAGGACTGTGGAATCACAGATTTGCTGCCCGCCTCCTGAAGTCCGGTCGCAATCACCGTGATGCTGACCTCATCAGAATTGCTGGAATCATACATCGCGCCGAAGATCACGTTCGCATCCTCGCCGACCTGCTCCTGCACATAACTCGCCGCCTCGTTGGCGTCGATGAGGGAGATGTCGCCGGATACATTGATAATCACATGGCTCGCGCCGGTGATCGTCGTCTCGAGCAGCGGACTCGTGACCGCCTGCTTCACCGCCTCGAGCGCCTTATCGTCGCCCCTGGCAGTACCGATGCCGATGTGGGCAATGCCCTTGTCCGTCATCACTGTCTGCACATCCGCGAAGTCAAGATTAATAAGAGCCGGCATATTGATAAGATCGGTGATGCCCTGCACTGCCTGCTGCAGCACCTCGTCAGCCTTCTTCAGTGCCTCCGGCATCGTCGTCCTGCGATCCACGATCTCGAGTAGCTTATCATTCGGAATCACGATCAGCGTATCAACTGCCTCTTTTAACTTTTCAATGCCCTGCAGCGCGTTGTTCATGCGCTGCCGCGCCTCAAAGCGGAAGGGCTTCGTCACGACGCCCACCGTCAGGATACCCATCTCCTTCGCCGCCTTCGCGATCACCGGCGTCGCGCCGGTACCGGTGCCGCCGCCCATGCCGCAGGTGACGAATACCATATCCGCGCCCTGTATCGCTTCTTTCAGTTCCTCAATGCTCTCCTCGGCGGCCTTCTCACCGACCTCCGGCTTCGCTCCCGCGCCGAGCCCCTTCGTCAGCTTCTCGCCGATCTGTACGGTAACCGGAGCCTTGCAGAGCTTCAAAGCCTGCTTATCGGTATTCACACCGATGAATTCCACTCCGCCGATCTGTTCTTCTACCATTCTATTTACAGCGTTATTTCCCGCTCCGCCGATACCGACCACGATAATCCGTGCAGCGGATTCCGCTTCATTCGTCATAATCTCCAGCAAGGTGATGTCCTCCTTCAAACCCACGTATACTTATACTTTTTTTATCATAGCTTTTTTTTCACAATAACGCAACAGTAATTTTAAACTTTTTTCACGTTTTCGGATAATTATTTTGTCGCTTCCAACGAGATATGGGTGCTCTCGTCGGTATAATTTTCCATATGTAGTGTTCCGGAGCGTCCGACCAGATCCGATTCGAGCTGCTTGAGACGGGAAATCTTCTCATCGAGATAATCTCCCTCCCCCAGCTCCACCGTCACGTCGCCCAGCTCGAGATACAGCTCGGAGGAACTGCCGAAACGGATCTCGTCGGGAACCAGGTCATATTTGTCCAAAAGCTGCGTGAGGTTCAGTATCGTGTCAAAAATATCCGGATCCGGCACGTTCAGCGCCTCATACATGGCGAGCTCGTCGAAGGAAATGCCGCTGATCAGCGGAACGCCCTCCATCACTTCATCGGAGCTCTCCACCACGATTCCGTCCTTGTCGAAATAGACATTCTTCCCGAGATACTTCACAT
>JAJQCG010000095.1:0-6236 GCA_021202815.1 Lachnospiraceae bacterium | reverse complement strand
GATCGTGATGCTGCTGACGGAGTCGATCTCGATGTCAAAGGTATCGATAAAGGGGATTTCGGGCTGCTCCATGTATTTATAACGAAAATAGAGATACAGCGTATTGCGGGATATCCCGTCGCCGATCACGAGATTCGCAATCTCCTCATTTGTATAATACGTGTTGCCGCTGACCGTCACCTCGCGGACCCGGAAAATACCGAGCACAGAAAGGAGCAGTACCGCGATGACCGCCAGTACCGCTGCCGCTATGATAAGGCCCTTCCGGCTTTTTTTCTGTTTCACCCTGTTCACCATGCGCCGCTTCTTTCCGTAGGTTTATGCATTGTTATTCAGTGTAACACAATTCCCAGTTTTTTTAAATCCCCCTGTATGTCCTCATAGCCTCTTTTCACGAATTCCATCCCGCTGATCACCGTTTTTTCCTCCGCCGCGAGCGCCGCCATGATAAGAGCGGCGCCTCCGCGCAGCTCTCTGGCCTCGACCTGTGCGCCGCGAAGCCTTGCCTCTCCCTCGATCACGGCAAGAGAATCCTCCTCATAAATACGCGCGCCCATCCTGCGCAGCTCCGGCACAATCTGAAATCTTGCCTCGAAAATCTTCTCCTCCAGAAAGCTCGGTCCGGCTGCCATGGAAAGCGCAGCCATCAGAGCGGACTGCAGATCGGTCGGGAAATCCGGAAACGGCGCGGTCGCAAGATAGGGAATCGCGCAGGTCCTCCTCTCCATTTTTACAGCGATCTCATCCTGTTCCTCTTTGAGAAAGACCTCGGCTCCCAGCTCTGTCAGAATGCACGGCAGAATTCCCAGATGCGCCGTCGGCACATGAAGGAGACGAATCTCACCGCCGGTCATAACCGCGCCCAGAAGATAGGTGCCCGCCACGATGCGATCGGATGGAACGATATACTCCGCCGCGTGGAGCCGTTCCACTCCCTCCACTCTGATCACCGATGTACCTGTTCCCTCGACATGCGCTCCCATTTTCTGAAGAAAACCGGCCAGCGCTGCGATCTCCGGTTCCCGCGCAGCGCCGCGGATCACCGTACGGCCTTCCGCGAGCGTCGCCGCCATCAGAATATTTTCCGTCGCCCCCACGCTCGGAAAATCAAGCGAGATGTCCGCGCCGTGCAGCTTCTCCGCGTATCCGGACAACGTGTGCTCCCGGTGCTCAAACACGGCCCCCATCTGTCCGAGCGCCTTAAGGTGCAGGTCAATGGGTCGTTCCCCGATCGTGCAGCCGCCCGGATAGGGAATCTCGACCACATGCATCCTGCCCAGCATACCTCCGAGCAGTGTGACGCCCGCGCGCATCTTTCCGGCTCCGCTCCCTTTCAGGCTGCAGTGGTCTGCGCCGCGCGTGTCAACGATCAGCATGTGGCCCTCCCGGCGCGTGAGACATCCCGCGTCCGCGAGCAGCTCCAGCATATGGTCCACGTCTGTAATCTGCGGACAGTGATGAAGAATATAGACGCCCTCCGCCAGCAGCATGGCCGCCAGCATCGGCAGCGCCGCATTTTTCGAGCCCTGCACGAGAAGCTCCCCGCACATCCGCTGCGGTCCGGTTATTTCCAGTCTGTCTTCTTCCAAAATCTTTCCTCCAAAACCCGGCGCTATACCACAGTATATGCAGACCGGGCACGTCAGCGTTCCTTTTTCACCCCGCGTGAAACATTCAGGACGAGACCGATCTCGGAGAGCAGAAAGACGACGGAAGTGCCGCCGTAGCTGATAAAGGACAGCGTGATGCCGGTATTGGGAATGGTGTTGGTGACGACGGCGATATTTAGGATGACCTGAATCATGATATGTCCCATGACCCCGGCTGAGAGCAGCACGCCGAAGAGCTCCTGCGTATGCGTTGCGATCACCATCAGCCGCCAGATCAGAAGAGAGAACAGGAAAATGACGCTGCAGGCGCCGAAAAGCCCCAGCTCCTCGCAGATGATCGAGAAAATCATATCATTCTGCGCCTCCGGCACGAAGCCCAGCTTCTGCATGCTGTTTCCGAGCCCCACGCCGAAGATGCCGCCGGAGCCGATCGCGTAGAGCCCCTGCAGCGTCTGGTAGCCCTTCTCGTAGAGCTCCGGATGACGCCAGATCGCCAGACGCTCCAGACGATAGGAGGCAAGGCTCAGGAAAATGGCGAGAAAGCCGATGCCCAGCGCGCCGAGCCAGAGAAAGGGGAGAAATTTCGGATTTGCGACGAACAGCAGAATCATGGCTATGTCGAGAATAATGACCGCGGTGCTCAGATTGTTCGTCCCAACCAGGCCGACGATCGGCAGCACAAGCAGAATGACCAGAAACATAGAACGCCAGGACTTCATACGCCCGGCCTCGCGGCTCACAATCGAAGCCAGCAGGATGACGACCGCCAGCTTTGCGAATTCTGACGGCTGAAAGGAAAGCGGGCCCAGAGAGAGCCAGCGCTTTGATCCGTTGTACTCATCCCCGATGAACAGCACTGCCGTAGAGAGCGCCAGCGACAAAAGATAAGCCAGAACCGCCGCCGGAATGAAGCGCCGATAGTCGATGAGAGAAACCAGATACATCGCCATGAGGCCGATGCTTGTCGCAAAGAGCTGCTTCTTAAAATAATAGGCAGGGTCCGCGAATTTGACCCTGCCATTGTAGGCGCTGGTGCTGTAGAGCATGACCAGGCCGAAAACAGCCAGTATCAGCACCAGTATCAGAAGCACGGCGTCCGCCGAATCCTTCGTGTCGCTTCGTCTGTCCCGCTCCATCGCACACCGCCCGGAAAATTCCTGTACTTATTACTATTCCGAAATAATCCCTCTCATGCATACGAAACACGCTGGCATCCTGTTTCCTCCCATTTTCATCAGGATGTCAGAAAAAAAGCTTTCCAGACTACAGCACGAAAATTTTCTCAATACAAAAACGAGCTTCAGCGCATTACTGCCGCTTCAAAGCCCGCTTTCAGATACTTAATCAGTTTCGCTTCAAGTAGAAACGATAGAATAGAAAATCCCGGAAAATTCAGATCGCTGCGAGCGCGACAAGGCAGCACAGCGCCGTCACGATCGAAAACACTGTCACGACCCGTGTCTCCGACCAGCCGCATTTTTCAAAATGATGATGAATCGGCGCCATCTTAAAGATGCGCTTTCCATGCGTCAGCTTAAAATAGCTGACCTGCAGGATGACCGAGAGCACCTCGATCAGATAAATGAAGCCCACCAGCGGCAGAAAGAGCGGCATTTTCAGAAGATAGGCCGTCGAGGCCACAAAGCCGCCCAGCGCGAGCGAGCCGGTGTCTCCCATGAAGACGCTCGCCGGATAGACATTGAACAGCAGAAAACCGAGCAGTCCCCCCGTCACCGCGCAGGTCACCGGGGCGATGCCCGCCTCCGTACCGATCGCCACGACTGTAAAGAACACCGCCACCATGATCGTGACGCTCGAAGCCAGACCGTCGAGGCCGTCGGTAAAATTCGTCCCGTTGACCGTCCCGATCACCACAAAAAACAGGAGAGGCACGGCGAGCCATCCGATCTCCAGATACTTCCCGCCGCTGAAAGGAATCAGCATCGCAAGTCCCACGTCCGATATTTTCACCATGTACCAGGTGAAAACGGCTGTCACCGCGATCTGCAGCGCCATCTTCTGTCCCGGCAGCAGCCCGTCGGAGCGGTGCAGCACAACCTTCAGATAATCATCCAGAAAGCCGATGATTCCAAAGCCCACCGTCATGAACAGGATCGGGACGATCTTCGGATAGCGCCCTACATAGAGCAGCGACGTGACGAGTACGGCCAGCAAAAAGATCAGTCCGCCCATCGTCGGCGTGCCGTTCTTTTTCAGGTGCGTCTCCGGTCCGTCCAGACGTTCGGTCTGCCCGACCTTCAGCCTGCGCAGCGCCGAAATGATCAGCGGCCCGGCGGCCGCGCTGATCGCAAAGGAAATCAATACCGGGAGGATCACATCTGCATGTAACATCATTCATATACCTCCATCACAAATTCAAAAATTTTTTAAAAAAGGGGCTTTACAATCTGATTCACATCGGATATAATAAACTCCGTTGTCAAGCACAACATAAGCTTCCATGGCTCAGCTGGTAGAGCGACGCACTCGTAATGCGTAGGTCAGCGGTTCGAATCCGCTTGGAAGCTTTTTTTATTTGCCTTCTTTCGATCATACTTCTTTTCATCCCCAAATATACTGCCTGCATCTTATAAAACGGGGCGATCTTCCGACCGCCCTGTCGTTGTCCACTTTATTTCTTTGTGATGTAGCCCTTCGCCTTCAACGCCTCCGCGCAAAGTACCGCGCCGCCTGCCGCGCCGCGCACCGTGTTGTGCGAGAGTCCGACGAATTTCCAGTCGTAGATCGTATCCTCGCGCAGACGTCCTACGGACACGCCCATGCCGTTCTCATAGTCGACATCAAGCCGCACCTGCGGGCGGTCGCACTCCTCCATGTAGCGGATAAACTGCTTCGGCGCGCTCGGGAGCCCCACCTCCTGCGGAAAACCGTGGAAATTCACGAGCCGGTCGATCAGCTCCTCCTTCGTCGGCCTTTTGCGGAATTTTACAAACACCGCGGCGGTATGACCGTTCAGCACCGGGACGCGGATGCACTGGCAGGTGATCTTCGGCTCTTCAGCTTTCACGATCACGCCGTTTTCCACATGACCCCAGATGCGCAGCGGCTCCTGCTCGGACTTTTCCTCCTCACCGCCGATATACGGGATAATATTCTCGACCATCTCCGGCCAGTCCTTAAAGGTCTTGCCCGCCCCGGAGATCGCCTGGTAGGTCGTCGCCACGACCTCGTAGGGCTCAAACTCCTTCCAGGCCGTCAGCGCCGGGGTATAGCTCTGAATCGAGCAGTTCGGCTTCACGGCGATAAAGCCGCGCTGCGTGCCGAGGCGCTGCTTCTGGGACGCGATCACCTCAAAGTGCTCCGGATTGATCTCCGGCACGCCCATCGGAACATAGGGCGTCCAGCGGTGCGCGCTGTTGTTCGACACGACCGGCGTCTCCGTCTTCGCATAGGCCTCCTCGATCGCACGGATCTCCTCCTTCGACATGTCGACCGCACTGAACACGAAGTCGACGGAGGACGCGACGCGCTCGACCTCATTGACATTCATAACGGTAATGTTCTTCACCGCCTCCGGCATCGGCGTCGACATCTTCCAGCGGCCGCCAACCGCCTCCTCGTAGCTCTTCCCCGCGGAGCGCGGACTGGCCGCGATCGTCACGACCTCGAACCACGGATGATTCTCCAAAAGAGAAATAAATCTCTGTCCCACCATCCCGGTGCCTCCCAGGATGCCAACTTTCAGCTTCTCACTCATTTTTCTGTTCTCCTTCCAGATATCCCCTGTATTTTTTTATTACGTCCTCCATCGCCCCGCGGCCCGGCGCGCCCACCGTCAGGCGGCGGTTCACGCAGGTTTCCATCGCGATGGCCTCGTAAATGTCTTCCTCAAAGGCCGGACTCTCCTCACGATACTCCGCAAGCGAAAGCTCGTCAAGAGACTTTCCCTCCTCGATGCATCTGAGCACCAGTCGTCCGACGATGCCGTGCGCGTTGCGGAAAGGCACGCCGTGGTTCACAAGATAGTCCGCCGCGTCCGTCGCGTTCGTGAATCCCTTCTCTGCGCTCTTCCTCATCCGGTCTTTCCGGAAGCTTAAAGTATCCAGCATACCGGTGAACAGCGCGATACAGCCCTTCGTCGTGTCGATCGCATCGAAGACCAGCTCCTTGTCCTCCTGCATATCCTTATTATAGGCGAGCGGAATGCCCTTCATCGTCGTCAACAGCGACATCAGCGCCCCGTAGACTCTGCCCGTCTTGCCGCGCACAAGCTCCGCAATGTCCGGATTTTTCTTCTGCGGCATGATCGAGCTGCCGGTACTGTAGCCGTCGTCAATCTCGACGAACTGATATTCATTGCTGTTCCAGAGGATCATTTCCTCGCAGAAACGGCTCAGGTGCATCATAATCGTGGACAAGGCCGAGAGATACTCGATCAGGTAATCCCGGTCGGATACCGCATCCATGCTGTTCAGCATCGGTCCGTAGAAGCCGAGCAGCTCCGCCGTGTAATCGCGGTCGAGCGGATAGGTCGTTCCCGCGAGCGCCCCCGCGCCGAGCGGGCAGTAATTCATGCGCTCCCGGATGTCGTGCAGCCGCGAGCGGTCGCGCTTAAACATCTCAAAGTACGCGCCCATATGATGAGCCAGCGTGATCGGCTGCGCC
>JAJQCG010000002.1 GCA_021202815.1 Lachnospiraceae bacterium | reverse complement strand
ATCGCTATGGATTTTTTAGGTGTTCAACTTCATTTTACAATCGACCTTTATTTTTAATCTTATACGCATTCTGGTAAATCCACAAGGGACATTTATCGCATTCTGTCCAGATTTTTCTCAATACGCCCCAGATGTCCGGCGGCAATCCGGCTTTCGCTCTTTATCACTGCTGAACCATCTTCTGATCCATCGGGATCAAGCCTGCCCCGGATTTCAAATGTTCCAACAATAAGGTATCGTCTACACGCTGGACAAAAAAGAAATGCTTTCTTCTTATCTGATCTGACGCCAGCTCTTCACATTTTCTTCCCACATATAGCTGTATTTATCTATAATGTCCTTTACCTCCATAGGCTTACGCCCCAGCAGTTTTTCAACATCATGAGAAATCACTCCCATCTGACCGTTCGCGATCCCGCCCTCGTTTGTCACCATATCATTGCTGCACCAGAGCACTGGCGCTGTCGATTTGTAGCCTTCCGTTCCCCTGGATATTCCCAGATTGTCCAATAAACGATATGCTTCACGCCCGCCGCCACGCAGGCGTCGAATACGTTCTTATGCTGCACGACACGCTCCATATTGGCTGCCAGAGTACCATCCAGCTCCGGCTTCTGCCAGCCGTCTATGAAGCGTACAATAAACGCTGCCCTGACATCTATATCAGCACTACAGAATTGTCGGACATCCGGCGCAGAGACATCCTTTCCGAACCTTTAAATGTCGCCTTTCTGACCAAAGACTGCGCGGACGAGCAGAAGAACATCCGTTATATTCCTCTTTTTGAAGGGAAATTTTGCTGCATTGTGCCTCCCGGCCACCGGCTGGCTGACCGCAGTTCCGTTTCCATAAAGGATTTCGAGGAGGAGGTACTGATTATACTGGATACCGCTCATTGTCCTCCGCAGATGGGCGAGCTTCAGACAGAACAACGGCGGAACTGCCAGAAGTCAAGATTTTACCTGAGTTCCTCCTCCTTATACACCGTCCTGATGGTTGAAGCCGGACTGGGCATTGCGATGATGCCGGATTTTGTCTGTCCCGAATCTTCTGTATTACGCAGGATTCCATATGAATCCGACCTGAAACCGGAAGTTGGGCTGGTCGTGAATATGGAGGAACAACGGAAAAAAGTGCTGCAGTTTATCGATGTTGCAAAGACGGTTTATGGTTTATAATTCCTTGGTCATGCGACACTTTCCCTTCATTGTCGCTTGATCATTTCCATATCCCATAATACAATAATATTATGCAACATATGTCGTCGTTTCGTCTGAAGGAGGTATCTGATGGCAAACAAAACTATCATCTACTACTATTCCGGTTCCGGTAACAGCCTTTCCGTGGCAAAGCACGTCGGAAAGCAGCTCGGGAACACGGACATCCGATCCATCTACACGCTGCGGGAGCATGCGGAAGTTCCTGCGGAATATACGAGGATCGGTATTGTGACCGCCACCTGGTTTGTACGCCCGCCGAGAATTGTGAAGGAGGTCTGTGAAAAACTCAGCTTCTCAAGGAAACAGAAGGTCTTTATCATCGCGACCTGCGGCGGCTACGACGGCTACGTCTGCATCGACCTGAAAGCAATTCTACAACCGAAAACCGATTTCCCCGTTCAGACCTTTATGCTGCCCATGCCGCCCAATCATATCGTCGGCTTCTCCCCGCTGCCCGACTGGGCTGTGAGGCTCTATCTGCGCCATGAGGCGAAAGCTAGCCGCAGAATCGCCCGCCAGATCCGGTCCGGCAGACCCACGAAAGATCGAAAGGGCATCAACCGCCCGGCTCTGGCGTGGGTGTCCAGAAACTTTAACCTGCTGCTGGGCGTGGATCGTGATTCCGTGGAGGGCGGTTTCTACACAACGGACGCCTGCACAAAATGCGGCGTCTGCGAAAAGCTCTGCAAAAATGGAAATATCCGTCTGACCGAAGATGGCGTAGTCTGGGGGCATGACTGCCAGCAGTGCATGGCTTGCATCATGTGGTGTCCGAACGGGGCAATCCGGCATCCCAACGTCCCGGAGCGGCGCAGGCGCTACCACAACCCGAATATTACGCTGAAAGAAATGCTCCGCTCTGAATTCCATGTGGTAGGAAAAAGCCGTGAAATATAACATCAATCCAAAGAATGGAGATCGGCTGTCCGTCCTCGGCTATGGCTGTATGCGCTTTGCCGGAGACAGCATCGTGACCTCCTTCTCCGGACGTTTCGACGCGAAAAAAGTGGAGCAGCTCATTGTCTCAGCAGTGGAACAGGGAATCAATTACTTCGATACCGCCTACATCTATACGGGCAGCGAGGAGATTTTAGGCAGTGTCCTGAAAAAGCATAACCTGCGCGATCAGGTTTATATCGCTACAAAAATGCCCTTGTTCCTGTGCCGGAAAGCGGAGGATCTGGACAAATTTTTTGATAAGCATTTAGAGCACCTGCAGACTGACCATATTGATTATTATCTCCTGCATATGCTGGGGGACATGAAGACATGGAATACCCTCTGCGACTGGGGTATCCGTGAATGGGCGGAAAAGAAGAAAAAGTCCGGCCAGATCCAGAACTTTGGTTTTTCCTTCCACGGCGCGCAGGACGAATTTCTGGCCTTACTGAACGCCTACGACTGGGACTTCTGCCAGATTCAGTATAATTATTCCGATGAAAATTACCAGGCAGGCGTCACCGGACTGAAGGCCGCCGCCGCAAAAGGGATTCCCGTTATGATCATGGAGCCGCTGCTGGGCGGAAAGCTGGCGAAAAATCTGCCGAAGGCGGCTGTGAAGCGCTTTGCGCAGGCTGACCCCGGACTGTCCCCTGCGGCCTGGGGCTTCCGCTGGCTGTATAACCAGCCGGAGGTGACAGTAGTCTTAAGCGGTATGAATGAACAGGAGCAGCTGGATGATAATGTGAAAATAGCCGATACCGCTGTTCATGGCATGCTCTCAGAAGCCGACCAGGCTGCCATCCGGGATGTGAGGGAGATTTTCAAAGCATCCTATAAAGTCCATTGCACGGGCTGCCACTACTGTATGCCCTGCCCCGCCGGGGTGAATATTCCGGCCTGCTTTACATCCTACAATACCCGTTATTCCATCAGCAAGAGCCAGGGGATGATACAGTACTACATGAGTACACTGATGAGCGACAAGCCCAGCTATGCCGGTCTGTGCAAGGAATGTGGGAAATGTGAGAAGCATTGCCCGCAAAACCTGCCAATCCGTGAAAACCTGAAAGCCGTGTCGCGGGAATTTGAAGGCGTATTATTTAAGGCGACGAAGACCGTGGCGCCGCTGTTTGTAAAAAAGAAGATGTGATCTTCCCATGTTGCAGATAAAAGATATCCATAAACAATATAAAACCGGCGACCTCATCCAGAAAGCGCTGGACGGCGTCTCCCTCACATTCCGGGACAATGAGTTTGTCGCCATCCTGGGGCCAAGCGGCTCCGGCAAGACCACGCTGCTCAACATCATCGGCGGACTGGACCGCTACGATTCCGGGGACCTGGTGATCAGCGGCGTGTCCACAAAGGAATACACGGATCGGGACTGGGATACCTACCGGAACCACTCCATCGGCTTCGTGTTCCAGAGTTACAACCTGATTTCCCACCAGACCGTCCTGCAGAATGTGGAGCTGGCGCTGACGATTTCCGGCATCTCCAAAGCGGAGCGCAGGAAAAAATCCATAGAAGCCCTGAAGAAAGTGGGTCTGGGAGAACAGCTCGGCAAGCATCCGAATCAGATGTCCGGCGGCCAGATGCAACGGGTGGCGATCGCGCGCGCTCTGGTAAACGATCCGGAGATCCTGCTCGCCGATGAGCCAACCGGCGCCCTGGACACGCAGACCGGCATCCAGGTCATGGAGCTTCTGAAGGAGGTGGCGAGAGACCGCCTTGTCATCATGGTCACGCACAATCCGGAGCTTGCGCGGCAGTACGCCACCCGCATCGTCAACCTGCGGGACGGCAAAATCATGGATGATTCCAATCCCGCGAACGGGGACGAGGTCGCTCTGCGGGAACCGGATAAAGTCAGAAAATCCTCCATGTCCTTCCGCACTTCCCTCGGCCTGTCCTTCCGCAACCTTCTGACCAAGAAGCGCCGGACGCTGATGACGGCTGCCGCCGGTTCGATCGGCATCATCGGCATTGCCCTGATCCTGGCGCTCTCAAGCGGCGTCAACGAGTATATCCAGTCGGTCGAGGAGGACACTCTGGCCGAATACCCGCTGCAGATCACCAGCTCGGAATTTGATTTCACCTCTCTTCTGGCCACCATGTCCGACACCGCGGACACGGCCGATGACGACACAGACAGCGAGGCGGAAATCTCCGTCACCGAAATCATCTCCACACTGTTCTCCCAGATGAACTCCAATGACCTCGCCTCTCTGAAGGAGTATATCGAAAGCGGCGAAAGCCGGCTGTTGGAATACGTGACGGCCATCGAGTATATCTACAACCTGGAGCCGGAAATTTACCTTTCAGAGGGCGACGCCTTTCAACAGGTAAATCCGGACAGCCTGCTGAATATCGGTGAAAACTCCATCCTCAGTATGTTCATGTCATCCACCGCCGTCAGCTCCTTCTATGCAATGCCGGAAAGCGAGTCCTTGTACATGAGCCAGTATGAGGTGATGGCAGGCCACTGGCCGGAAAACTACAACGAATGCGTCCTGGTTCTCACATCAGCGGGAAGTGTCAGCGATTATATGCTGTACACCCTGGGACTGCGGGATTATGCGGAGCTGGAAGCCATAATCGGACAGTATTCCAACGGGGAGGACGTGAACGGCATCGAGGATATCGAAAGCTACTTTTATGAAGATGTGCTCGGCATCACGTTCAAGGTGGTCTGCAGCGCCGACTATTATGCCTATGACAGCGAATACGGCGTCTGGGTGAACAAGACGGACAATGAGGAATACCTGACGGAACTCGTGGAGAACGGGGAGGACCTGACGATCGTCGGTGTGGTGCAGCCCGCCGAGGACAGCGTCAGCGCAGCGCTGAGCTCGGGAATCAATTACCCAGGATCCCTGATTTCCCACATGTCTGAGCTGGCGGAGGAAAGCGAGGTGGTCCAGGCGCAGCTGGCAAGCCCCGGCGTCAACATTTTTACGAGGGAGCCCTTTGGTGAGGACACGGACGATTTCGATATGAGCTCCATCCTTTCCATTGACGAGGAGGCTCTGACAGACCTGTTTGATATCAGCTCCCTGACCGATTTCCTGTCTCTTGACCTGTCCTCCTTTGACCTTGATACTTCCTTGCTGAATCTTGATCTTAGTTCTCTTGAACTGGATTTTTCCTCGCTCGATCTGGATCTTGACCTTGATATTGACTCACTGGATCTTTCCGATTATCTGGATCTGAGCGTGATCAGTTCCGTTACAGACGATATAAATATTCTGGAAACATTACTGGATAATCTGAGTATTGATGAAATACTTGCTGACATCAACATCGATATTTCCGAAGATTCTATGGAAGAACTGGCTTCCGATCTGGGAGACGGATATCTGGCCTGGCTGGAGACGGAATATCCTGATGAAACGGATCCCGACCCGGACACCTATTTTCCTCTTTATCTGGCCAGTGATGAGGCGCAGGCGATTATTTCCGGCTTCCTGAGCAAAGAGCTGGAGGGGATGCAGGAAGAGATTACCACTGCTGTAGAAAGCGAAGTGCAGGAAGCGTTCAACTCTGTAATGGCTTCTTATTCCGAGACGCTCGTTGAAGCGCTGGAGGAGCAGATTTCCGACGCCGCAGAAGAAATAGTGGGGGACATCAGCGATCAGATTTCGGAACAGATTTCATCTGCCGCGGCGTCGATAACCGATGAACTTATGGTGCAGATCACCGACCAGCTCTCCGACAGCATGGAAAGCATGATGAGCGACATGATGACAGAACTCACAGACGAGATCACAGAGGAGCTTTCCAATCTCCTGGTGATCGATCCGCAGACGCTGATGGAAGTCTTCACCTTCAATATGGACAGCTATACCCTGATGGAGCTTTTGTCCTCCATGAGTTCCTCCACCGGCACCGACTATGAAAGCAATCTCGCCTCTCTTGGCTATGTGGATTTTGCGAAGCCCGACGAGATTGACATCTACCCCATTGATTTTGACGCCAAGGAGAAGGTCGTCGCCATTCTGGACAACTACAACGAGCAGATGGAGGCTGCGGGCGAGACAGATAAGGTAATCTCCTATACGGATCTGGTCGGCACCATGATGTCCTCCGTCACCACGATCATCAACGTGATCTCCTACGTGCTGATCGCCTTTGTGACGATCTCCCTCATCGTCTCCTGCATCATGATCTCGATCATCACGCAGATTTCCGTCATGGAGCGGACGAAGGAGATCGGAATACTCCGCGCCATTGGCGCGTCCCGGCGGAATATTTCCCAGGTATTCAACGCGGAGACCTTTATCATTGGCATCAGCTCCGGCCTGATCGGCGTCGTGGCGTCCGAGCTTCTGACAATACCGATCAGCGCCCTGATCCACAGCCTCGCCGGATCCACGAACGTAAACGCGGTGCTGCCCTTCCGCTACGCCCTGCTTCTGGTTCTTGTCAGCATCGTGATCACTGTCCTCTCGGGCCTGGCTCCCGCGCACTCCGCGGCGAAGAAGGATCCTGTGATCGCCCTGCGGACGGAATAAAAGACCTTCACTCATTTCTGTTCCCACAGGCGGAACATCCGCCTGTAGGCGCAGTCATTCGGCAGAGTCGGATGAAATAACGCGGTAAACAGGTTTACCTTTCCGCAGTGATTGCATTTGCGGAAACGGTCTTCGTATATTTTGCACAGATGCGTCTCTTCATCCAGATTTTCACAGGGATTGTCAAAGTGAATCGACACCATCCCCTTTGCCCAGACATCCCGGGCATAGCAGCACTTTCCGCAGCGATTGCAGAGGGAATCCCAGTCTTTTCTCCATTTGAGCCATTCTCTGAAAATGCGGATCCACATGTCATGCGCCTCCTGAAATGAAAGAATCCTCTTTCGTATATTTCAGATACCCGTCCATCTCGCAGAACCCCAGCTCCCTGTAGAGAGGATATGCGCTTTCCGACGCTTCCAGATAGATTTTACCGGCTCCGCGGTCCTTCGCCTCCTGCAGAAGCCACTCGACGACTGCCTTTCCGATGCCATGCCGACGCATGGCAGGGATCGTGTAAATATTCATAAGATACGCGCATCTGCCATTCGGATTATCCGGCGAGGGTATCTCCTGATAGAGGCAGACCCCGCCGCAGCCGACCGTCTTTCCCTCCGTCTGGGCGAAACAGGCAATGTGCTCTCTTTTCTCCAGCGCAGTGAGATAATACTGCCGGTTCGCGGCAATGAGGTCATCCATATTTTCTTCCATCGGAATGGAGAATACTTCCCGCAAAACAATCTCCCGCCAGCGCAGCAGCTCCTCCATATCCGGACTGTCTGCACTCTTTATTGTAATCTCCATTTTAGCAGTCTCCTTCCTTCAATACAAGCGGCAGGCTTTTCAGATCCGGCTTCCCATTCGGCGTCAGTGGAATATGATCCACAAGGACGAAAAATTCCGGTATCATAAAGGAGGTCAGATAGCGTGACAGCTTCTTCTTTACATCCGAGAGCACAAACTTCGTTTCGCCCGGGACGACGTAGGCTGTCAGGTAGGAAAGCCCCTGCTCGTCCGTGCATGGGCAGACCACGGCGGTCTGCACCTCCTCACAGTCGCAGAGCACGTTTTCCACTTCCTCCGGCTCCACCCGTTTTCCCAGAATCATCACCTGGGAATCCCTGCGATGCAGGAAGGCCAGATTGCCGTCCGGCAGGAGCCGTCCCAGATCGCCGCTCCGGTAGAACGGCTTTCCGTCCGCCCCTGTCACGAACATCTCATTCTTACTCTTGTCGAGATAGCCTTTAGAGACACCGTCGCCCGCGATGCAGATTTCCCCGACAGAACCGGCGGGGACAGGCTTCATCTGCTCATCCAGAAGCTCCATCCTTGTGCCGGGCACTGCCTTTCCGACCGGATAAGCGCCGTCGTCCAGGGCTTTCTGGCCGTTGCAGCAGAAATAACTGCAGCACACCGTCGTTTCCGACGGCCCGTAGGTATTGTAGACTGTGACCTGTGGCAGCAAATGGTTCACATAGCTTTCCCGCAGGATATCACCGCCGCTGATCAGGAGACGCAGACTGGCAGGGATTTTCTCCAGCCCATTCATCTCCATCAGAAGATAAGGAAATCCGCTGATGATCGTCACTTTTCTTTCCCGGACAAACTCCATCAGGGAAACGATATCCGCCCTCGCGCGTCCGCCCGGGATGGCGAGCGCCGCGCCAGACAGAAGCGTAGTAAAAACCTCCTCGACAAAGATATCAAAGGAGCAGACCGAATACTGGAGCATGATGTCTCCGGCTTCCGGATGAAACTCCTGCTGAAACGCCCGCACATAATGGCATACATTTGCGTTTGTCACGCAGACGCCCTTCGGAACACCGGTGGAACCGGAGGTGTAGAGGACGTATGCGAGGGACTCTTGTTCCGCCGCGCAGCCCTCTGTCGGTGTGGACTCCGTCTCTCTTATGTCTTCCAAAAACAACAGGGGGAATCCGTCCAGCTTCTCCTGATATTTCTGCTGCGTGATGATAAAGCCCACGCCGCTCTCCTTCATCATGAAGCGGATGCGTTCCTCCGGGAAATCCGGTTCCGCCGGAACGTAGGCCGCCCCTGTTTTTAATACAGCAAAGATGGACGCGATCTGATCCGCCCCGTGGTCTGTCGCAATCCCGATAAAGTCTGCCTGGGATGGAAATTTGCCCGCGATAGTGCGAATCCGGCAGTCAAGCTGCTCATAGGTCAATGTACGCCTGTCCTCCACGATAGCCGTCTGATCTGGCGCCTGTTCCATCGCTTCTTCAAATTGTTCGTAAATAATCGATTTACTCATATTGTCAACTTTCTGTCATAGCTTTTTTCAACTGCGCAGCCGCTCTGGAAATATCCATCCAGATTTCTCCTTCCACTCTGTCATTCACTCATCCCACCGGAGCAGGAGTATCCTGCCTGGAAAAATTCCTGCAGAACTCCCTGTAATTATAATCCTTTTCCGGGCGGCAGAGCACTGCAAAATCAATGAAGGCAAACGACAGGCCGCTTTCCTGTATTGCACGGTAAAACAGGTCGGAGACAAGCGCCGCGTCATTGCCAAACACCCCGCAGCCAAAGGCTCCCAGGATCAGATGGCGGTAGTTCTGCGACGCCGCGACCAGCAACATCCCCTGTATGCGCTTATAAAGCATCTCTTCATATTCCTGCTGTGACATTCCTTCCAGCCCCATGCGAATCATCGGCGCTGCACAGCTCATGACAGAGATCGAGAACGGCTCAGAGAGTATTTCCGAAGAAGCATTCTTCAGGGCCTCCACACAGGGAGACAGCATCACGCCGTCCGAACCCATGCGTGTCTTTCGTGCATTGTTATAATCATAATATTTCTTCGCCTCCTCGCTTTCCAGCGACAGTAGAAGCGACGTCCTGCGGCAGAGATCCTCCTCCTGCGCGCTGGCTCCGTCCCGCGTGCGGCCGCCCGGGCGCGTGGCGCTCGCCAGGTTCAGAACAAGGATACGAGGCTCAGGCTCTCCGTTTTCCTTTAATTCCTGATATTTCCTCTGTGCAAGGACAAGGGCGTCTATATTCTCGCAGCTGAACGTACAGGTACTGCTCTGTGTCTGAGATAAAGCAGAATCCGTATTACTTACTGTCTCCTCCCGCAGCATCTCGATATCCTCCGGCAGAAACACCTGGATTTCCCGCATCTGCTCCGGTGAAAAGCGCAGATTTACCTCCCGCCCGTCTTTTTGATAGCTTCCCTTTTCCAGAATATCCAGCGTGTCCCCCAGTATTTCCACATTCCTTTTCCTGCGCATTTCCTTCTGCCGCTCTCTCTCCTGAATTTCTTCTTCAGAGAGCCCCTTATATTCCGCGGCCCGCACCTGCGCTGCCAGCTGCATCAGCCGCTCCTCCTCTGACACTTCTCTGTTTATTTCCTGCTCAGCCATTTCCGCTCCACCTTTCTATCAATTTATGAAATGCTTCCATAGCATCACTTCCTTCTGCCTCACGACGCCTGCTCAAACTGGCTGTTATAGAGCTCTGCGTAGAAGCCGTTCTGCTTCAGCAGCTCCTCGTGATTTCCCTGCTCCACGATATCGCCGTCCCGCATGACCAGGATGATGTCGGCATTCTTGATCGTGGAGAGTCGGTGTGCGATCACAAAGCTGGTGCGCTTATCCGTCAGCTGATCCATCGCCTGCTGCGTCAGCATCTCCGTCCGAGTGTCCACGCTGGAGGTCGCTTCATCGAGGATCAGCATGGGGCTGTTCTGGATCATCGCCCGGGCGATCGTAATCAGCTGCTTCTGTCCTGCGGAAATGGCCGTGTTGTCTTTCAATATAGAGTTATAGCCCTTCGGTAGCGCCTGGATGAAGCTGTGGATACCGCAGGCCTTGCAGGCTCCGATCATCTGCTCCTCTGTGACGCCTTTCGTATTATAAAGAAGATTCTCGCGAACCGTTCCCTCAAAGAGCCAGGTGTCCTGCAGCACCATACCGAACTGGCTGTGCACGTTGCTTCGCGGGATATTCTCCGTCGGAACGCCGTCGATCAGGATGCTCCCGCCCGTCGGCTCGAAGAAGCGTATCAGCAGGTTGACCATCGTGGTCTTGCCCGCTCCGGTCGGCCCGACGATCGCCACCTTCTGCCCCGGCTGCACCCTGACGCTGAAGTCGTAGATGATCTCCTTTTCCGGCGCGTTCGGGTAGGCAAACTTCACATGGCGGAACTCCACCTCGCCGCGTACCTGATCAATGCGCTCTGTCTTGGCAGATTCATCCTCCATCTCCTCCTCCGCGAGAAACTCAAAGACCCGCTCGGAGGCTGCCGCGCAGGACTGCACCTGTGTCATCGCCTGCGAGATCTGGCGCAGCGGCGACTCAAACAGGCGCGTGTAAATCAGGAAGGCCGTGATCACGCCGAAGGTGATTCTCCCATTGATAATCTGTGAAGCGCCCACCACGCAGACCGCCACATAGCCCAGATTTCCAATGAAGGCCATCAAAGGCTGCATCAGGCCGGACAGAAACTGGGAGCGGAAATTCGCATTCTTCACCGCCCGGTTATAGGCAGAAAACTGATCCCGCACCTCATCCTCGGCATTCAGAATGCGGATCACATCGTGCCCGTTGTACATTTCCTCAATATAACCATTCAGCACACCGAGACTTTCCTGCCTGGCCGTGAAATATTTCTGCGAACGGCTCATGATCAGCACCATCAGGACAAGACCGATGAGCATCGCGACCACGGTCGTCGTCGCCAGCACCCAGTCGGTGTAATACATCATGATCAGGCAGCCGATGAACTGCGCGACCGCCGTGACCAGGTTCGACAGACTGTTCGACATGGCCTGCCCGATCATGTCCACGTCGTTGGTCATACGCGAGAGCACGTCGCCCGCGGCATTTCCGGAGAAATACTTGAGCGGCAGGCGGTTGATCTTAGTGCCGATATCTCCGCGCAGTCTCTTGGCAGTCCGCTGCGTCACGGTCTGCATGATAAAATGCTGCGTGAAATTGCAGAGGGCGCTCAAAAGGTAAATGCCGACCAACAGCAGCGCCACGTTCCTGATTCCGGCCATGTCGATGACGCCCGTAAGTCCGTCGTAAATATAATCCGTCAGGCGGCTGATCTGGTTCGGCCCGATAATCGTAAAGACCGCACCGACCGCTGCCAGTATAAGTGCAAAGGCGATGATCCCCGCCTGTCCTCTGACATAGGAGAGCAGGCTGAGCAGGGCTCCCTTCATATCCTTCGCTTTTCCTCCGCCCATGCCGCCCATCGGTCCGCGTCCCATAGGGCCTCTCCTCATCGGTGCGCCGCCTCTCGCGGATGACCGGTAACTGTTATTTGATTCTGGCATATTTACGCACCTCCTTATGCGTTCGCCGCAAGCTCATCCGCAGAAAGCTGCGACAAAGCGATCTGCTGATAGACAGCACAGTTTTTCATCAGTTCCTCATGCGTGCCGATTCCGGCGACCTCGCCATCGTCCAGCACCACGATCCGGTCCGCATTGCGAATGGTTCCGATCCGCTGCGCGACGATCAGGCAGGTCGTCCCCTTCAGATCGGTTTTGATCCGCTCCCGCAGCGTCCGGTCTGTCTTATAGTCCAGCGCCGAGAAGGAATCGTCAAAGATCAGGATCTCCGGCTTTCTGGCGATGGCCCTCGCGGTCGAAAGGCGCTGCTTCTGGCCGCCCGATACATTAGAACCATTCTGGGAAATACGCCCTTTCAGTCCTCCGTCCATCGCACGGACGAAATCAGAAGCCTGGGCAATGTCCAACGCATTCTCCACGTCGGCCTGCGTCTTCTTCTGCCCGCTCTTGCCGAAGCTGACATTTCCCTCCACCGTATCGGCAAACAGCGTCGCCTTCTGCGGGATATAGCCGATCTTATTGTAGAGCGTCTCGAAGCTGTAGGTTGAAACATCCTTACCGTCCAGCAGCACCCTGCCCGATGTGACGTCGTAGAGCCTCGCCGCGAGTCCGACCAGCGTCGATTTCCCGGAACCTGTCGCGCCGATAAACGCAACGGTCTCTCCCTTCTTCGCCGAGAAGGAGATATGCTTCAGGCAGTCCTCCGATGCGTCCGGGTAGTGGAACGACACATCCTGAAATTCAATGCTTCCGCTCTCCTCCGACGCGGTTTCCGCGCCCTCCTTTACCGCGATATCCGCGTCAATCACTTCATTGATACGGGTTGCGGACACCTGCGCACGGGGCAGCAGCATGAAGATCATCAGCAGCATCACGAAGGACATGATCACATACAGGGCATAGGAGCTGAAGGAGACGACCTCGCCGATCATCACCGAACGGGCGGAAACGGATGCCGCGATCGCCTCCACCGTGCCGTCCAGCGGGATCTCGATTGCGTTAATCAGCCTGGCTCCCACAAAGTAAATGCCAACGCTCACACAGCTCTGGACAAACATCATGATCGGCGACAGGAAAGCCATCCCGCGTCCGGTAAAGAGCTGTGTCCGCATCAGGTTATTATTTGCCGTCTCAAACTTATCCTCCTGATACTGCTCCGCATTGAACGCGCGGACGACACGGATACCGCTTAAATTCTCCTCTGTGATGCGGTTCACATCGTCGATCTGCCGCTGCACAATGCGGAACTTCGGGATCATAACCGCCAGCAGCGTGACCAACGATACCACCACGATGGCGACCGCCGCCGCAACGACCGCGGACAGCTGCCAGCTCTTCCCGACGATCTTGATGATCGCCCAGATCGCCATGATCGGCGCACGCAGCATCATCTGCAGTCCCATGGCGATGATCATCTGAATCTGCGTGATATCGTTCGTGGTGCGGGTGATAAGGCTGGCGGTAGAGAACTTCTTGATCTCCCCGCTGCCCATCGCCGCGACCTTGTTGAACACCTTCGTGCGGACGTCAAAGGAAAAGTCCGACGCGATCATGGCCGCGAAATAGCCGACCACCACCGTCAGAAGGGCGCTGCACAGGGCGCAGCCGAGCATCTTCCCACCCGCCGCATAATACTGTGAAAGCTCCGTGACCTCGCTGCTGATCAGCACCATAATCTCCGCCGTGTAGTCCGGCAGGCGCAGATCAAAATATACCTGGCCGCAGACGAGCAGCAGGCACAGAAGCGCCAGCCACCGGTCTTTGACCTTCATGTTCCGGAAAATATGAAGCATAGAAAAACCTCCTGTTCTCAAGTGCGACATTTGTTGCTTGATGTATATTATCACGCTGGCTTTCATTCATCAAGCAACAATTTCCAACATTTGTCGCATGATGGGCTTTTATCGCTTGTATTTTGGCGACAGGCGTTGTATAATTCAGCCGTAAACGTGAGTATATTCGGAGGGAAATCATTCATGAAAAAGCAGCCGGAAATCACAGACGCAACAAGAAAAGCCTTTATCGATGCCTTCTTTCAACTGGCAAAGATCAAGAATATCAACCAGATTACCATCCGGGAGATCACGAACCTCGCCGGCTACAACCGCACGACCTTTTACCGCTATTTCGAGGATATTTTCGCCCTGATGGGATACGCTGAGGACCAGTTCCTGCAAAGCACACATGAAGAGGTGGAGGCGCAGCTTGGCTGGGATAAGATCGGCGAAAAGCAGTTTTTTCAGGTTCTCATCCGCTGTTTCCATGAAAACAAGGATCGCGTGAGCATCCTGCTGTCCGAGCAGAACCGCTCTCATTTTTTAAGAAGATTAAAGGAAAATCTGACGAACAGTATTTATATACGCGAGAACGATACACCCCGGAAAAGCGTGGCGAGAGATATCTATTTTTATGGTATTTTCTACGCCATTTCCATCAATCTGCAAAGCAAAAATTCTCTGTCCGATGAAGACCTGCTGGAGCTCATCCAGAAACTGTTCGAAAACTGGTACCGGCCGGAAATGCTGGAAAATACCTGAGTTTTATTCCTGATACTCCCTGTACTGATTCGGGAAAAGGAACAGAGGAACACGGGCTGGATTCGATAATCTCCAGCCCATCCACTGTTTCAAACGCACTTACACAATTTTAATATAATCCGCCTTGCGCGGCGCAGGCTGCGGCGCCTCTCCTTCTCCGTATCCCAGAATACAGTCCGCCACGCCGACGTAATTTTCTCCCAGTCCCCATTCCTTCATAAGAGCCTGTCCTTCCGCGGAAGAAAATACCTCCTTCGCCCGGTAGACATAGCAGGAATCCACGCCGACCGCATGGGCCGCGTTCAGAAGATTCCCGGCGACCAGGCAGGCGTCCTCAAACCAGGTCGGCACGGACTCCTTGTTGCCGAACACGATCGCTACCACCGGCGCGCCGTAAAAGGGATCCATTTCTCTGCCCATCACTCCGGCGTTCAGTTTGCTGACCTTATCCCGCGTCTTCGGATCCTTGACCAGGACGATCACCGGGGACTGCTTCCCCATCCCGGTCGGCGCGTAGGTGGCCGCCTCCAGAATCGCGTCCAGCTTCTCCTGCTCCACCGGCCTGCTGCTGAAGCTCCGGACGCTCCTGCGTGTTTTCAGATTCTCCAATGCACTGTTTCCCATTTTTATAATCCTCCGTTTGTGGTTTCTTTGCAGCATCTGTTGCATGACTAAATTTTATCTTCTTACAGTGCATTCATCAAGCAACAATATCCGATAAGTGTCGCATAATCGGCTAATGGGCACTTGATGCCCCGCGAGCTCTAGCACCTTCGGCTTTGCGGCGAGATTTTTAATCAGCTTTGTCATGGTGTCAGCCGGGCGAATAGCGTACCGATGAAGGACGGAAACATTCATCACTGCTGAACTACCTTCACCTGATCCATCGGGATCCAGCCTGCCCCGGATTTCAAATGCCCCCACAATACAGACTGCTTTCCTTCCCGCACCTCGACAATCTCAGGGCAGTCGCTCTGTGTAACGGAGCCTGCGGGAACATACTCAAAACCGGCTCCTGTGTAAGCTTTTACACTGTATTGAAGCAGCTTAACTTTGCATGGCAGTGTAAACTGCGCCTTTGTCTGTGCCTTCATTTTCGTATCCTCACTTTCCATTGCCATCAGGATAAAAGAAAAGCACCTCTGGCCGCCTGTGATTTTTACGCAGCCAGGGGTGCGCTTGTCCTGCATTCCGATATTATTTTAGTAATCCATGCCGCCCTGCGCGCCTGCCGCCGCAGCCGGTGCCGGTTCCTTGATTGAGCCGACCGCCGCTTCCGTCGTCAGCAGGGTCGCGGCTGCGCTGGTCGCGTTCTCCAGTGCGCTCCTCGTCACCTTGACCGGATCGAGGATGCCTGCCTTCACCATGTCGACATACTCCTCTTTGTAAGCGTCGAAGCCGATGCCGACCTGGGACTCGCGTACCTTATTCACGATGACGGACGCGTCCAGTCCCGCGTTATCCGCGATATAGTAAAGCGGAGCCTCCAGCGCCTTCATAACGATCTGCGCGCCGGTCTTCTCATCGCCTTCCAGCCCGTCCACAAGCTTTGCCACTTCTTTGGAAGTGTGGATGTAGGCGGAACCGCCGCCGGCGATAATACCCTCTTCCACAGCCGCCTTCGTGGCCGCGAGTGCATCCTCCATGCGGAGCTTGGCTTCCTTCATCTCTGTCTCGGTCGCCGCGCCGACGCGGATCACCGCCACGCCGCCGGAGAGCTTCGCGAGACGCTCCTGCAGCTTCTCCTTATCATAATCCGAAGTCGTCTCCTCGATCTGCGCGCGGATCTGTCCGATCCTGCCCTTGATCGCTGCCTGATCTCCCAGACCGTCCACAATGATCGTATTATCCTTCTCCACCTTCACGGATTTCGCGCGGCCCAGCATGTCGATCGTAGCGTCTTTCAGCTCGATGCCCACTTCCTCGGAGATCACCTGGCCGCCGGTCAGCACCGCGATATCCTGCAGCATCGCCTTGCGGCTGTCGCCATAGCCCGGTGCCTTCACACCGACCACCTGGAAGGTACCGCGCAGCTTGTTGACAATCAGGGTCGTCAGAGCCTCGCCCTCGATGTCCTCGGCGATGATCAGAAGCTTCTTTCCCATCTTCACGATCTGCTCCAGCAACGGAAGAATCTCCTGCACACTGCTGATCTTCTTATCGGTAATCAGGATCAGCGGATCATCCAACACCGCCTCCATCTTTTCCTGATCCGTCACCATATAGGAAGAAATGTAGCCCTTGTCAAACTGCATGCCCTCGACCACGTCGAGCTCCGTCTTCATGGTCTTCGACTCCTCGATCGTGATCACGCCGTCGTTCGAGACCTTCTCCATCGCCTCCGCAACCATCTCGCCGACCGTCTCATCCCCGGAGGAAACAGCCGCCACTCTGGTGATATGCTCCTTGCCGCTCACCTTCTCGCTCATGGATTTGATCGAGTCAATCGCCGTATCCGTCGCCTTCTTCATGCCTTTGCGCAGGACGATCGGATTCGCGCCCGCTGCCAGGTTCTTCAGACCCTCATGCACCATGGCCTGCGCCAGCACCGTCGCGGTCGTCGTGCCGTCGCCGGCCACATCGTTCGTCTTTGGCGCAACTTCCTTGATCAGCTGTGCGCCCATGTTCTCGAACGCGTCCTCCAGCTCGATCTCCTTCGCGATCGTCACGCCGTCGTTCGTGATCAGCGGCGCGCCGTAGGACTTGTCAAGGACAACATTGCGCCCTTTCGGCCCCAGCGTCACGCGCACCGTATCCGCCAGTTTATTCACACCTGTTTCAAGGGAAGTCCTCGCTTCCACACCATATTTAATTTCCTTTGTCATAATTCATCCGCCTCCGTCTATACTTCCATAATCGTGAGAATATCGCTCTGCTTCACAATCACATATTCCTCATCGTCAAGTTTAACCTCATTTCCCGCATACTGGGAATAAATCACATGGTCTCCGGGCTTCACGCTCATCTTGACCTCCTTGCCGTCTTCCACCGTGCCGGGGCCAACCGCCACGACCTCCGCATCCAGCGGCTTCTCCTGCGACTTCGCCGCCAGGATGATGCCCGACTTCGTCGTCTCCTCGGCCTCGTGCTTTTTCAAAATTACCCGATCTCCCAATGGTTTCAGTTTCATATCGATTCTCCTTTCTCAAATATGGCATCCGGAGGACTTTTATATCCATAATAAGTTCTGACAGGTATCTTGTTCTGTTTGTTATACGAATATTAGCACAAATATTAGCACTCGTCAACCACGAGTGCTAATATTTGTAATTTTTTTATAATTTTGTACTGAAATACATGGAAGTTTTTGATAAGCATTTAGAGCACCTGCAGACTGAGCATATTGATTATTATCTCCTGCATATGCTGGGGACAGGAAGACATGGAATACCCTCTGCGAATGGGGTATCCGCGAATGGGCGGAAGAGAAGAAAAAATCCGGTCAGATCCAGAACTTTGGTTTTTCTTTCCACGGCGCGCAGGATGAATTTCTGGCCTTGCTGGACGCCTATGACTGGGGCTTCTGCCAGATTCAGTATAATTATTCCGATGAAAATTATCAGGTAGGCGTCACCGGACTGAAGGCCGCCGCCGCAAAAGGGATTCCCGTTATGATCATGGAGCCGCTGCTGGGAGGGAAACTGGCGAAAAATCTGCCGAAGGCGGCCGTGAAGCGCTTTGCGCAGGCTGACCCCGAACTGACCCCGGCTGCCTGTGGCTTCCGCATTCCGATTTCTCAAAGTTTATTTTCGTCGCTCCGTTCTGGAATCTTTACTTTTCAATGTTCAACTGTTGAGCCCTGGTCGGCAGGCTCAGAATACCGAGAGCCTATTAAGAAATTACCGCGAAAAAGTTGTACCCCTGCTTACGCGGGGAACACTATCTTCCAACTACTCATAGTCAACGTATAGGAGGATCGCCCCCGCCTACGCGGGGAACACTCCCTGATCGACTGCCGGAGCGCCTCGGGGACGGGATCACCCCCGCCTGCGCGGGGAACACAAGCTCCAACTGCGTTTTGTTCTGCACCTCTAAGGATCACCCCGCCTACGCGGGGAACACTCGAGGCGCGGGTGCAGGTGCTGGCGCAGAAGAGGATCACCCCCGCCTACGCGGGGAACACTCAATTCCCCACTTCAAAGCTTGTCCACACGAAGGATCACCCCCGCCTACGCGGGGACCACCCTATTGACCAACCCAACAGGCTCGCAGGAACAGGATCACCCCCGCCTACGCGGGGAACACCATTTCGGAGCGATTCAGCAAAATCATCATCAAGGATCACCCCCGCCTACGCGGGGAACACTAAAGTATTTCTTTTCCACATACCTCGCAGTTAGGATCACCCCCGCCTACGCGGGGAACACTTGGGTGGAGTTCTTCCCGCCTTACTCTTATGAGGATCACCCCCGCCTACGCGGGGAACACGATAACTTTTGATTGGTTTGTGAGGCCGAATAAGGATCACCCCCCGCCTACGCGGGGAACACACTAAAGAAATCGCGCATTTGCAAGCTTTTTCTCTCCCCAATCCCTACATTTTCTTTAACTCTTGATAGACTGCTTTGGCAAGATAGCAGTCCCCCAAAGCACTATGCACATCCGAAATATCCACGCCAAAATATTGTGCCAGCGTAGTCAGTTTATAATCTGATACACTTTTGACTTTCTCTCTGGATAAAGAAAGCGTATCTACAATATTATCAATATGGAACATTTTTATATCCTGCTCTTTACAAGCTTTATCAAGGAAAGCCATATCAAACAACACATTATGTCCTACAACAGTTCTGCCGTCAGCATATTTCACAAACTCAGCAAGCGCCTCCTTCGGATAAAGACCTTCATCCTCAATCATTTCATTCGTGATTCCGGTTAAACGCGAAATTTCTTCCGACAAAGACTGGTCCGTATACACCAGAACATTAAATTCATCTACAACCAGACCCTCTTTTACATGGATTGCCGCAAGCTCTATAATGTCATCTTTATGCGGCTGCAGTACCGTGGTCTCTATATCTATGACCACATACTCTTTATCTGTCTGCTTATTCTGCCGCTCCTCGCCTGCCTTCTCCGAATTCTCTTTTTCCTTCACAACAGAACTGCGTTTATCTATACCATGCATCCGATATGCTTTCATGCGGCTGCGTTTTAAAATTTCCTCATCCGACACGGCTCCTTCCATTTGCAACGGATGAAGCATCAGCTTTAATCCGTCAAAATCCACCGGCATCCACGAAGAATTATGTACTCGAAATTTCATCTTCTGCTCGCCGGATGAACTGTAGACCATTGTCGCTCATCCCGTCTTTAAGTTTCCGCATATACGCTCCCAGAGCTCTTCTCTTACTCTGGCACTGACGTTTCCTACATACACTCCTGTATTAATTTCTAACAGCCATTTGGACAAATCGCCCCTGACCTTCGGCGGCGTATCTGTCAGAGCAATGACAATCATTCACTCTTTCTCCTCTCGTTTTCCCGATAGGATATCCCATTACTGACCTGTCCTCTCTGATTGTCCCAAAGGTATACGGCTTCCTTAACTTCTTCCGCAGAATCCTGTTCTTTCTCGTCTATGCTTAAAAGCTGCTGAATATCACGAACCATTCTCTCCAGAATATGCGCCTCGACCATCGCATCTCTCACACGGCGACGCACAGCTCCGGGCAGATCCTCCGGCTGCTTTGCCGCCATTTCAAAGGCAATGGGAATCGTGACTTCTGCCTTGTACAGATCCGCTATATCGTATACGAACGAATTTTCATGGCCCACATGGACAAAACCCAGACCGGGAGAACATCCCAATGCCGCAATAACGGCATGAGCCAGTCCATACAGACAGGCATGTCCGGCGGATAGTGCCTGGTTCACCGCATCCCCTGCCGCAAAATTTCCCGGATCATATTCCCTGCCGTTCCATGGCACACCCCATTGTTTTGAGGCATCTCGATAAGCAGCTCGCACGCGGCTTCCCTCCCGACCTCTCAACTGCTGCATGGTAAGTTTAGATACATCTTCATTTGGAAACCGCATCTGATACATTTTTCGAACCACCGACAAATGCAGTCTTTGATTGCTGACCAGTTCCGCCTGTTTAATAAGCAGGCGGGAGCTATGTGTCAATGGCCTTCCACTTGCATAATACCGCACGCCATGCTCACCAACCCAGATCACCGTCACTCCGGCATCACCTATAAGCTCCATAGTCCTGTGTGACACCGCTGTACCCGGGCCCAGAAGCAATACGGAAATAGCCGCTGCCGGCACATAAACCGTTCCCCGTTCATCTCTCACCGTAATCGCTCCGTCTTCCCGATTCAACTGGCAATGTTCCAGATACAGGAATGTCATTCGATCACCAATCTGCGGCAGCGCCTGCAATTCCGGACGAACCATCCCCGGTATCTCACTCATGGTTATTACCTCTCGGCGTCGCCACCGTCAGCATCCCCATACCATATGCCTTGCCTCTCCCGATTCCCTCGGTCAGTGTGTCGCAGAATTGCTCCGTATCTGTCACCGTCAGATTCCCCTCATAAGTTACCGACAGTATAGAAACCTTTGGACCCCTGTTTCCCTTTTTGTGAAAAACATTCCATTCTCTGAACGTAATAGTAAAATCATCCTCATTTAATCGAAATCCATGACTTTCCGCCCGATCCATAAGCCATTTTTTCTGCTGCTCTATTGTGACATGGTTATGCACTTTTCCCCGGCCACCGGAACCCGCTTCTGCTGCCGAGCTCCGTGTAGGATTCGCTGTCAAACGAAAATGCCAGTTGCTCTGTGGCTGAATACGATTGAGCAGCGGTTCATAGCTTCTCGTCTCCCACTGCGGAGCTTCACCTGGGAAACCGAACTGATCTACCACGTTCTTCATATCCGGCTTGTCCTCGCTGAGAACCAGAAGATACCACACATCCTCCATGCGGTCTATTCTCCAGAGTCTGCGGCGGCGTTCTCCGGGAAAGGCGCTTTCCACTGCGCCGTGTATCATGGCCGGACAGGACAGCGCTCGCATCGTGCCGCGCCTTTTCTCATTCAAATGAACCCTAGTCAGATACATATTCTTCCTCCAATTCACTCATAGAGCGTTCTCGGAAACTCAAAACCTCCCGAGATTCCGCTCTTTTTTACA
>JAJQCG010000123.1 GCA_021202815.1 Lachnospiraceae bacterium | reverse complement strand
GGGGCTTTTGCTATCTGCCTGGGATTTTTCAAAGTGTTGGGAGGAGCGAGCAGATTGGCCTTGCCGGCCTTGACCGCAGCATTGTATTCGTCGACCGTTTTCACCAAGGCATCCGCAGGAAGTCCTGCCTCCGCGGCAAGCTCCGAGACGGAGTTTGCCCTGTAGAACTTTGCTCCCGCTCTTTCATACCGCTTGATTCGGTCATCAACCGTTGACATGCCGGTAACCTGGTCATCGATGATTATCATGGCCTTGTTTGTGAGGATTAATTTTGGCAATGCCTTCGCTATGGCAACATAGGTTGACGCTTCATCGACGAAGCGGGCTCCATCGTACGTGACGACGATGCCATAGTTGACCAGGATGGAGGGATTTGCTTTTGTCGGTCCATGGATCGGACCTCCGTGGAACTGATCCATGTTGACGAGCATCGGGGAAAACGGCTCGGTCAATGTAATGTTTTCGCCTGTCAGGCAACTTGAACCGCGGTTGGGCATCCGGGCGGCGCCTTTTCCTATGTGGCGATCCAAAAGTTCCCTGTTTGCGCTGAATCCGCCGGTGGCAATAACCACGCCGCCCCTGGCCTTGATTTCCATCGGCTTGCCGTTTTGAACAACCATCACGCCGGAGCAGGAAAGATTCGAACCCTTGGTAAGTTCAATTGCCTTTGCATTGAATCTGACAGGGATTCCCAATTTCCTTACGGTGTCGAGCATGCATTGGGACAAATGGGCTCCTGCAGGATGAATCGGCGCATCAACCACGTGCCAACGCTGCAGCATCGGCCATATTTCTTTTTCGATCGGACGGAATTTCACGCCGCAGACTTCGGATAGCCACCGAATTTGTTCGGAGGACCTCTCCACGTACATTCTCGTGAGCTCGGCATCGCCTTTTTCCTTGGAGACCGCCATCATGTCTTTGTAGAACTGCTCGAGACTGTCCTGGATGCCTTGCTGCTTCTGGACATACGTGCCGGTCGCACAGATGATTCCTCCCGCGTAGATGGTGTTGCCTGCGGGCGCGGGCATTTTCTCGAGAATTACGGGCTTCTTCCCGGTATGCTTGGCCTCGATGGCGGCTGCCATGCCGGCACACCCGCATCCAATCACGACGACATCGAACTCTTCGGATTCGGGAGGGACATCGATGGAAACTTCGGAATCCGTCGAGGGGATGGTTTTGTTCGCAAGGGAAGCCTGACAAGCCTGACCGGCTTTGGCGAGTTTGTTGCAATTGACTGAACCCACGGATTGCCTCCTGGGCTGAAATAGCCATCTCCACATGCTTACTTTAGAAAAAATTGATCCTTTCGTGTTGAATTAAATTTGGCGGAAGCAAACAAATCGCCTGTCTGCCTCGTTGCGAGACATAGGCATCTTCTTGGAAACAACGGCGCAGTCAAAAAAACAGGCGGTCGTCACCAAGGTGCAGACCGCCTCTTTGCCTGGCTTCGCGGCTTTTTGCCGCCTGCGTCAGGAATCTCCTTGCGGTGCTTTCCGGGTAGCGGCAAACATTACCTGAGGAGTTGGCTGAAGTCGTCGTCGAGCGTCTTCAGGGCCTTGTCGATCGCATTGCGTTGCTCCGCTGTCCACTCTTCCTGCTTCTTGATGTTGTTCTGCATGATGACCAATTGCCTTTTCAGTTCTTCCGGCTGGGGACCACCCGATGTGGCGCGGTTCTGAATGATCTTCACGGGGTCCAAAGTATCCTTGAGCTGGGCTTCAGACATCGGCAACTCGGGATTGCCTGAAGGATATTCTTCCTTGATGACTTCGGCATAAATTCTCTTTGCTTCGGCATAAGGAAAATCCAATGGCTTGATGTCGTTGGCACGGGCAAAACCAACCATGCGGCTTGCAAAATGGTGACCTACCCGGAAGGGCAGCTTGTACTCGCGCATTAAGACATCGGCTACTTCCTGAGACGCGGTCCAGTCGAGATTAAGTTCTTCCAAGGCACGTTTCGGGTTGATTCTCAGGGCCAGAAGGCACTTGTCAAACATTTGAAGCGTTTTTACTGCCGCATCCAGAGTTTTCCAATATGCTGCGGCCTTCGGGTCGGAGAATCCCGGAGCGATGTTGTGCGCACGGATTATCATCGTGTGAGCATCTCCAACAAGCGTACTTGCCTCCCTGCGAGTATTGATGAGAAGTCCCGGATTACGTTTCTGCGGCATGGCCGAGGATACGTAGGTGTTGTCTCCACCTTCCTGAAGAATAATCCAGGGTCTGGGTTGGGCATACTGGGTCATCAGGTCCTGTATGAATGTATCGATATGAAGGCCTATGCTGGTTAGAACGCCGGATATTTCCACTAGTTCGTCGATCGGTTTGGTTTGAGCGGCGTCGTATGCATTGAGAACGGGGGCTTTGAAGCCGAGGTAATCAGACATTCTCTGCCTGTTGAGTGGCCAACTCGTGCCGTTTAGAACGGTGGTACCCATGGCGGAGTAGTTGATTCTTTCATAACAGTCCATGAGTTTTTGCTGATCCCGTTCGAAGGAAGCGAGGTAGCCAAAAAGATAATGCGCGTAGCTATTGGGTTGGGCAGCTACACCGTTAGTGTAGTTCGGAACGATTGTATTGACGTTTTGATTTGCGATATCTTCGATGAGCTGCATCGTTTTGTTCAGTTCGGCAGAGATCTTTAGCATGTAGTCCCTCAGAATCATGGTATTGACTGAAGCATGCATGTCTTGGCTCGATCTACCGATATGGAGCATAGTTGCGTCCATTCCGACTTTCTTTATCAGATATGGCTCGTAGGCAATTACCTTGTTGGGACGTTTTCCTCCCGGCTGATTGCCTTCGGATATAACCTCTGTAAGTCCCTTGGCGATTCTTTTCGCCAAGTCCTTATCCAGGAGGTTTTCCTGGGAATTGATCACTGTCGAGGCTTTGTTAATTTCGGAAAGCCAGAAGAACTGGTCCCTGTCGGGAGCGGCTACCGCCGAGGATGTGAGGGTCAATGCAGCAAGGCAGGAAATTACGATGCTTTTTAAATTCATGGTTACTCTCCTATACGTATTTCTTTTGTTTTGTTTGTTTCTTGGATGAACGCTAACCAATTGCGTCCAATTGACAAAGGTTGTGCTTCATGTCGGATTTCGATCCAAAACTGTTGCACAGTCTACGATTAAGCGTTGTGGTGATCCATGAAGAAAGAACATTTTAGCCTGAAAATTTCCACTTGAAAATTCCTGGAAAAAGGAGTAAAAGCCGACTTCTGAATGGAATT
>JAJQCG010000069.1 GCA_021202815.1 Lachnospiraceae bacterium | reverse complement strand
CCTTGATACAAGGGGATGCTCTTTCCTTAAAACCGGCTTTCATTCTCCAAGAAAGAACCAGTTCGCACGACTTGGTCGCAGTCGTGCGAACGAGTAGAATTATCTCGTGCAATATCATCAAACTAGACTTCAAGGGGTTCGCATTTATGGCCGACACGTCTCAGGGAATTGCGAAAGCATCAAAACCCAAGCGCATTTCCGAGTTTCAGCATAACCGGTTCGTTCTCAACTCCTTGGTAAGCAAGGATTTCAAACTAAAATACCGTCGATCGGTACTGGGCGTATTGTGGAGCGTTCTTAACCCCTTGCTTATGATGGTCGTCCTTTCTGCTGTATTCAGCTTTATGTTTCGATTTCAGATAGAGAACTTCCCCCTATACCTCATTTTAGGCACCATCCTATTCAATATGATGGCCAACTCAACGGGCGCAGCTATGACCTCCATCATCGAAGCTGCCCCTCTGATAAAAAAAATACGCATTAATAAGATGGTATTCCCTCTAGAAAAGGTTCTATTCGAATTAGTCAATTTTGCCATCTCCCTCATAGCCGTCATTCTTGTTATGCTCTACTTTCAGATACCGCCTTCGATCAATCTTCTCTTCTTGCCTCTACTTCTCGTCTATGTGTCGGTTTTCTCTCTTGGAGTAGGTCTACTGCTCGCATCACTTGCAGTCTTTTTTCGCGATGTCATCCACTTGTGGGGGGTCGTTATCACAGCATGGACCTACGCCACGCCCATTTTTTATCCTGCTGAGATGCTTGATGGATGGATGCAAACTGTTTTGCAGTTTAATCCGATGTATCACTACGTTACATATTTTCGCGACATTGCAATGTGGAACACCAATCCGGGAGGAATGGAGAACCTCATATGTCTCGGTTTTGCGGTCACCACTTTGCTCATCGGTATACTCGTATTCAAGAAAACTCAACACAAGTTTGTTTTGTACGTATAAAGGACGGTATCTATGACTGAACTTATGATAGAGCTTAATCATGTTGGAATGTCATTCAACATAGCCAATGAGCAGCTAAATAGCCTGAAAGAGTACTTTATTAAAATCGCCAGAAAAGAACTCTTTTTTAAGGAGTTTGTCGCACTGCATGACATCGACTTCACCATCAATCGAGGAGACGTGTACGGCATTGTGGGCACCAACGGTAGCGGCAAGTCAACTTTACTCAAGATCATAGCTGGTGTTCTTGAACCCACGAAAGGAACCTGCTCTATCAACGGCTCTATTGCACCCCTGATAGAACTTGGTGCCGGGTTTGACGCGGAGTTGTCCGCAAGAGAAAACACCTATCTCAATGGCGCGCTTTTAGGTTACAGCAAGCAATTCATTGATGAGAACTTTGATTCCATCGTCGACTTTGCAGAAGTTCGCGATTTTATCGACATGCCTTTGAAAAACTATTCCTCCGGCATGGTGGCCCGCATTGCCTTCGCCATCGCAACCGCCACCACGCCCGACATCCTAGTGGTAGACGAAGCCCTTTCGGTCGGAGATTTTTTGTTTCAGGAAAAATGTGAGCGACGCATCGCCGATCTCGTAGACAATCATGGCACAACTCTTTTATTTGTATCGCACAGCATTGACCAAGTTGAACGGGTATGCAACCAGGCTGTCGGGATCGAAAAGGGTCATATGCGAATGAAGGGAAAGGCCGAGGAAGTGTGCGAAGCATACCGCAGCCTTGAAGCATGAACATGACTGGTGCAAAAAAGAACGAACAGCTATTGACAAAAACTAGCGCCGGCACCGTCGCCGTGCTCATCCCCTGCTACAACGAGGCCGTGACCATCGGAAAGGTGGTCGACGACTTCAAGCGCGTGCTGCCCGAGGCGACCGTGTACGTCTACGACAACAACTCCTCCGACGGCACCGCGAAGATCGCGGCCGAGCACGGCGCCGTGGTGCGCGCCGAGCGCCGCCAGGGCAAGGGCAACGTGGTGCGCCAGATGCTGCGCGACATCGACGCCGACTACTACGTGATGGTTGACGGCGACGACACCTACCCCGCCGAGGCCGCGCCGGAGCTCCTGGCGCCGCTCATGGCAGACGAGGCCGACATGAGCGTGGGCGACCGCCTGTCCAACGGCACGTACGGCGAGGAGAACGACCGCGCCTTCCACGGTTTCGGCAACGACCTCGTGCGCACGCTCATCAAGTGGATCTACGGCTTCGAGTTCTCCGACGTCATGACCGGCTACCGCGCCTTCAACGCCGTGTTCGCCAAGACCATGCCGGTGCTCTCGCCCGGGTTCGAGATCGAGACGGAGCTTTCCATCCACGCCGTGGACAAGCGCTGGCGCATCGCCGAGGTGCCGATCGACTACCGCGACCGCCCCGAAGGTTCGGAGAGCAAGCTCAACACGTTCTCCGACGGCATGAAGGTGCTGTCCATGATCATGTCGCTGTTCAAGGACTACCGCCCGCTCGCGCTGTTCAGCTGGCTCGCGCTTCTGTTCTGCGTGCTGGGCCTCATCGCCGGCATACCCGTCATCTGGGAGTTCGCCGCAACGGGCCTCGTGCCGCGCCTGCCTTCCGCGCTCCTGGCCGTGGCCCTGGTGTTCGTGGGCATCCTCGCGTTCGCGAGCGGCCTCATCTTGGACACCGTGGTCAAGGGCACCCGCAAGGAGTACGAGCTGCAGGTGACGCGCGCCTACGAGCGCTACGGCAGAAGCGGCCGGGCGTAAAGCGCAAGCTCGGACGGCTTCCCCCGAGGGGCGCGGGTGTCGACACAATACTCGCTACGCACTCCGTCGCGCCGCGCCCCTACCCGTCGATCATCCTAGCAAATGCCTCGAACGATGTTCAGTCGTGATTTATGACCTGTTTGCTGAGAGAATGATAAGTCTGGACGATTTTTCGCGTTTTACCTGATGGGGGGATGTTATATTTTGCCGCGACTGTAGCTGGACGATTACATTCTAGGCTTGGATCGTCCGCTGTCAAGATGCACCGGAAGCAGACGATCCGCAGAGAAACGCTACGCCCCTCGGGCGTCCAGGATGCAGGCTGCCAGCTCGTCGACGTCTGCGGCGGAGAAGCGGTAGGACACGGTCTGCATGGCCCCCGACGCATCCTCGCGCTCGACGCGCACGAAGCGCAGCTCCGCCTCGGCGCAGCCCTGCCGCAGCAGCGCGTAGGCGTAGCATCGCGCTTGCAGAAGGTGCTTGGCGTGCAGCGCTTCCGGCGATTCGCCGTCGGCGCCGCCGGTCTTGTAGTCCACGGC
>JAJQCG010000052.1:9027-21745 GCA_021202815.1 Lachnospiraceae bacterium | reverse complement strand
TCTTCAGGGCGCTGATCACGGCCTCCTTGCCGTCCGGCAGCACGCCCGCGACCACCTCGTCGACACCCGCCTGCGCGCCGATCGCCCGCGCAGTGCGCTCATTGTCGCCGGTCAGCATGACGACATGAATGCCCATGTTCTGTAGCTCCTTCACGGCGCGCGAGCTGTCCTCCCGGATCACGTCCGCGACCGCGATAATGCCGAGCAGATGTCCGTCCTCGCTGAAGAAGAGCGGAGTCTTGCCCGCTTCGGCCAGCTCGTCGGCCTTCGCGGCGACCTGTTCGGGAATCTGCGTTTTTTCAGAAATGAAC
Source organism: Lachnospiraceae bacterium (assembly GCA_021202815.1). GTDB lineage: Bacteria > Bacillota > Clostridia > Lachnospirales > Lachnospiraceae > Hominiventricola. The sequence goes on along the minus strand of JAJQCG010000052.1, from coordinate 21,434 downwards.
TTCCGGTTTCCACCGGCGAGCACTCTGCCGTCCAGCGTCCCCGTAAGCCCGTTGCCTGCGACGGCCCGGAAATCGTCGACCTCCTGCCCTTTAAGCTCCCGCTCCTGCGCAAGCCTGAGGACAGCGCGCGCCAGCGGGTGCTCGCTCTTCTGCTCCAGCGCACAGGCCTTCCCGAGCAGCTCCTCTTCGCTGCAGCCCTCCACAGGGCAGAGATCCGTCACGCGCGGCTCGCCGCTCGTGATCGTGCCGGTCTTGTCGAGCGCAACGATCTGCACCTTGCCGGTCTCCTCAAGGGAGACGGCAGTCTTAAACATCGTGCCGTGCTTCGCCCCCATGCCGTTGCCGACCATAATCGCGACCGGGGTCGCCAGCCCGAGCGCGCAGGGGCAGCTGATGACGAGCACCGAGATGCCACGCGCCAGCGCATAGCCGACCGTCTGCCCGGCGAGCAGCCAGACCGCCGTCGTGATGAGTGCAATCGTGATAACCGACGGCACGAAAACGCCGGACACCCGATCCGCGACCTTCGCGATCGGCGCCTTGGTAGCCGCCGCATCGCTTACCATCTGGATAATCTGCGAGAGCGTCGTATCCTCTCCCACACGCGTCGCCTCGCAGACGAGGTAACCCGACTGGTTCAGCGTCGCTGCGGAGACCGTATCGCCCGGTTCCTTGTCGACCGGGATGCTCTCGCCGGTCAGCGCGGACTCATTGACCGCGCTCGTCCCTTCGGTCACGACGCCGTCGACCGGGATGTTCTCACCGGGCCGCACTACGAAGTGGTCGCCGATATGCACCTGCTCGATCGGCACCTCGACCTCGCTCTCTCCACGTTTCAGAACGGCGGTCTTCGGCGCCAGCTTCATCAGGCTTTTGAGCGCGTCGGTCGTCCTGCCCTTCGACATCGACTCCAGCATCTTGCCGACCGTGATCAGCGTCAGGATCATCGCCGCCGACTCAAAATAGAACTCGTGCATATAGCTCATAACCGCCGCCGCGTCGCCCTTCACCTGCGCGTCCGTCATCGCGAAGAGCGCATAGACGCTGTATACATAGGAAGCGGTCGAGCCGAGCGCAACGAGCGTATCCATATTCGGAGCGCGGTGGATCAGTTCCTTGAAGCCGCTGATGAAAAATTTCTGATTAATGACCATGACCGCCGTCGTGAGCAGCAGCTCCACGAGCCCCATCGCGATATGATTTCCATCAAAAAATGCGGGCAGTGGCCAGCCCCACATCATGTGTCCCATCGACACATACATCAGCGGAATCAGCAGGCAGAGCGAAGCAATCAGCCTGCGCTTCATCTTTGGCGTCTCAGTGTCCTTCAGCATATCATCATAATCCGGCGCGCCGCCGCCCGCCTTCTTCGCGCCCTTCAGCGAGGCTCCGTAGCCTGCGTCCACGACCGCCGCTATGACCGCCTCCGGCGCGGCGCTTCCCTCCACGCCCATGGAGTTTGTCAGAAGACTCACCGAGCATGAAGTAACGCCCGGCACCGCGTTCACGGCCTTCTCGACCCGCGCACTGCAGGCCGCGCAGCTCATGCCAGTCACATTGTATTGTTCCATCGTAACATCCCTCCTATCGCATCAGCTTCTGTAATAGTGTAACCAGTTCGTCGATGACCTCATCATTGCCCGCGCGGATATTGTCCGCCACACAGGTCCTGACATGATTCGCCAGCAGCACCTTGTTAAAGCTGTTGAGCGCGGCGTTCACCGCCGCCACCTGCACGAGGATATCCGCGCAGTACGCATCATTTTCCAGCATGCCCTGTATCCCGCGCACCTGACCCTCGATGCGCTTCAGGCGGTTCATCAGGTCGCGGTATTCCTTCTCGGAGCGTTCCTTTTTCTTCTCTGTCGTCGCCTCACATGGGCAGCAGGCCTGCTCCTCCATCTTATAATCTTCCATTGCAATCCTCCATGCAATCGCTGCCGTCCGGGGTCTTCATAGTAAAATACCCCTCAAGGGTATATCATGACAGTGCCATCATATACCCCCGAAGGGTATTTGTCAACGCCTTATTTTAATCCTTTACAACTGCTTCCCGGTCAGCAGCTCGTAGGCCTGCAGGTACTTTCCAATCGTCTTCTCCACGATCTCCTCCGGCAGCGTCCAGTCGTTGCCCGGGTTCGCCTTCAGCCAGTCACGGGCGAACTGCTTGTCAAAGGAAGGCTGACCATGCCCCGGCTCGTAGCCCTCCGCGGGCCAGAAGCGGGAGCTGTCCGGCGTCAGCATCTCGTCGCCGAGCACAATATTGCCCTGCTCATCGAGACCGAACTCGAACTTCGTGTCCGCAATGATAATGCCGCGGCCAAGCGCATAGTCCGCGCATTTCTGGTAGAGGGCGATCGTGTAGTCGCGCAGCTTTGCCGCGTACTCCTCCCCCTTGCCGGGAAAATATTTCTCAAGATGCACGATACTCTGTTCATACGAAATATTTTCATCGTGATCGCCGATCTCCACCTTCGTGGACGGGGTGTAGATCGGTTCCGGCAGCTTATCGGACTCCTTTAGGCCCTCCGGCAGCGCGATACCACAGACCATACCGCTCTTCTGATAACTCGCCCAGCCACTGCCCGTGATGTAGCCGCGGACAATGCACTCGACCGGGAACATCTGAAGCTTCCGGCAGAGCATGCTGTTTCCGTCGAAGCGCGACTGCCGGAAAAACTCCGGCATGTCCTTCACATCCACCGAAATCATGTGATTCGGAAGAATATCGCGCGTCATGTCAAACCAGAAGCGCGACATCTGCGTCAGCACCGTGCCCTTCTTCCGCACATCATTTTTCAGAATCACGTCAAAGCAGCTGATGCGGTCCGTCGCGACCATGACCAGGCTGTCGCCGCAGTCGTAAATCTCGCACACCTTTCCCTCTTTGACCGGTTTCATTTCCGTATTCATGTCTTTCTTCCTCCGTCTTTCTTCTGTAAAATCGCGAATGACGACCATGCATCCCCTGCAGACAGGAAAGTTTTCTTCATATGCAGAAAACGCACAGGCCATACCATCTCGTCAGCGAAACATTCCAAACAGGGAACTGTTCAGAGAATCCGCGAGCTCCTGGATCGCCTCGCTCGCCTCGTTCAGGTTCTCGATCGCCTCCGTGAGCTGCTCCATATCCAGCGCCCGCATCGTCTCGTTCAACGTATCGACGTCCAGGCCTGCGATGGTTCCGGAGAGCTGCTCCCAGTCAATGTCCGAGGCGGAAATCTCCGTCAGAACACTCTCCGCCTCCGTGAGCGTGCTGTTCACCGTATCGATGTCCAGCTGCGACACCTGCTCCACCACCGGCTCCAGCGTCCCGGCCACCCAGACCAGCGCTCCCAGCAGGCAGACCGTCAGCAGCACGGATACGATGCTGATGATTCTGTTCACCCTCAGATCTCTGCGCAGCTTCTTTAGCTGTTTCTCCAGCTCATTGTCCTCCATAGCTTTCTCCTCCTGTAATGTGCTCCTTCTTCGCCTGCCCGCGGACGTTGCGGCGCACTCTTGCCTCCACCGCCGTGAGACACGCGCGCTCCTCCGGGCTAAGACCGTCCATGCAGATACCGCCAAACTGCCGGAGGATCTCCTCTATTTTCTCCAGGCACACATGCCCCTTTTCCAGCACCGCGACAATCAGCATCCCGTCCTTGTCCGTGCGCGTCGCAATATACTCGCCGCGCTTCAGGCGGCTTAAGGTCCGCGCCGTCCGCTGCGGCGTCTGCCCGGTGATCACGGCGATCTCCTTCTGCCGTCCAAACTGCCGGATGTCCCGGAACAGCCAGAGCAGCGACGCGTCGTCGAACGTCAGCGGTTTCAACACCGCATCGGAGCGCAGGTAATCCTCCAGCAGCCTGCGTCCATAATAGAGATCCGGCCAGAATCCCGTCTTTCCCAGAAGCTCCTGTTCCGTCTGCGGGCTCAAATCCGCGCCGGTCTTCTTTCTGGTCGAGGGAATCGGCATGACAACGCCGTCCTTTGCCGCACTGAGCAGATAGTAGCGCACCTTGCCCTGCACGTCCTCATAATCGTCGCCATAGACGTCCTTATAAAAATCATTGTAATATTCAAAGGTAATGATCTTCGTCCGGATTGTGGTGGCAATGCTCATGCTCTGCGAGACCAGGCTGTTTTTCCGCTTCAGATAATAGTAGACCGGCTCCTGGATCGCACGGAAGGTCTCCGCATAGCGGATATATTCCAGATTAAAGAGGAAGTCCTCGCACCAGCTCAGCTCCGCGTCCATCCGGATCCCGTGATCCATGATGATAGAGCGGCGGAACAGCTTATTCCAGAGCACACCATAATAGAAATCCGCCGGATTCTCAATCATGTGCGCGGCGAACTCGACACGATCCATCACCTGATCCTCGTCGATGTCGCCCTTCTGCGACATGCGGGTGCCGGACACGCGGTAAAAATCCGCGATCACCATATCGCAGCCCGCCTCCTCGGCTGCGCCGACCAGCAGACTGGTCGCATTCTCCGGCAGCCAGTCATCGCTGTCCACGAAGCGGATATATTCTCCGCGCGCGGCCTCGATCGCCCGGTTCCGGCTCAAAGAGACGCCCGCATTCTCCTGATGAATCACGCGGACTCTCGCGTCCTTCTCCTGATATTCGTCCAGCAGTGCCTCCGAGCCGTCCGTGCTCCCGTCATCGATCAGAAGAACCTCCAGATTCTCGTAGTCCTGCCCCAGCAGGCTGTCCACACAGCGCGCCAGGTAATTTTTCGTATTGTAAACTGGTACGATAATGCTCACCAGCGGATTTCCCATGCCATTCCTCCTCATGCCTTCGACTTTGTCAGCTCCGCGAACTCTGCCCCCGCCGCACGGCAAAGATCCGTCGGCGCAAGCTCGATCTGCGAGCCGATCCTGCCGCCGCTGACATAAATCTGCGGCTGTCCCTGCACGGAGCAGTCGATGCGCGTCACATACTGTTTCTTCATGCCGACCGCCGTGCAACCACCGCGCACATAGCCCGTGACCCGGTTGATATCCTTCACGTGGAGCATCTCCACGTTCTTCTCCCCCACGGCGCGCGCTGCCTTCTTCAGATCCAGCTCCTCCTCGATCGGAATCACAAACACAAAGTAATTCTTACTGTTTCCGACCGTCACCAGTGTCTTGAACACTTTCTCATGCGGCAGTCCCAGCTGGTCCGCGACCCTGATCCCGTCCACAAATTCCCCGCACTCATATGTATGATACTGAAACGGAATCCTCAGCGACTCGAGAATCCGCATCGCGTTAGTCTTGACCTCTTTTTGCTTCGCCATGGCTTTCTCCTCACACAAATTCTATTTTTACATGTTTCTACCGAAATTGCAACCGTAAAGTTGCCATTTACATGTCGGCGCTCCCGCCCGCCGCCGCCACCACTCGTGGGTTGTCGGACGTGCGCCCGGCTGGCAGCCCGGGAGCACTTTTTTCCGGTCATGCGGGTGGCGGCGATGGAGGGCGGGAGCACCGGCGTGGAATGACAGCGGCGGTGGATTCTTACTCCGCCAGCGGCAGACAGATCTCGCCCACAAAGCAGTCTCCTTCGCGCCGCCAGGTGAAGCTGCCGCCGTGCTTCTCGATGATTTTCCGGCAGGTTTTGAGGCCGATCTGCGTACTCTCCCTGCGGTTCTCCTGTTCAAGCACGTGATTGGTGACCCGAATCCGCAGCTGTCCCTCCTCTTCCCGGATTTGCATCGTGACCGGATATGCCCGATCCGCGTACTTCTGCAGGTTCCGAAGCAGGTTGTCGATCACGCGCTGCATATACTCGCCGTCCACCATCACCGCGCCGGAGAGTTCACCCGTCTCGCAGTCAATCTGTCCGCCCTGCTCCTTCCAGTCCAGAAGCTGGCGGCAGCAAATCTCGTTTACCAGATCCGTACAGCTCATCCGGATCAGCACCGGACTTTTCTCCTCCTGCCCGTACACAAGAAAATATTCAAAAAGCCGGTCGGAGACGCGCTTCATCTGGAAGACCTTCTCCCGGCAGCGCTCCAGATAGGACTCCCGCTGCTCCTCGCTCTCGCAGCGGCCGCGGCTTAAGATCTCCAGATATCCGATCAGCGAGGTGAGTGGCGTGCGCAGGTCGTGGGACATCGCGGTCACCAACTCCATATTCGCCTTCTCGGCCTCGGCCTTCTTCTGCTGCTCCTCCAGAATTCCGTTTTTCAGCGTCTCAATACCCTTTGCGAGGTCGGTGAGCTCATCTCTGCCGCGGATTGTGACCGGATAACTTAAGTTTCCGGCGCTTAAAACCGACAGCTCCCTTTCGAGACAATTGATATAGCAAATCTTCCGATGCACCATCAGAAAGAGAAGAAGGATAAATACAATCCCGCCCACCGCGTATTTCAGGACGTTCAGCCATTCCATATCCCGCATCGTGATATAGTATTCAAGCTCCACCTTGATCGGCGTTCCGTCACTGAGCTCCAGATCGTAGTAGGTCATCCGGTTCAGCTCCAGCATTTCCGGAGGCTCATCCTCGCCTTCATTGATTGTCAGATAAGGACCCAGCAGCGCGTCCACGTCGCGGTAAAACATGACGTAGACGTCCTTCTGCCGCTGCACCCAGCCTATCAGAAATTCAATATTGTCCTCACCCACCTGATTTGTCTCAATGAAATCTTTCAGGTTCTCCAGCGTCTCATCCATGGCCTGGTCAATGGATTCCTCCGAATAACGCCGGTCTGCGGCAATATCATAGGCCAGATTTTCAACCAGATTCGCCGCCAGGAAGGCTACAAGCAGCGCTGCGGCACTCATCACAATCAGCTCCAGCGTGAGCCGGTTTCTCCATTTCTTCTCAGACGACACAATATTCCCTTCCCCAGACATTCTGTATGTAATTCTCCCTCTCTTTCCCCAGCTTGCGGCGGATATTCCGGATATGAACCATGACCGTATTGCCGGAGCTCGCGTAGAAGGTTTCCTTCCAGACGGCCTCGTAAATCTCACGAACAGAGAAAACCTTCCCCGGGCTTGAAACGAGCAGCAGCAGAATCTGATACTCCATCTCGGTCAGGGCGATCCGCTCTTCGCCCGCAAAGACGCTCTGGCGCCTGCGATCCACGGTGATATCGCGATAAAATGCCAGCTTATCCGGCTTCTCCTGCTGTCCCCTGTAGACCTGATAGCGGCGCAACAGCGCGCCAATCCTGGTCAGCAGCTCCGTGTAGGAGAAGGGCTTCACCAGATAATCATCGCCGCCCGCGCTGAAGCCCTGCACCTTGTCGTGCTCCCCGGACTTCGTCGTCAGGAAGAGGATCGGCACATTCGTCCGCTCCCGTATCCTCTCGCAGGCCCAGATCCCCGACTCCCCGGGCATCAGAATGTCCAGGATGACCAGATCTGCCTCCGGAGCCCGCTCAAGCGCCTCATGCGCATCACAAGCCTCCGTCACCTCATAGCCCTCCCCGGAGAGCATCACGCGCAGCACCTCGCGGATCTCCGGCTCGTCGTCTACCACCAGTATTTTCTGTTTTTCCGACATGTCAACTGCCTCCCTCAAATTCCAACACGGTGTTTCGCTGAGAACCCGGCTTTATACACTGGCAGAAAAACCGGATTATCTCGAAAACGCTGTACCTGCGTTACTGACAGTGTAACACTTCGCAGGGGAAAAAGAAAAGGCCTCCGGGAAGACCTTAAGAATTTTTAAGCATTCCAAGTTGAGAATTGTTTTCAACTGGAAGCTTGCGTTCCTGGTTAGTCAGTGCTAACATTTAAACAGTGTTAAAAAAGGGAGTTTCTATCATTATGTTTCTGGAAATACGGGATATTCGAAAATCCTTCGGTTCCGGCGAGAACCGGACGGAGGTGCTGAGAGGCGTCAGTCTGGCAGTCGACAAGGGCGAATTCTGCGTGCTGCTCGGCCCCTCCGGCTCCGGAAAATCGACGCTGCTCAATATCATCGGCGGCATTGATGCGGCAGACTCCGGCGAGATCTCGATCGACGGGGAGCGCATGTCCGGCATGAAGGAACGGCGGCTGACCGACTATCGCAGGCGCCATCTCGGCTCTGGCTTCCAGATGTACAATCTGATCCCGAACCTGACTGTGCGGGAGAATATTGAGGTCGGTGCGTACTTAAGCGACGACCCGCTCGATGTGGACGAACTGCTCCACACGCTGGGGCTTGACGAACATCAGAGGAAACTCCCGGGTCAGCTCTCCGGCGGGCAGCAGCAGCGCACGGCGATTGGACGCGCGGTCGTGAAAAAGCCCGACATCCTGCTCTGCGATGAGCCGACCGGCGCGCTCGACTACCAGACCTCCAGAGAAATTCTGAAGCTCATCGAGACCGTGAACCGCCGCTACGGCAGCGCGGTGCTCATGGTCACGCACAACGACGCGATCCGACACATGGCCGACCGGGTTGTACGCCTACGAGACGGACAGATTCTGGACAATCGCCCGAACGGGCGGCGCGTTCCCGCGGAGGATCTGGAATGGTGAAAAAGAAGAATCCATTATACCGCCGTCTTTCGCGGGATTTGCGAAGCGAGCTCGGGAAATATCTCGTGATCTTTCTTCTGCTCACCGGCTCGATCGGCTTTGTATCCGGCTTTCTCGTGGCCGACAGCAGCATCCTGGCCGCCTACGAGGAAAGCTTTGAGAAATACAATATCGAGGACGGCAATTTTCACCTCGGCGAAAAGATGAACCGCGCACAGCGAAGCGCAATCGAGGACTTCGGCGTGACGCTTTACGACAATTTTTATGCGACGGAAAATCTCTCCGACGGCAGCAGGCTGCGTATTTTTAAGGATCGCAGCGAAATCAATCTCATCTGCCTCATGGAAGGATGGATGCCGGAGGCGACGGATGAGATCGCGCTCGACCGCATGTACGCGGACAATCACAACCTGTCCGTCGGCGACACCGTGCAGAGCGGCTCCCGCAGCTTCCTTATCACCGGCCTCGTCGCACTTCCGGACTACAGCTGCCTCTTCGAGGACAATGGGGATTCCATGTTCGACGCCGTACAGTTCGGCGTGGCCGTCATGTCCGCGGATGGCTTTTCCCTGTTTCGCGACGCGGAACTCACCTGGAGCTATTCCTGGAAATACGATACCGACATCGCTCCGGCGGACGAAGCCGCGGAGCAGGAGCTCTCCGAAAATCTCATGGAGGCCATGCTCCGTGAGGTAACGCTCGAGGCCTTTGTCCCGCGCTATCTCAACCAGGCGATCATGTTCACCGGCGATGATTTCAGCAGCGACAAGGCGATGATGACCGCGTTGCTCTACATGGTCATGGCAATCATGGCCTTTGTCTTTGCGGTCACGACCGGCGCCACGATCGCGAAGGAGGCGAACGTCATCGGGACCCTGCGAGCCTCCGGCTACACGCGCGGCGAACTTATCCGGCACTATATGGCGATGCCCATGCTCGTGACGCTCGTCGGCATGCTCATCGGCAACCTGCTCGGATATACCATTTTCAAGGATCTCTGCGCAGGCATGTATTATGGAAGCTACAGTCTGCCGACCTACGAGACGCGCTGGAACGCCGAGGCCTTCCTTCTGACCACGCTCGTCCCCGGAATGCTGATGCTGCTCATCAATTTTGTGCTGCTGCGCCGCGCCTTAAGCCTTTCGCCTCTCAAATTTCTGAGAAGGGACTTAAGTCGAAAGAGCCGCTCCCGCGCGCTTCCGCTGTCCCGCCACATTCCTTTTTTCACACGCTTCCGGCTGCGCATCATTTTCCAGAACGTAGGCAGCTACGCGATCCTCTTCGTCGGTGTGCTCTTCGCGAATCTGCTCCTGATGTTCGGCCTGATCTTCCCCTCCGTCCTGAATCACTATCAGGAGACGCTCACGGACAATCTGCTCTGCAATTACCAGTATATTCTGCAGATTCCCTTAAGCGCCATGAATGAGGAGCGAAGGCTCGAGAGCCTGCTGTCCATGCTGCTCTTCTCGCTGGACGCGCAGACGGAGAATGAGGATGCGGAGGAGTTTACGGCATATTCTCTCGTCACATTGGAAGGCGAATATAAGAGCGAGGAGGTTCTTCTCTACGGAGTCGCCGCGGACAGCCGCTATATCGACGCGGATTTTTTGGGGGAACAGATCTATATTTCACAGGCCTACGCGGATAAATTCGGCACGCAGCCCGGCGACATCATCACCCTGAAGGAAGAGTACGGGGACGAATGCTACGATTTCACGGTCAGCGGCGTCTACGCCTACGAGGGCGCGCTCGCACTCTTTATGGAGCAGGATTATCTGAACGCATACTTTGACCTGGGAGACGATTATTTTTCCGGCTATTTCTCCGACACGGAGATCACCGACCTCGACGATCAGTACATTTCCTCGGTCATCGATCTGGAGGCGCTGACGAAAATCACGCGGCAGCTGAACGTCTCGATGGGCACAATGATGTATATGGTGGACGCCTTCTCCGTCGTCATGTTCCTCGTACTAATCTACCTGCTCTCGAAGACCATTATTGAAAAAAACGCCCAGTCGGTCTCGATGGCGAAGATTCTGGGCTACACGCCCGGTGAAATCGGGCGGCTGTATATCCTCTCGACTACGCTCGTCGTGATCCTCTGTCTGCTCGTGACACTGCCGCTGGAGACGCGGATCATGTACTGGCTGTTCCGCGCGGTCATGCTGACCAGCATCACCGGCTGGATTCCCTTCTATATGGACCCGCTGATCTATGTACAGATGTTTGAACTGGGGATAGTCGCCTACGCGCTCGTCGCGCTGCTGGAACTGCGGAGGATCCGCCGGATCCCGATGGACGAGGCGCTGAAGAATGTAGAGTGAAAGGAACAGTATATTATGAAAAGGAAAAGGGTTGATTTTGAAAAAGCTCTGCTTCTCATCCTGACTTTGTGCTGTCTCTCAGGATGTAACAATGCTTCAGATACCTCAGACGACACAGCTTCTCAAAAAACAACAGACCCCGCCACACAGAAGACGGAGGAAAGCGCAGACGTTACCGCCTCCTACAGCTCCTCCCTCACCGTCGACAAAGCGGAGACCGTCTACGTGAAGGCACAGACTGACGGCACGCCCACGGAAATCACCGTCGAGACCGAGCTCAGAAATCCCGACCCGGAAGGGCTCTCGCCGATCTCCGACTTCTCGATCCTGAACAATATCAAAAATACCGAGGGCGACGAGGAGTTCACGCAGGACGACGACAGCACGCTCCTCTGGGAAAACCAGGGCGCGGATATTTCCTACAAGGGAACTACCGAAAAAGAGCTTCCCGTTCTCGTGCAGATCAGCTATTTCCTTGACGATCAGGAAATCGAGGCCGAAGAGCTCGCGGGCAGGAGCGGACGGCTGCGCATCCGCTTCGACTACGAAAACCAGACTGCGGAAAATATCGAAGTAAACGGAGAAACCGTAATCGCCCCGATGCCTTTTACAGCGCTCACGCTGCTGTACTTGTCTCCAAACGTCTTCTCCAATATCGAAGTGACGAACGGAAGTCTCATCTCCCTTGGTTCCCAGGATCTTATCGTGGGCTTTGCGCTGCCGGGACTCTCCGAATATCTCGCACTCACAGATTATGAGCTGACGGAGGAACTGGAGATCCCGGAATACGTGGAGCTCAGCGCCGATGTGACGGACTTCGAGCTGGATTTCACAGCGACCATCCTCACGCCGGGTCTGTTTTTGGAGATGGAGGAGGACGATCTCGACGAGCTGGACGATATGATTGCCGATATGGAGGAGCTGAGCGACGCGTCCTCCGATCTCGTGGAGGGAACCGAAGAGCTGTATGACGGCACAAGCGAGCTCTACGATGGCACGGGCGAGCTTCTGGACGGCGTGACAGAGCTGCGGGACGGCGTCCAGGACTACACGGACGGCGGGTGGGCAGTGGACGCGGGGCTGGACAGCGTGAATTACTACCTCTACCAGCTGACGCTCTCGAACGAGGAGCTGCAGGAGTCCGTGCAGGCTCTGGCGGACGGGCTTTCGGAGGTCGAGTCCGCGCTCGGTTCGCTTGGACTGCCGGATCTCTCTGATGATAACGTCGTGAACAGTCTCAGCCAGGAAGAGCTCGCGCTCTATCGGCAGCTCTCCGTGCTGCAGGCAAGTCTGAGCCAGCTCTCTGCGGGCAGCCAGCTTCTCTCCAGCGGCGTAAAGAGCTACACCGACGCCGCCTGGCAGATTTACCAGGGAACAAAGGAGCTGAGCAAGGGCTCCGCCGAGTTGGCGAACGCCAAATTCGAGCTGAATGACGGCTTGTAGGAGCTGCTGGACGCCGTGGAGGAATTAAACGAGGGCATCGGCGAGCTGAACGATGGCGTAGAGGAACTCCGCGACGGCGTGAAAGAATTCGACGAAGAGGGTATGCAAAAGCTCAGCGATCTCTTCGGGAATGATCTCGCCGCGCTCGTCGTCAAGCTGCGCGCCCTCAGAATCGCCGACGA